>CAYYCN010000010.1:0-54216 GCA_964470355.1 uncultured Sphaerotilus sp.
AGACACCAACGCCGGGGTTGCAACGCTCCTCGGTACGACGATTATAAATTCAGCCCAACAGCACCGACTTGCCCACGCCGGTCCCGGCAAACAGTCCCAGACGCTGTCCCCGGCCGACCGTCAGCAAGGCGTTGATGGCGCGCACGCCCGTGTCCAGCGGCGCCCGCACCGGATCCCGTTCCATGGCGTTGATGGGCCGGCGCGCCAGGGGCTGGGGCTGCACCATCTGCAGCGGGCCCAGGCGGTCCAGGGGCTTGCCTTCCGCATCCACCACACGGCCGAGCAGGCCGGGACCGACCGGGAGATGACGGGAACGGTCTTCGGTCCGGCGCCAAGGATGCATGGGTTGACCCAACTCCGGGGCGTGGATGGGCGTGCCCAAGGGCACGACCCGGGCCCCGGACATCAGGCCATGCACTTCACCCGTGGGCATCAGGAAGGCCCGGTCCCCCGCAAACCCAACCACCTCGGCTTGCACGGGCGGTTGCCCCTCCATCCGGACCTCGCACAGGGAGCCCACCGGCACACGCACCCCGGCGGCTTCCAGCACCAGCCCGGCCACACGCACCAGGGTGCCATGCGCCGCCAACGGCACCGGCCCGCGGGCGAAATCCTGCAGATCATGCAGGTAACGATCCCAGTGCTCCAGCGTCAGGCTCATGCCTCATCCCCGGAAGGTTGGGTTTCCCGCCATTCGCACGGAAGCCCCATCGCGTCGGTGGCCTGCCGCCAGCGGGTCGACACCCGGGCGTCGACCGTGCCGATGTCGGACTCGACCTCGCAGCCGCCCCGCTCCATCTCCGGATCGGCCACCAGGCGGGCCCCACGCGCGGCCAGCGTTTCCGCACAGGCGGGGGTGACCAGTGCGAGGTCGTCCCCGTGAAGGCGCACCGTGACGTGCCGCGCCGAGACCAGCAGCACGGAGAGCGCCTCCTGCGTCACGGCCACGACGTGCTCCGGGTTTTGCTGCAATTCATCGCGCACGACCTGCCTCGCCACATCCAGGGCGATGCCGGCCACCCGACGGGCCAGATCCTTCTCCACCGCGTCCAGACGGGCATGCAAGGTCTGCACGACGGCCGCCACCTGCGCGCTGGTCTGGCTGGCATGGCTTTGCTTGAAGGCCTCCAGGGCCGCCAATCCATCGCGATAGCCATCCTGGTAGCCGCTGTCGCGCGCGGACTGAACCGCCTCCTGGCGCTGCCGCACCTCGCGCGCCACCGCCTCGGCGGCTTCCCGCTCGGCCCGCAACCGGGCCTCTTCTTCCGTGCGGCGCTGGGCCTCAGGCGTCGGTGCGGCCTGGGGCTTGCGATCCGGATCGTCCCCAAAGGAGCCCAATTTCCAGGCCGAAAAGCCGTTGAGTTCCTCACGGGGAATGAAGCGGGCGTAGGCCGCATTGCGGCTGGCCTCGGCGTTGGGCGTCTGCGGCCCCGACACCGGGTCGTGCAGCTTCGATCGGCGCGGCGTGTCAGAGGAACTGGTCATCGCCGCCTCCGCCCAGGACGATCTGACCTTCGTCGGCCAGGCGGCGGACGACCTTCAGCATTTCCTTCTGCTCGTTCTCGACATCGGCCACGCGCACCGGGCCGCGCGACTCCAGGTCTTCCTTGAGCGTCTCGGCCGCACGGCTGGACATGTTCTTGAAGACCTTCTCGCGCATTTCCGGCGTGGCCCCCTTGAGCGCGATGACCAGCGACTCGCTCTGCACTTCCTTGAGCAGGGCCTGGATGCCCTTGTCGTCGATCTTGACCACGTCGTCGAACGTGAACATGTTGTCCATGATCTTCTGGGCCAGCTCGTTGTCGGACTCGCGGATGTAGTCCAGCACCGAGGTCTCCACTGCGGACCCCATCATGTTGATGATTTCGGCCGCCGTCTTGGCGCCCCCCAGCGACGCCTTGCGCATGCGGTCCCCGCCGGCCAGCACGCGCGAGAGGACTTCGTTGAGGTCCTTGAGGGCCGTGGGCTGGATGCCGTCGAGCGTGGCCACGCGGATCATGACCTCGTTGCGCATGCGGTCGGTGAACTGCTTGAGCACTTCCGAGACCTGGTCGAACTCCAGGTGCACGAGGATGGCGGCCACGATCTGCGGGTGCTCGTTGCGCAGCAGCTCGGCGATGGACTGCGCGTCCATCCACTTCAGGCTCTCGATGCCGGTGACGTCCGCCCCTTGCAGGATGCGGTCGATCAGCAGGTTTGCTTTCTCATCACCCAACGCCTTGCGCAGCACGTTCTTGACGTACTCGTCGGTGTCGTTGACCAGGGTGCTGTGCTCGGACGCCTGCGTCTGGAACTTGGCCATGACGTTGTCGAAGCGTTCCTTCGACACGGTCTTGGTCTTGGCGATGGTTTCGCCCAGGCGCTGCACTTCCTTGGGGGTGAGGTGCTTGAACACCTCGGCCGCCTCTTCCTCGCCCAACGACATGAGCAGGATGGCGGCGTCTTCGAGTCCTTGATCGTCCATATCGATTCCTTGGGCTCAGGCGCTGCCGTTGACCCAGCCGCGCAGGATGTTGGCCACGGCGGCCGGGTTTTCCTTGGCCAGTTGGCGCGCGGACTCCAGCCGGGCCTGCGCGGTGCGATCCACCGGCGGCGGCAAGGCCGGCGCCAGATCTTCCATCGGCAGGGCCTCGCCATCGGCACCCGCCGCGCCTCCTGGCAGGCCGGGCAATTCCTGCGGGTCGTCGACCACCGCCTCCACCCGCTGCACCAGCTCCTTGGGCCGAGCCTCACGCAGCACCGGCCGGATCACTCCAAAGACGATGATTGCGGCCACCAGCGCCAGCGCCAGCGGCATGGCCAGCGTGCGCAAGGTGTCGAGCACCTCCGGCTGCTTCCACAGCGGCACCTCTTCGACCGGGGTCTCCGTGATCTGGAACGGGGCATCGATCACCCGCACCGAATCGCCCCGGTCCTTGTTGAAACCGACGGTCTCCTGCACCAGGCCCGTCAGCTTCTCCAGCTCTTCGGGGGTCCAGGGCTTGGGCTGGGCCTTGCCCTTCTTGTCCGTCTCGGTGCGCTGGTTGACCACCACCGCCACCGTCAGGCGCTTGACGTTGCCGGTCGAGCCCCGGGTGACCTTGACGGTCTTGTCCACCTCATAGTTGGTGACCGCATCACGTCGACCGTTGCCCCCTGTGGCCCCGCCCCCTGCGGGCGCCATGGCCTGGGCTGCGCCGTTGATGGGCGCGCTGGCCGGTGTCGGCGGCTGGTTGGCCATGGCCCCCGGAACCCCCGTCGGCGACAACGCCCCTGGCTGATTGGATTCCGACGTCTGGGCGCTGCGCACCGCCGCGGGCTCCCGCCCCTGGTTGGGTCGGAACTCCTCGGAGGTGGCGTCGGTCTGCGAAAAATCGACTTCAGTGCTGACCTGTGCGCGCAGGTTTTCGCGCCCGACCACCGGCTCCAGAATGTCGAGGACCCGCTTGGTGTACTGCGCCTCGATCTGGTTGACGTACTGAAGCTGCTGCGCGTCCATGCCCGCCGCCCCACCCGTGCCATCCGTCGGGTTCGACAGCAGCGTGCCAGTCTGGTCCAGGATGCTCACCGCCTTGGGATTCATTTCGGGCACGCTCGACGACACCAGGTGCACGATGCCCGCCAGTTGGGCCCGGTCCAGCGTGCGGCCAGCATGCAAGGTCAGCAGCACAGAGGCACTGGGCTTTTGCTGATCGCGGAAGAAGCCGTTCTGATTGGGCAACGCCAGGTGCACGCGGGCGTTCTGGACCGCCGCCAGAGCGGTGATCGAACGCACCAGTTCCCCCTCCAGGCCCCGCTGAAAGTTCAGGCGCTCCTGAAATTGCGTGGTGCCGAACCGGGCGTTGTCCATCAGCTCAAAGCCCACGGTCGACCCCTTGGGCAGACCCGCCTGCGCCAGCTTCAGGCGAACATCGTGCACCTGATTGCCGGGGATGAGGATGGCCGTGCCGCCCTCGGTGTACTTGTAAGGCACGTTCATTTGCGACAGCTGCGCCACGATGGCTCCGCCATCCTTGTCCGACAGGTTCGCGAACAACACCTTGTAATCAGGCTGGCTCGACATGAACAGGGACGCCGCCAGAACCCCCACCAGCGCCAGCACACCGCCCGCCAGCATGAGCTGGCGCGCCAGGGGAAGGGCCTTCAACCGCGCCAACAAGCCCTGGGGCTGACTCTCGTCGGCCGCGGCGGTGTTGGGGGTCAGGGGTTGAAGTTCGGCGTTGTCCATGGAATCCGTTGCACTCACGACACCTGGACGACCCAGGTTCCGTTGGTGACGAATTATTCGGACAAGCCCCACCGGCCTTGGGCGGAACAAGTCGCACAACCGGCCCTACATCTTTCAATCGGACTGCCGACAGAGGCCTACGATTCAGTCCTCTTCATGGCCCAGCCTCGATCGGAGGTCACGGTGAACATTCAGCTCAAGCCCTTCGACTTCACTCAGGCCGCCACCCGTGCCGGCATGCCACAAGTGGCCCAGCGCGTACGGGACAGCGCGCGTGCAGCCGGCCTGTCCAGCACCGAGGGGATCGAAGGCACCGCCGACAGCGCCAAGGTCCAGGGGGGGTTTTCGCAGGTCTTTTCCAACGCCCTGCGCTCGGTCAGCGAAGCCCAGAACACGTCCAGCCGGCTGCAACGCGAAGTGTCCATGGACAACCCCACGGTCAGCATCGAACAGACCATGGTGGCCATGCAGAAATCCCAGATCGGCTTCCAGGCGGCGCTGCAGGTGCGCAACCGCTTGGTGCAGGCCTACAGCGACGTGATGAACATGCAGGTCTGACCTGCCCCCTCACAGGGACAGCAGGCTCTGGCGTTTCTGCGTGTAGTCCACGTAGCGCTGCAAGGAGCGCTCGTGCTCGGGTGAGATGGCACCGATCTCGAATCCGACCCGCCAGCCCGGAGAGGTGCCCGGCACCGCGTCCTGACGCACCGCCTTGAGCCGGACGCGCACACGCGTCTGACCATCGAGTTCCAGCTGCACGTCGGACAGCACGGTGTGAAGCCCGATCGGGGCCACAGCCCCAGGCCAGAACAGGGCCACCCCGTGGTGGCTCACATCCAGCACACGCATGCGCACCTTGCCGTCCAGGCGGCCCGGCAGCAGGAATCGCGCCGTGGGCTGAGCCGATGCCAGAGGCTGCACCCGGTACCCCCCCCGACGCTGGAAGCGGATCAATTCGTGGGGATACGCCGCATTCAGGGCGGATGCGCCCAGACCGTGGACCTGCACCAGGTTGCGCACCCTGAACTGGATCTTCACGCCATCCAGGTCACCAAACGCCTGCACCGGGCTGGTGGAATCGACCAATTGCTTCACACGGGGGTCCGAGCCGTCGGCGGCAAAGACAATCACCTCGCGCGCGCCGTCCTCGGCCCACAGCGAGGTGGTGTAGGGAGAAAAATCCCGCCCCTTGAGCGTGACCGGCAGGTCGGCCTCCACGAACTGGCGCAGCAACGCCCGAACCTCGGCGGGAACGGTCACCCGCTCCCCGGAGGCCTGCGGGCCTCGAACCGGCTGGACTGCGGCCTTGGCCGGCGGCGCCTTCACTTCCGACATGCCGACACTCCCAACTTCAGTGCAGGATGTTGCGCGGGTGACCCGACATCATCTGGTCCAGGTCCTCGAGCCAGGGCTCGGCCAGATGGCGGATCTCCGCATCGTTGAGCAGGATGCGCTGCATGATGCGCGCCTTCGCCTTCACGGCGTCACCCTCCAGGGCCATCTCGCCGGCGGCGTGCTTGAGCTGGGAAATCAGCACGGCACACGCGCCCTCGAGCTTGACCACCCGGTCCCAGTCGCCCAGGCGAGCCGCCTCGAGCATTTCACGACTGGCCGTTTCGATGGCCTCGTAGTACTGCAGGAGCGCGTGGTTCATGGGTTGGGACTCTGAGGGAATGGCAGGGCTGCGTCGCATGGAAGCGTGCTCCTTGTGGTCAGGCGTGGACCTGCGAGCGGATGTCGACCCAGGCATCACGCAGCGGCTGCACCAGGCGCTGACATTCTTCGAGCGCACTGACGTCATTGCGCAGGTGGGCCTGCATCAGACGACGGGTGATGTAGCCGTACAGGTTGGACAGATTGGCCGTCAGCTCACCACCCGCCGGGCTGAGCGCGGCCTTGAGACCCTCATCCACGATGCGCGCGGCCTTGGTGATCGCGCGCCCCTTGGCCTCGATGTCTCCCTTGTCGAGGGCCCCGCGGGCCTGGGCCAGGCTTTCCAGCAGGCCGTCATAGAGCATCTGCACCAGCTGGTGAGCGCTGGCCGTCTTGACGCCCGTCTCGACGCCGATCTGGTGATACAGACCAGACATCATCACGGAAGCGTTCTGGGCGCGGGCAAACGGTTGAGCGAACATGTTGGTGCTGCAAAAAGTTGATCGGGTTGAGAAAGTTATCGGTGGTCAACGGGATGACTTGAGTCGTGCAATCCATCAACAGGGGCGGGGTTCCGGGGTTGATCTGCCGCAGATGCGAGAGCGGCGCGGGATTGAAAAAAGCGCCCGAAGGCGCCTGGGTCGATGCGGCAGCAGGCATCAGCTGCTGGAGTTGGACAGGGCCGTCAACTGAGCGGACACGTAGCTGGACAGGCCATTCATCTTGCTCATGGTGGTGTCGAGCGCGCTGTACTGCTTGTTCAGGCGGGCCTCGATGGTGGTCAGGCGCTCGTTGAACCGATCCTGGGCCTTGGTGTTGGCACTCTTTTGCCCCTGCAGGCTGGTTTGGCGCGTGGTCACGGCCCCATCCACACCCAGCAGGTTGTCCGCCCACTGGCGAAACTTGATGCCCATGCCGTCGGTGGTTCCGGAGGAGACAAACATCTTCTTGAGCTCATCGACGTTCGCCAGTGCGGCATCCAGCTTGGCCGAATCGGTCTTGAGCGAACCATCGGCCTGAGGATCGAGCCCGATGGCCGCCAGACGGGTCAGGGTGCTGGAGGTCCCCGCGTTGCCCGTCCCCAAGGACCGGAGACCCGAGCGCAGGGCGTTCATGGCCGAATCGCCCTGAAAGGTGGCACCGGTCTTGGACGCGCTGTCGTACTTGGTCTGGCTGGTCAGGTAGTTGGCCAGATCGTTGTAGGCCTTGGTGAAATCCGTCACGGCGGTCTTGAGGGCCGACGTATCGGTGGCGACCGACACCTCCACCGGCGAGGCACTGACCTTGTTGAGTTTGAGCGTGACCCCCTCCACCGCATCCGTCAGCGTGTTGGTGGCGGACGTGACACTCAGCCCGTTGACCGTCGCCTGAGCATTGGCTGCCGCCTGGGTTCGCGACATGGCGGTGGTTCCCCCGACCGGGTCATAGGCCAGGCTCGACAGGCCGGAAGCGTTGGCATGGGTCCCGTCGTCGTCCGTCGCCTGGATCCGGAAGCCGTTTTCCTCACCGGTCTCCTTGGAGCGCATGACCAGGCGAGCCCCGCTGGCATCGGTCACGATGGTGGCCGTCACCCCGGCACCGGCGTTGTTGACCTTGTCCCGGATGTCGGACAGGGTGTCCGTGGCCGCAATCGTCACGTTGACCGCACTGCTGCCGGATTTGGGCGTGAAGGCGGTTGATCCGGAATTCCAGCTCCCCAGCTGAATACTCAGTGATCCGCTTCCCACCGTGGCCGTCTTGTCCGTGAAAGCCGTGCTCGCCACCGCCTGATTGGCGGCCAGGGCCGAAACCGAAATCGAATACGCCCCGGACTGCGCGGTCGTGGAATTGCTGCTGGCCGATACCACCGTGGCGTCGGACGACGTCGACGTCGTCGATCCCCAGGTGGACGACTTGGCCAACTTCGCCGCAGCGTCTCGCAAGGCGGAGGCATAGCTCTGCACCTTCCCGTACGCAGAAAGCTTGGTCTCGATCTTGGTGGCCGCCGTCTGAAGCTTGGTCAGAGGCTGCTTCTCGATGGCCATCAAAGAACTGACGATGGACGTCACGTCCAGGCCGCTTCCCAGACCCGCAGATGAAATGGTCGCCATGGCTGATCCCCTGGTGGCGTTGAAAAGGGCAACGTCCGGATGCCTTTCGACGTCCGGACGCTGTCTTCATCGGAAAGAAGTGCCTGTTCTTGAGCCATGCAGGCCCGGAGCGTCAACCTTGCAGCAGCTTGAGCACGTTCTGCGGCAACTGGTTGGCCTGTGCCACCATCGCGTTGCCCGCCTGTTGCAGCACCTGGGCCCGCGACAGGCTGGCCGTTTCCGCCGCAAAGTCGGCGTCCATGATGCGGCTGCGGGCCGCGGCCTGGTTCTCCGCCGAGATCTGCAGGTTGGAGATCACCGCGTCGAAGCGCGACTGCGTCGCACCCAGCACCGAGCGCTCCGAGTTCACCTTGTCGAGCGCCTTGTCCAGGTTGCCGATCACGGTGGCCAGCTCCGTCGAGTCCGCATCGCTGCCGATCGAATTGGTGGCGGCCGTCGTGGTCACCGCCGTCATGTTCGCATCGGTCGACATGTCGGCGAACTTCACGCTGATCGTGTCGTTGGCCGTCGTGCTGGCGCCCACTTGGAACGTGGCCGTCGTGGCCGCGTCGCTGGCCAGAATCGCCTTGCCGTTGAAGGTCGTGCCCTTGATGACACGGTCCACTTCCTTGGCCAGTTCCTGGTATTCCTGGTTCAGCGAATCCTTGTCGCTGCTGTTGTTGGTGCCGTTGCGCGACTGCACCGCCAGTTCACGCATGCGCTGCAGCATGTCACCGACCTTGCCCAGGGCCCCTTCGGCCGTCTGCGCCATCGACACGCCGTCGTTGGCATTGCGGATGGCCACGTTCATGCCCTTGACCTGCGCATTCATGCGCTCGGCGATGCCCAGACCGGCCGCATCGTCCTTGGCACTGTTCACGCGCAGGCCGGAAGACAGGCGCTGCATGGACGTGGAGAGCGTGGACTGGGACGAATTCAGGTTGCGCTGCGCCGTGAGCGAGGCCAGATTGGTATTGATGGTCTGGGGCATGTCGAGGACTCCTTAGGCTCTTCAAAGTTTGAGCACGCGCCGACACCGATGGCCCGGTCTGCAGGCGTGGGAAGCACAACGGACTTCCATGACACAAATTCTGAGCCTCGCCTCCACCCCCCGATGAACCGAAATGAGGGCCTACTGCCCGACAGTTTTGACAACAGCGCCCCGAAATCGCAAAGCGAGATCGGGGGCCGAATGGACGGTCCCGGGGGCCCGTCTTGCGCGAGTGAGATCAGCGCAGCAACGACAGCACCTGCTGCGGCAGCTGGTTGGCCTGCGCCACCATGGCGTTGCCGGCCTGCTGCAGCACCTGGGCCCGCGACAGGTTCGCCGTCTCTGTGGCGAAGTCGGCATCCATGATGCGGCTGCGAGCCGCGGCCTGGTTCTCCGCCGAGATCTGCAGGTTGGAAATCACCGCGTCGAAGCGCGACTGCGTCGCACCCAGCACCGAGCGCTCCGAGTTCACCTTGTCGAGCGCCTTGTCCAGGTTGCCGATCACGGTGGCCAGCTCCGTCGAGTCCGCATCGCTGCCGATCGAATTGGTGGCAGCCGACGTGGTCACCGCCGTCATGTTGCTGTCGGACGACATGTCCGTGAACTTCACGCTGATGGTGTCGTTGGCCGTCGTGCTGGCGCCCACCTGGAACGTGGCGGTCGTGGCCGCGTCGCTGGCCAGAATCGCCTTGCCGTTGAAGGTCGTGCCCTTCACCACCCGGTCGATTTCCTTGGCCAGTTCTTGGTATTCCTGGTTCAGCGAATCCTTGTCGCTGCTGTTGTTGGTGCCGTTGCGCGACTGCACCGCCAGTTCACGCATGCGCTGCAGCATGTCACCGACCTTGCCCAGGGCCCCTTCGGCCGTCTGCGCCATCGACACGCCGTCGTTGGCATTGCGGATGGCCACGTTCATGCCCTTGACCTGCGCATTCATGCGCTCGGCGATGCCCAGACCGGCTGCGTCATCCTTGGCGCCGTTGATGCGCAAGCCCGACGACAGGCGCTGCATGGAGGTGGACAGCGAAGCCTGCGACGCGGTGCTGTTGCGCTGCGCGGTCATCGAGATCACGTTGGTGTTGATGCTTGCCATGATGGACTCCTAAATAAGGGTGTTATCCGAAAACCCGGCTTTGAGCGCCGTAAACCGTGAAGAGGGCCTTCCCTGCCTTCACGCTGCCCGGTGCTCGTCAACCTGGTGGAACCCTTCCACCTTGAGCCGGCTGACCGGACCACGAGTCGCTTGCTGACCAACCCGTTGAGAGGCTTATCGGATCGTTCCGGAAGCTTCTTTAGGGCTGCATCCGCGTCGCGGACCCCAATCGACCAGAGCAAAACAGGCCGCAAACCCGATCATTTTTCGCAGCTTGACCGGATGCGCGAATGCCTAGAGTGGACACACCCTCGTACAACGTGTGCCCCCGCTCACCTCCGACCATGCCCGCTACGCAGCAGCGCCCGAAGACCCGTGGATATCGGCCCACCACCGCGCAACTTCAGCGCGGCCACGCGGCATGGGAAAAAGGACGAAAGCTCGCCAAGAGCGGCCAGCACGCACAGGCCATTCAGGCGTTCCAGGAAGCCGTGGCCCAAGTTCCGGCAGACGGCCTGTATTGGTTGAACCTGTCCCACAGCGAGCACCTCCTCGGTCGGATCGACAACGCCATCGAGCACGGTCAGCGCGCCCTGCAACTCGACCCCACCAGCCTGGTGGCCTGCCATCACCTGGCCGACCTGCTGCGCTCCGAGCACCACATGGCACAGGTGATACAGGCGCTGGACATGCTCGCCCCGCATGTCGAGCGCGACGCACAGTGGCATCTGCTGCGCGGTCTGGCCCATCAGGGCCTGCTCGACATGGACAGCGCCGCACAGTCGTTCCTGGCGGCCATGGCCAGGATCCACGACGATCCCGATATTCGCGACAAAGCGACCCAGCAGCTCGGCCACTGCCTGCTGGCGCTGCGCCGCCACGACGAAGCCGCCACCTGCTACCGCATGCTGGTCGACGCCGACCCGCGCTACCTGGGCAGCGCCCTGTACGCCGCCTACTGCGCCGCCTGGAGTTGCGACTGGACCGCGCTGGACACCGACCTGGAACGCCTGGGCGTGGCCATTGCCGAACTCCGCAAGGCGGGCCCCAACGCCACCACGCTGCTGTCGCCCTTCTGCCTGCTGACCTTGGCCGACGATCCGATGCTCTCGCGCTGGATGGCGGAGGTCACCGTCAACCGGCCCCACCCCTGCGCCACCGGACGCGAGCACCTGCCCGTGCCCCGCGTGCAAGGCAAGATCCGGCTGGGCATGCTCTCCGCCGACTTCAAGCACCACGCCACCACCATCTTGCTGGCCGAGGTCTTGGAGCATCTGGATCGGAACCACTTCGAGCTCTACCTTTACTCCACCCGCGCCGAAGACGGATCGGAACTGGGTCACCGGGTGCGCAACGCCGCCACGGTCTGGCACACCGTGCACGACTGGTCGTCGGAGCGTGTGGCCCGGCAGATGATGGATGACCAGATCGGCATCCTGTTCGATCTGAAGGGTTTCACCGCTGGATCGAGGCTCGACATCCTGGCCCGCCGTCCCGCGCCCCTGCAGGTGGCTTGGCTGGGCTACCCCGGCACCACGGGGGCCCGCTACATCGACTACATCGTGGGCGATCCGGTGGTCACCCCCCTGGAACACCAGGCTCACTTCAGCGAACACATCGCGCAGATGCCGCACTGCTATCAGCCCAACGACAGCGTGCGCACCCAACCGGCGCCCCTCACCCGCGCGCAGTGCGGACTGCCCGAGGACGCGTTCGTCTTCGCCAGTTTCAACCAGTCCTACAAGATCGTGCCCGAGGTGTTCAAGGCTTGGTGCCACGTCCTGCAGCAGACCCCGGGCTCCGTGCTGTGGTTGCTCGTGCCCCAGGAAGTGGTGCAAAACCGCCTGCGGGCCGTGGCCACCGATCTCGGTGTGGACCCTGGCCGCCTCGTTTTTGCCCCCTTCGTGGCCACCGACGAACACCGGGCCCGTCTGCCACAGATCGACCTCTTTCTGGACAGTTACCCCTGCAGCGGCCACACCACCGCCAGCGACGCCTTGTGGGCTGGCGTGCCGGTGCTGACCCTGATGGGCCAGACCTTTGCCTCTCGCGTGGCCGCCAGCCTGCTTCACACCGTCGGGTTGCCACAACTCGTTTGCACGGACCTGGACCGCTACATCGAAGAAGCCGTGCGCTATGCCGGAGACCGCGGCGCCATCCAGGCCTTGAAACAGCATCTCGAGAGGCAACGCACCGCCTCACCCCTGTTCAACGGCCAGCGTTTCGCCAAGGACCTGTGCGCGCTGCTGCAGCGCATGGTCGACCGACACGATGCCGGCCTGCCCCCCGACGCGCTGGCGGCCTCCAGCGCCTCCCTCCCCTGATTCCCGAGGACCCCGACCATGAACCTGCCCCCGATCCACCTGACCATCGTCCAACCGGCGGGTTACGTGCACTCCCTGGGTTTCCTGGACCAGGCGAGGTACTTTCGGCACCAGTTCCAACGGCTGGGCGCCCAGGTCACGCTGGCCAAGAATCGGCTGCGCGAGGACGCCGTCAACTTCGTGTTCGGTGCGCACCTCGGCTTTCCGGAAGAGGCCCAGCGTCGCCACACCTGCCTGTTCGTGAATCTGGAGCAACTCGGCCAGGGAGGCGCGGCCGTGGATCCGGCCTATCTGAAGCTGCTCAAGACCTCCGCCGTGGTCGACTACGACGCCGGCAACGTCGGCATCTACGCCGAGGACCCCACGGACGTGCCGCTCGTGCCTTTCCTGCACGCCCCCTACCTCGAACCCGCAGACCCGCAGCCCTTGGAAGAGCGCCCCATCGATCTGCTCTTCTTTGGTAGCCTGAACCCACGGCGCCAAGCCTTCTTGCAAAAAGTTGAAGCCTGCGGTGTGACGGTGACCACCTTCGACACCCCCGTCTACAGCGCCGAGCGCGATGCTTTCATCCGACAGGCCAAGGCCGTGCTCAACTGCCATTTCTACGAAAGCAGCCGCTTCGAACAGGCCCGCGCAAGCCACTGCCTGTCACTGGGCACGCCCGTGATCTCGGAGCGAAGCGAACGCACCCAACCGGCCGAAGCGTTTGACGAGGCCGTGTTCTGGCTGCGGGAGGACAACTTCGATTCGTTCTTTCAGCACCACTTCGGTCGACCCGAGTTTTTTGAACAGGCCCAGCAGAAACTGCAGGCCTTCACCCGCCACGATCCGATCGACGCCTACGCCGACCTGCTGGCCTTTGCGGTCGGATTCCGCCAAGCCCAGCTGCGCACCCGCGCGCCCGGCCCGTGGCGTCCACAACAGATCAACTTGGGTTCAGGCAAGGACTACAAGCTGGGATGGCTCAACCTCGACATCCTGGAGCGTGCGCAGCCGGATCTGGTGCTGGACCTGGGCCAACCACAGGTGTTCCCGATCCAGGCCCAGGGATCGCTGGGTGCGGACATCCACCTGGAAGCCGGCTGCACCGACTTGGTGTATGCCAACAACGTGCTGGAGCACGTGCCCGACCTGCCCACCCTGATGGGCAACGTGCTGACCCTGCTCAGGGAGGGCGGAGAGTTCCACATCGAGGTCCCCTACGAGCGGGCACTCACCGCCTGGCAGGACCCCACCCATCTGCGCGCACTCAACGAGAACTCCTGGCTCTACTACACCGACTGGTTCTGGTACCTGGGCTGGTTCGAGTGGCGCTTCCAGATGACCCAATCGCAATGGCTGGACATGAAACTGCAACCCTGCGCTCAGCAACAGGCCGCGTTCATGAAGGTCACCCTGCGCAAGGTGGCGACCACGCTGCGCGAACGCACGGTGGCGCGGACCATGCAGGCCGATTTCGGGGGCCTAGACGACGACCTCCCGTGGGCACTCCCCCCAGAGCCCTGCACCGTCGACACCCCCGAACCCGAGCTGGAGCGGCATTGACCGCCCCCACGCCCGGGCAGCCGGGCCCACTGAACACCCCATCGCGCCGAGGTGCGGCGCCTCTCAAGGACTTCCCATGATCCAGATGTACCCCAAGGCCGTCGTGCTGACCAACCGTCACCCCTATGGCGGCACCGACATGATGGCCCAAAGCCTGAGCTACGCGCTCAACGCCAACGGCTACGACGCCCAGATCGTCAACGTCGATGACGCCAGCTTCGGTCTCCTGAAAGGACTGCTCACCGATCCGCGTCTGGCACTGATCATGACGACCGGCACGGTGCCTCTGGGGATTGAAGTCAGCGGAGTGCCCATCTGGCGAGCGGTGGGCCCTCAGGTCAAGTTCATCACGTACATCGTCGATGCCTGGCCGTATGACTTTGTGCGGGTCGAACCTTTCCGCCGCTTTCACGAAGACTGGACGTCGATGCCCCATCTGCATCTGGCCAGCCTCGAGGCCAACGACGCCCGGCTGATCGGACCCCGCGCCCACTACATGCCCACGGGCGCCTATCCGGCGCCCTACAAGGACGGTCCGAAGGCCCATCCCGACCGGCTGTTCATGTGGGCCTCGGCGAACAAGGAACTGGCCGTCACCGCCGTTCACGACGACTTTGAATCCACGCTGGCCGACAACAACGCCTGGGGTCTGGACGGTGTGCGCATCCGCCGCGTGGCCGAGGCCCTGCGCCACACCACCACCGTCCACGGGCTGAGCGCCATCGCCAAGGCGCTGGAACAGCCCCTGGCGGAAGTGGTGCATCCGACCTCCATGGTGGCCCTGTGTGCCGTGGACTCCTGCCTGAAGCGCTACCGGCGGGTGAAGGTGGCCAACGCCCTGCGCGGACTGCCCGTCGACATCTACGGAGAAAACTGGGAACAGCACGTCGGTGACTGCCGCAGTTTCCGTCTGCTCAAGCCCAACCCCGACCACAACCACGCCTTCAGCTACATCTGCCAGGACTACGCGGGGCTGGTCAACTTCGACCCCAACTTTGGGCACGGCACCAACGAACGAGCGGTCACGGCCCTGTCGATGGGCATCCCCATCGCCAACAACTTCAACCCTCACACGGACCACCGCGTGGGTTGCCATCCCTACCACTTCACCGACGAATCCATCCGTTTCGCCGCCGAGCAGTTGTTGAGCCACCGCGACCCCGCGCCCTCCCTCGTGGCCGAATTCACTTGGGAGTACCAAATTGGCAAGCTGCTGCGGAGCATCGCGACCCAATTCATGAGCTGAAAAGCCCTCGTTCAACCGCAGCCCTGGAGTTTCGGCCATGCGCGTCTACATCCACACAGGCAATCACGGCAACCACCACGGCATCACCGACATCGTGATGCTCTTGAAGAATGCCCTGCAGGACTGCGGCCACACCGCTTGCATTTCACACCGGCTGATGCCGGGATACGTGAACATTCTTCTGGAACACTTTGTCGACGCCCAGAGCGTGCAAAGGCTGCTGGCAGCCCACAGCGCCGGCGCCCGCTACATCCTGATCGGCACGGAGCCGATCATCGACGGATCCTTCAACAGCGGCGTCGCTACCCGCGACAACCACTACGGGAATGCGCACTACTGGGACATGCGCTACCGGTTTTTTCTGATCGCGGCGGAATTGGCCGATGCCGTGTGGGTGCTGGCCGAGAGCATGGTGCCAGGCTACAGCCAGGCCCTGAATGGACGCACCGTGCGTCACCTACCGCATGGGTACGTGACTGACTTTGCCACCGTACGCCAGCGCCCCGAAGCCGAGCGGGACATCGACTTCTACTTCTCCGGCGCCATCACCGAACACCGTCGCGGCATCCTCGACCGACTGGCCCGGAAACATCACGTGATGCGCTACTCGGATTGCCCGCCTGAGTACCTGCGACAGGATCATGTCTCACGCGCCAAGGTCTGCCTATCCTTGCGCCTGTCACCCGAGAACGAAATTCCCTCCGTCTCGCGCATGCACTACCACCTGCAGAACCGCAGCTTTGTGCTGCACGAAGCATACGCACTGAGTTCACCACTGGATCCCTTTGTGATGAAGGTCCCCAGCGCGGATCTCTTCGATTGGGCCGAGGCGGCACTGGAGCTGAGCAACCGTCGCGTCATCGCCGATAGCGCGCATGAGTTGTTCAAGTCGTCCCTGCCGATGTCCGCCCTCATGCCCCCCCTCCTCGAAGAAGCCTTTGCCTCGATGCGCGGCCATCGACCATCGCGGACACGCGAAGAGGCCATGCAGACGCAAGCGGCCTGAAGCCGCTCCTTCACTCAACGCCGATGGCTGGGATCTCCCAGCCTTTCCGTCTGTAGGGTGCGCAATCGCCGGCCCCCCTTCCTGGAGTCAAACTCAGTCTCCCAGCAACCGGCGTTTCATCGGCACCCGGGTCATGGCTTCGACGTTGGCCCGCTGTGCGGCACCGAACTTCGACTCCACCAGTTGGAGATAGGGTTCATGGGTGAAATAGCGCTGCCATGCCGCATCGCGGAAGCGCAGCACCTCGGCGGCACTCACGTGCTTGGTCGCCAGCGGTTGGCATTCGTAGGACAGGAAAGCGTAGCCCTCGTAGCGGTCGGGCAAGGCCCAGCCCTGCTTCAAGGCTTCTCGGTACATGGGACTGCCCGGCAGCGCTTGGCAGGGGTACATGTTGGCCATTTCGGTGTTGAGTTCCAGCGCCAGATCCAGCGTCTGCTGCATCGTCTCCAGCGTGTCGTCCGGGAACCCGAAGATGTAGTTGCTGATGACGTGGATGCCGCTGTCTCGCACCGTGGTGCAGACATCGCGGATGTTCACTTCCTGGAAGGAGCCCTTCGACACCTCCCGGCGCACCATCTGGCTGCCGGCCTCGATGCCCAGCGCCAGCCACTGGATGCCGGCCTTGTGAAACAGGTCCAGCGCCGCCGGGCGCACGGTGTCGACTCGGGAATAGGCCCACATGCGCAGGTTCAGGTCGCGCTCCACCACCTGCTGCAGCAGCGGCTCGTAGTAGCGACGATTCAGGAAAAACATCTCGTCGCTGATGCGCACCGTCTCGCAGCCCATGCGGGCCAGCTTCTCCAGTTCGCCCGCAATCAACCCCGGGCTCCAGAAACGCATGCCACGGGAATGCGCTGCGTGAACATCATCCCCGTTGTCCTGCCGGTTGACGATGTTGATCATGCAGAAGTCGCAACCGAAGTTGCAGCCCAGCGAGGTGTAGATGGCGGCAAACGGCGTGCGCTTGCTGTGGTCAAACCCGGCGTGCCAGAAATGGGCCCGGTACAGATCGAGCGGGCGCTCCCGGTAAGGCAACAGGTCCCAGGCATAACCCGGCAGGTCGATGTCCATCCGCTCCTGCGGAACCACGCACTGTGGTGGGTTGAGCCACAGCAGCGGCGATCCGGAACCGGTCGACTTCTTGTAGCCAATGCCGGCTACCGAAGCGATGTCGCTGCCCAGGTTGCCGCGCAGCAGGTTGTGCAGCGCGTACACCCCCTCGTTCAGAAACACGATGTCCACGAAGGGCAGTGCCAGCACCTCCTTGGGCAAGGCACTGGTGTGCGAGCCGACAAAGGAAATGGGGGTGCCGCCCACCTCGGCCTTGAGCTGTTCAGCCAACCGGGTGGCGCCGATCATGCTGGTGGTGCCCGAATTGGGGTTCTGCCCATACACCACAAAAACGATGAGCCGCGGCTTCAGGTCCTTCACCCGCTGCACGGCATCACCCAGCGCCAGCTTCTCGGCATCGCAGTCCATGATGGCCGCGCCGAAGCCCTTGGCCCGGCACGACTGCGCCAGCAGCAATGCCCAGGTCGGTGGCTCGATGGCCGAGTAGGTGGCCGCCAGTCCCTGGTAGGCCTGCGCCGACGAGTCGGGGTGGATGAAAAGAACGTCGAGGGCGCAGTCGGTCATCGGAGGGCCTGCTCAGGAGCGGTCAGACGTTGCCGTAACGGGTGTTGCGGATCATGGCGTACCCCTTGATCAGCTCGGTGATGCCGGCCTCCAGGGAAACCGCCGTCTTGAACCCGGTGCTCTCCAGCTTGGCGTTGGAGACGATGTAGTTGCGCTGATCCGGGTCCTTGCCCACCGGGGCGTCCATGAAGACGAAGTCCGGCACCTGGCGCTGGATGTGCTCGCACAGCTCACGCTTGGAAACGTTGGCATCCGACAGGCCGACGTTGTAGATCTGACCCTTCATCAGGTCGAAATGCTGGATGCCGTGCTCGAACACGCGTGCCACGTCACGCACGTGCACATAGTTGCGCTTGAAGGCCCCCTCGAACAGCACCACGAAACGGTCGTGCACCGCGCGGTAACAGAAGTCGTTGACGAGCAGGTCCAGCCGCATGCGAGGCGACATGCCGAACACGGTCGCCAGGCGGAAGCTCACGGCGTTGCCGTGTTCCATCAGCGCCCCTTCCACCGCCACCTTTTCCTTGGCGTAGATGGAGATCGGGCGCAGCGGCGACTCTTCCGTGCAGAAGTTGTTCTCGTCACCGGTTCCGTAGGCGCTGTTGGTCGTGGGCATCAGAACCCGCTGCTCGCGCGACAGCAGCTTGAGCATCATCAGGATGGCGTCGTGGTTGATCGTCTTGGCGCCGATGGGATCTGCGCTGCACATCGGCGCCCCCACCAGGGCGGCCAGGGGAATGACGATGTCGGCCTTCTTCAGCAGCGGCGCGACCACGCTCTCCTGGCGGATGTCCCCCTTGACCACCTGGAAGTTGGGGTCGTGGCACACGTGGTTGAGGCTGGCCTGCTTGAACATGAAGTTGTCCAGCACCGTCACGCGATGACCGGAACGCAGCAGTTGCGGCACCAGCGTGGAGCCGAGGTAGCCGGCGCCGCCGGTGACGAGGATGTCGTAGGTCATGGTCAATCCTTGTTCTCGAAGTCAGGGGTGGTCGAACAGCGCCGCTTCGACGCTTTCACACAGGGTATGGGCCAGCACGATGTGCAGCTCCTGGATGGTGCTGGTGACCGTTCCGGGCACGACGATGCAGTGGTCTGCCAACGCCGGCGTCGCGCCACCGTTGTGGGCGGTGAACACCACGCTGGGCAGCCCCATGCGTCGGCACTGTTCCAACGCGCACAGGATGTTGCGCGAGGTGCCGGAAGTGGTGATGCCCAGGAACATGTCCTTGTCCGTGGCCTTGCCGGCCAGTTGGCGCGAGAACACCTGGTCAAAGCCGTAGTCGTTGCCGATGGCGGTCAGGATCGAGGTGTCGGTGGTCAGGGCCTCGGCAGGCAGAGGGGCCCGATGGCGCGCCAGCTTGCTGACAAACTCGGCCGCCAGATGCTGGGCATCGGCCGCAGAACCTCCATTGCCCGCGATGTAGAGCCGCCCGCCCGCGCGGTAGCACTGCACCACCCGCTCGACGGCTGCCGCAAACCGGCCCTGCATGGCGGCATCCGCCAGCAGTTGCCGTTTGGCCGCCACCGAGGCCTCGAGGTTGGCGCACAGGCGTTCAGTGATGGAGCGCATCTTCCAGCCTCCGGATGTCGTGCATGGGCAGGACCGACGCCGCCCGGTGAAAGTCCTGCGGAATGCCGATGTCGATGAAGGCCCCCGGACACTCCAGTCCGAACCAACGTTGGCCTTCTGCCATCAGTTTCGGGAACAGATCGTTCTCCAGCGACAGCGGCTGACCGGGCAACGCCGCCAAGCCGCGCAAGGCACGGGGATGAATCAGGTAGACGCCCCCGTTGGCCAGGCGCTCGGGCTGGTCCAACCCTGCCTGCAGTTGAAGAATGCGACCCCCCCGGCCCAGGCTCAGGCCCATGTAGCGGCCCGGCTCACAGGTACGGAACAAGGCAAAACAACCATCAGCCTGACGGCGCTCGGCGTATTCGCTCAGCAATGGCAAGGACACGTCGAAGTAGGTGTCACCGTTGAGCAGTACAAACGGTGCGTCCTGGGGCAGACGGCGAGCCGCCAGCAACACGCCGCCGCCGGTGCCCTGCGGCGAGGCTTCCACGGCATAGTCCAGCGTCGCACCCCCGTAGGTCTCACCGAAGTGAGAGCGGATGGCCTCGTGCCGGTACCCGACCGAGAGGACGAAGCGCTGGATGCCCTGGGCAATCCACTGGTCCAGCAGGTGGGCCAGAAACGGTCGACCGGCCACCGGCGCCATGGGTTTGGGCAGATCGGGCACAGCGCTGCGCAACCGGGTCCCCAGGCCACCAGCCAGCACGACCGCCGAGGTGATGCGGGTGTTCATACCGAGTTCACGACGGAGCAGATGGTGTCGATCTCGTCCTCGCGCAGATCGGGGAAGTTGCCGAGGTAAAAACCGTAGAAATGCACATGCTCGGTGTGCGGAAACTCGAGGTGGTGATCGGCCGGCACGATGCCGCGCAGATAAGGCTGACGCACCTGGTTGCCGCCCCCTGCGCTGCCGCGCCGGAACTCGATGCCGGCCTCGCGCATGCGGGTCATGAGGCGTTGCACGAAGTCGTCGTCGGCCTCGTTCAGGATCAGGTTGAAGGCGTAGTTGCTGCTGCCTTCGAGCTTGAAGTCGGTGCGATAGCGGCGCGCGTCGATCTGGTTCAGGAACCGCAGGAAGTGCGCGGTTCGGCGCTCCACGTTCGCGTCCAGTCGCTTGAGCTGGCTGCGCCCCATGATGCCGCCGATCTCCGTGTTGCGCACGTTGTAGGCCGGCACGCTGAAGATGAAGTCGGGGTTCAGGTCGGGGTACTCGGCGCGGTAGGTGGCGCGCAGGTCCGCATCGGTGGATTCGCGCACCATGCCGTGGCCGCGCAGCATGCGCAGTTGCTGGTAGACCTTCTCGTCGTTGGTGCACACCATGCCGCCCTCGATGGTGCTCATGTGGTGGGCGTAATAGAACGAAAAGTTCGACATCCAGCCGAAGCTGCCCAGGCGGCGTCCGTTGTGCGTGGCGCCGTGCGACTCGCACACATCCTCGATCAGCGGGATGTGGCGGCGCTCCAGCTCCTTCAGCAACTCGTCGGTCAAGCCGTCAAAGCCCTGCACGTGGGTCAGGAACACCGCACGGGTCTTCGGGGTGATCTTCTTCAGGATCTCCTGGGGATCCATGGACAGCGTGCGCGGGTCGATGTCGGCGAACACCGGCGTGAATCCGTTCTGCAGCACGGTGGCCACGTCCGACACCCAGGCCAACGGCGGCACGATGACCTCTCCGCCCTCGGGGTGACGGATCTTGAGCACCGCCATCGACAGCAGGTTGGACGACGCCCCCGAGTTGACGAACACGCTGTACTTCACGCCCAGCCACTGCGACCACTCGGCTTCAAACGCCGCGGCCTGCGGGCCATTGGTGAGGATGGGGTCGTCCTGCTGCAGGTGGGCAATGACGGCGTCCAGGTCTTCGCGCAGGATGTTGTTGCGCATCAGGGGGAATTTCATGAAACCTCCGCTCACTTTTCGCCGTAGTAGTCGCCCCACTCGACCAGCAGCGTGCTGCGGCCGTCGTCGCGCAGCAGCGCGCGCTGGTAGGCGGGAAAGATGTCTTCAGGCTCGTCCAGCCGGATCACCTCGATCGACGAACACATCGACCGGATGGCCTCGGTGTAATCGCCCACGTGCTGGTGCTGGGGATGCATCGGTCGCTCCGATCCGATGCCCGTGCGCACGATGGCCTTGGTCTTGAAGCCCCCGTTGGACATGACCTGAACCTTGTCCAGGTGGTTGATCAGCTGGCTGAGCCCGCACATCAGGAAATTCCAGCGGGGAAAGATGCTGACCGGAATCTGCCCGGCCAGCGCCAGCCCGGTGGTCATGCCCATCTGCATTTCTTCCGCCACGGGCAGCTCCAGCAGGCGATGGGCCGAAATGTCCTTGAGCGTGTTGCTCATGGCCGTGCCGGGCACCGCCACGGCCTGGCCCATGAAGACCGTGCGGGGGTCTTCGGCCAGGTACTCCATCGAGCGCTTGAGTTCGTCGAAATACTTCATGGCGTCGGTCCTCAGAACTGCACCCGCACCCCGGCCCCGGCATGCGGGTAGCGGGTCGAGTAGCGGTAGTAGTGGATGTATGCGTCGCGCACGCCCTCAAAACTCAGCCGGGGCTGGTTCCAGGCCTGGCGGGTGTCGGTGCACACCGACTTCTCGTTGTCCTCGACGATGAAGCGGATCGGCAGGCGATGGTTGCGGGCGTACTTGATCGACTCGTGCGCGATGCCGGTTTCGGCCGTCATGTCGCCGACGAAGCAATGCACACGAGCGTCTTCACCGCTGCGCTGAAGGGCCATCGCCGTGCCCACGGCGATCGGCAACACCCCGCCGACGATGGCCGACGAGTAGATGCGGTGCTGTGGGAAACACAACGAGATCGAGCGCCCGGCCAGGATCTCGGCCATCACCTCGTCGGCAGGCACGCCTTTGAGCAGGCACTGGTAGTGCGAGCGCCAGGAGCAGAAAACCCAGTCGTTGGGTCCCACGTCCTTGAAGACCTCGATCATCGGCTCCTCGTTGCCCGAGTACAGGTGCACCGGGGCACGGATGGCACCAGAGTTGAAGGTGGCCGCCACCTCGTCTTCAAAAGCGATCAGCTGTTGGGCGTTCATGCGGAGGGTCATCGGAGGCTCCCTTTTTCAGCACAGGCCGTTGGGCTGGTAGAGCACCACTCGGCTGCCGGATTCTTCGAACTGGAAAGGCACGTGCACCAGATGCTTGAGGGCTTCGCGCACCCGGGCCTGAAACTCGGGACGCACGAACAACAGCAAAAAGCCGCCGCCCCCCGCCCCCAGGATCTTTCCACCCGTGGCGCCGGCATCGCGGGCAACTTGGTAGAGCTGATCGATGTCCGCGTTGGAGACCTTGTCGGACAGCGATTTCTTGAACAGCCAGCTCTGGTGCAGCAGATCGCCAAACTCCTCGATGGGTCGCGTGCTGCTGCCCAGGATCTGCACGGCCTCATCCACCATCGCCTGCATGTGGCGCACCTCGTGCTCACGCTGACGCAGGTTGGCGATCTGGGACTGCGCAACCTCGGAGGCGATGCGCGACACCCCGGTGAAGCACAGCATCAGGTGCTTCTGCAACACCTTGATGCGCTGCTTCTTCAGGATGACCGGCGAGACCTGGAACGAGCCGGAGCGATGGAACTCGATGCGGTTGAACCCCCCGAAAGCCGCAGCCACCTGATCCTGCGAACCGACGTTTTCACCGATCACGTCCTGCTCGATGTGGATGGCGTCCTTGGCGAGCTGCTCCTTGGACACATACGTGCCCTTGAGCGCCGACAGCGCATGCAGCAGCCCCACGGTGAACGACGAACTCGACCCCAGGCCAGAACGGGCGGGAAGGTCACCGTCGTGATGGATCTCGAGGCCCTTGCTGCAGCCGGACCACCCCAGCACCGCGCGCACGGCGGGGTGCTTGATCTCGTCCCAGTGCCTCACGTTCTCGATGGCCGAATACACGATCCGGTGCTTGTGCTCGAAGAACGGCGGCAGGTGCCGCATCGTGATGTAGCAGTACTTGTTGATCGTGGTCGAAAGCACCTCGCCACCGTGCTCGCTGAACCAGGCCGGATAGTCGCTGCCTCCGCCAAAAAACGAGATGCGAAACGGTGTGCGCGTGATGATCATCGGAAACCCCTCAAGATGACTCCGGAAGCTCCGAAAACACGACGAGAAGGCTCCATGCGCCCGATCGGTTGTTTCAATTCCAGAGAAATTCAGTCTAGAAGTCGGACGGGGATCGCCATCGGCGGAACAACGCAGCTTTGCCCCGCCAAATGCCGTCCGGCCATCCAGGCGCCATTCGCACGGCACTTCCATCGATCGTCGGCACGCCAATCCCCGTAGAGTGGGACGGACACCTTCTCGTCCCCCTGCCGTGCCTCCATCCCGCATCACCCTGGCCCTCATCGTCCGCAATGAAGCCCGCTGCGTGGCCCGCTGCCTGAGCAGCGTCAAGCCATGGGTCGGACGGATGGTGGTGCTCGACACCGGATCCACCGACGACACCGCCACGATCGCCCGCGACTGCGGCGCCGAAGTGCATCACTGGCACTGGCGGGACGACTTCGCGGCCGCTCGCAACCAGGCCTTGGCGCTGGCCGATGCAGACTGGACCTTGTTTCTCGATGCCGACGAATGGATCCAATCTGGCGGCGAACAGCTGTCCCGCTGGACCGAAGGCCCACCCCGACTCGGCGTGGTGTGCATCCACAGCGAGTTCGACGAGGACCGATCCCCCGATCCAGGCCTGAACCGCGCCTGGATGACGCGGCTGCTGCCCCGCGGTGCCCGGTACCAGGGCCGGGTGCACGAACAAGTCCTCTCGAAGGCACCACGCGAACGCCTGGAACTGCACCTCGGCCACGACGGCTACCGGAGTGCCCAGATGGCACACAAACACGACCGCAACCGGCCGCTGCTGCTGCTGGATCTGCGGGACCACCCGGAAGACCCCTACGTGCACTACCAACTGGGCAAGGACGCCGAAGTCCAGGGAGACTTTCGCGCCGCCTGCCGCTGGTATGCCCAGGCCGCCCGCCTCACGCCGCCGACCGCCAACTGGCGCCATGAACTCACCGTCCGTCAGCTGCACTGCCTGGGTCAGGCCGGTCTTCGCGCCCAGGCGCTGGCCCTCGCCGAAGACGAGATGCCGCACTGGGCCCATTCCCCCGACTTCTTTTTTGTCCTGGGCAACCTCCTGCTCGATCAGGCCGTGGCGGAACCGGTCCGCGCCCTGGACCACTGGCTGCCCTTGGCCGAAGCCGCCTGGCGCCGTTGCCTGGAGATCGGTGAGCGCCCCGACCTGGAAGGCAGCGTCCATGGACGCGGCAGCCACCTCGCACGGCACAACCTGGATGTCATTCAGGCGCGTTGAGCCCCCTCAGGGCCAATGCCTCGTCCTGGTCCGTGGCCCGGGAGCGCTTCAGTCCACGTCCCCTTGGCCGAAAAACAGCGAAACCCAACTCCCCGCATCCCCATGCTGCACCTGTACCTCCACCGCACCCACGAGTCCCTGGCTTGGCTGAACCACCTGCCCGTCACCTCTCGCATCACGGTGTTCGACCAGGGCGAGCACCCCATCGAGTCCCCGCTGCCCCCGCACGTGTGCATCGTCCCTGCGGCGGCTGGCCGGGGCATGTCCGCCCTGATGCTGTCCCTGCTGAGCGATCGCCTCCCCGACGCATCGCCACAGGACTTTGCCGTGTTTGCGCCCGCCGACCCCTTCCCGTATGCCCCCGCCTTCATGGAACTGCTGCAGACCACGGAACGCTGGGGTGACGTTCAACCCCTGTCGATCTACGCAGGCCCCGCGCTGGACCGCCCCCCGGCCACCGTGGCGGAGCGCGATGTCCGCGACTGGGTCGGCGCCCTGCCGGTGCGCCCCGAGCGCTACAGCCTCACCACCCTGCAGCCGTTGACCCACCACGATCCGGCGCTGCTGGAACAGGTCCAGGCTTGGCAACAGGCACATCGGCTGGCGGAAGGTGAATCCGTGGTGGCGACCTTCCTGCGTCAGTGCGGCCTGGATCTCCTGGCCGAGGAAGCCCTGTCGGCCGACCTTGGCCTGCGGGCCCACGGACCGGTCTGGGGCATGCGCCACGGGCTCCTGGCCGAGTTGCACGCCCACCTGCACCGCCACACCGAAACACTGACCCAGTGCCTCGACGCCCCCTTCGCGGCCACGTTGTTCGACCACCTCTGGCTGCATCTGGCGGGCCTGCCCTTTGTGTCGCTGCCCGCCTTGGAGCGCCCAGCCCCCGCCGTGTCGGCGCTGGATGAAAGCATGGCCCGCGTCGTGGCCTCGATCGATGCGGTGCTCGCCCGCTCAGAACCCGTGGTTCGCCACAAGCCCGTCCGGCGCGCCGCCGCCGAAACCCCCGTCGACCCCGCCAGGTCCGGGACCCTGGTCGATCAGGCCTGCCTGGCCCTGCAGCGCCACGACGCCGGGAGCGCCGTCGCACTGGCTCGCCGCGCCTTGCTGTTGTCGCCCGCCTCCGGCGACGCCCTGCACACGCTGGCCACCGCCCTGGGTCGAACCGACGCCGCCGATGAAGCCATCCGCCTGCTCGACAGCCTCACCCGAGACGACACGTTCCGCGACTACCGCGCACAACACCCGGATCGACTGGCCCGCGCACACGAACAGCTGCTGGAGCTCATGGCCAGCCAGCGACTCGCCGCAGTCGACCTGGCGCTGGACGCCTGAGGCGCCTCGTTCCACCCGCCGCACCGTGTCCGGCAGGCCGTCCGCATGCAGGACGACACGCCGACACCGTGTAGGAATTTCCCCGACATCACCCATGGCAAAAGACGGACTCAAGCCACGGAAGTAGGCCGATGTTGCAGCGCAGTTCGGATCTTCACAATTCATTCCACGTTGAGACCGAACCCCGCTGCAAAACACGCAGCACCTACCGCCAGGAGCCCCGTCATGAACACCGAACAAATCCTCGCCGAAATCCGCGAAGCCAACCTGTCGTACCTGATGCTGGCCCAGAGCCTCATCCGCAACGACCGCGAAACCGCCCTGTTCCGCCTGGGCGTGTCGGAAGAGACCGCAGCCATCCTCGAAGTGCTGTCGCCGGCCCAAATGATGAAGATCGCCTCGGGCAACACCCTGCTGTGCCGCATGCGCGTCGACGACGACCTGGTCTGGAACCTGCTGACCAACCACGGCAAGAGCGCATCCAACGACAGCGTCTCCCGCCTGCACGCCAACATCCTGATGGCCGGCCGCCATCGCGAAGCCGCCTGATCACGCTCCCCGCGTTTTCAAGAACACCGCCAGAGTCCAGAAAAAAGAGGAATCCACCATGCGCGTCAAGAGCATCCTGACCGAAGCCAAGCAGATCGACCGTGCCGTCACGCTGATCAAGCTGGGCGCCCGACTGCAAGTGCTGGAATCCGAGACCGACCTGTCGTACGAGCGCCTGCTGCGCCTGTACAAGGAAGTGGCCGGCAAGTCGCCGTCCAAGGGTCAACTGCCTTTCTCGACGGACTGGTTCATGACGTGGCAGCCCAACATCCACGCCTCGCTGTTCCTGAACACGCACGAGTATCTGAACAAGGTGGCCGAGCTCGACGAGATCGACACCGTGATCAAGGCCTATCAGCTCTACCTGGAGCAGACCCAGGCGCAGAACCTGGAGCCCCTGTTGTCCGTCACCCGAGCCTGGCGGCTGGTGAAGTTCGTCGACAACGGCATGCTCACGCTCACGCCCTGTTCCAAGTGCGGTGGCCACTTCGTGACCCATCCGCACGAGATCGCCAAACACTTCGTGTGCGGCCTGTGCAATCCGCCCGCTCGCGCCGGCAAGGGCAAAGCCAGCGGTGCGCTGCAGCTGCACTGATTTCCCCCAGATTCCAGACTTCCTCCCTGGCACCCCCGTGGTGCCTTCCAAGGCCGATGCGTTCAGATGCATCGGCCTCTTTTTTTGGGGCCATCAAGTTCGGCTACTTACGCGTCGATATGCAGACAACGTTCCCCCACGGTCGGACCAACGCCGGATGTACCCATGGCCATGATCTCACTGTCACCGGACGACCTTCGCTTCGGTGAGCGACTCCCCTTCGGACTGTTCGACCACAACGGTCTGCTGCTGGTGCCCAGCGGCGTGACGCTGGACGACAGCCGAAAACTCCAACGCCTGCGCGCCAAGGCCCTCTACGTCGCAGAGAGCGATGCAGATGTCTATCGCCGCTGGAGCGGCGAGTCCGCCGAGAAGTTGGTGGCCGACCAGGCCACGCTGCAACACATCTCGCAGGCCCGCACGACGGCAGACCGCCGACGAAGCCTGGCCGCCGAGCCCACCCGGACCCCGCGCTCCCGAACCCTGCCCGAAACCTTCGACGAACTGGTTCGGCACCTGCACCTGGCCCTGCGCGCGGCCCGCCCGGAGGCGGCCTGGGTGGAGCAGGTGGAAGACGCCGTTGATGGGTTGAGGGAGTTTTCCCGCCGCCACCCGGACGCCACCCTGTTCCTGCTCATCCAGCACGTCTCGCAGGACCTTCAGCACTACAGCACCTGCCACGCCGCGCTGTGCGCTTTCGTGTGCAGCCAAGTCGCCACGATGCTCAAGTGGCCGGAACACGAGGTGAACAGCCTGGTCATGGCTGCCTGCACGATGAATGCGTCGGTGTCGGCGCTGCAGGATCAACTGGCCCTGCAGACCACACCGCTGTCACCCGAACAGCAGGCGCTGATCGCACAGCACGCCAGCAGCAGCGCCGGGCTCCTGGCGGGAGCGGGGGTGACCGACGCCCGCTGGCTCGACCTCGTGCGCCGACACCACGATGAAACCCTGCGGCACCGCGCCCTGGAAGAACTCACCCCGACCGAGCGGGGCGCCCGGCTGCTGAACATGGTGGACTCCTTCACTGGGCAGATCAGCCTGCGCGCCAGCCGTGCCCCGATTCCGCCCCTGCTCGCGGCCCAGCGCAGTTGTGTCGGAGAGGACGGTCGCCCCGACGCCCTGGGCGCCGCCTTGATTCGCACCCTGGGCATGTACCCACCCGGCTCCTACGTCGAGCTGGCCAACCGTGAAGTGGCGGTGGTGCTCGCCCGCGGCATGCGCGTCAACGAACCGGTCGTGGCCTCGGTGGTCGGCCCCAGCGGCATGGCCCTGACCACGCCAGCGCTGCGCCACACCTCCACCCCCGCCCGTGCCGTGACCCAGACCGTGGCGGTGCGCGATGTGCGCGTGCGCCTGAACGCCGAGCGCGTGCTCGCGTTGCTCTGAGCCGGAAACACCCCTTTCCATCGGCCTTCTCCCGACGAGCCGCCCCTGTCCAATCGGGACATGGCTGCTTTTGCCTCTTCCCCGCCACTGCATCACCGCTGGCTCCGCTGGCCCTGGCCTGCCTTGGGGCTGTGGCTGTCCGCCGGCGTGGCGCTGCGACTGCTCGTGGCACAGGGCGCCCCCGCGCTGCCCTGCGTGATCGGCCTGAGCGGACTGTGTGCGGTGATGGCCTGGCGGGCCTCCACGCCCTGGCGCCGTGGGCTGGCTGCCGCGGGCTTTCCGGCCTCGGTGCTGGCCAGCGGCATGCTCGGGGACGTCCCCGCCGTCGGTTGGCTGCTGCCCCTGGGTCTGCTGTTGCTGGCCTATCCCCTGCGCAGTTGGAGCGACGCTCCGATCTACCCCACCCCTCGGGAAGCGCTGTCGGCACTGCCTGGGTCACTGCACCTGCCAACGACCGCACGCATCCTGGACGCCGGTTGCGGCATGGGCCATGGACTGCGGGCCTGGCACCGGTTGTACCCCCAGGCCCGCATCGAGGGCGTGGAGTGGAGCCCGTTGTGGAGCACCGTCGCCCGACTGTGTTGCCCGTGGGCGCAGGTGCGCCGGGGCGATCTCTGGGCCGACGACTGGTCCGCGCTGGACGTGGTGTACGTGTTCCAGCGCCCCGAATCCATGCCCCGCGTCTGGGAAAAAGCGCAACGGGAAATGAAGCGCGGCGCCACCCTCGTCAGCCTGGCCTTCGAAGTGCCGGGCGTGCCCACCGACGCCCTGTTCGAGACCGTGCCCGGACGGGCCGTGCACATCTACCGGATGCCGGGCCGTCCCCGCAGCGGACTCAAGTCGGCAAGTTCAAGCGCCGATATGCAAAACACGAAAACGTCTGCGCCGTGTGAGGGGTCCCCCCCATCCACCGCAACCTCTCAAGACAGGACACCCATTCCATGTTCGTGATCGTTGGCTGGCTGGTCTCCATCGGCTGCATCTTCGGCGTGTACATCGTGCACGGCGGCAACATCGGCGTGATCCTCAAGGCCCTGCCCTTCGAGATGATCACCATCTTCGGTGGCGCACTGGGGGCCTTCGTGGCCAACAACCAGCCCAAGACGCTCAAGGCCGCCGGCAAGGGACTGGGAGCCTGCTTCAAGGGATCCAAGTATTCCAAGGCCCGTGCCATGGAACTCCTGGGCATGCTCTTTGAAATTCTTCAGAAGACCCGCAAGGAAGGCCTGATGTCCATCGAAAAAGACATCGAGGACCCGCACAGCTCGGCGCTGTTCCAGAAGTTTCCGGTGGTGGGCAACGATCACCACGTCACCGAGTTCGTCTGCGACTACCTGCGCATGATGGTCTCGGGCAACCTCAACGCCCACGAGATCGAGTCGCTGATGGACACCGAGCTCGAAACCCACCACCACGAGGCCCACAGCGCCGCGGCGGCCATCGCCCGCCTGGCCGGCGCCCTGCCCGCCTTCGGCATCGTGGCCGCCGTGCTCGGCGTGGTGAACACCATGGGCTCGGTGGGTCAGCCACCGGCCGTTCTGGGCGGGATGATCGGCTCCGCGCTGGTCGGCACGTTCCTGGGCATCTTGCTGGCCTACGGTTTTGCCGAACCGCTCGCCGGCCTGCTGGAGCAGAAGATCGACGAGGACGGCAAGGAGCTGCAGTGCATCAAGACCACGCTGCTGGCCTCGATGCAGGGCTACGCGCCGCAGATCGCCATCGAATTCGGCCGCAAGGTGCTCTATTCCACCGAGCGCCCGACCTTCGCCGAGCTCGAAGGCCACGTGAAGAAGAAGTGACGCCGGAGATCCACCATGGCCGGTGACGCCAAGAAGCTCCAGCCCATCATCGTCAAGAAGATCAAGAAGGGCGGCCACGGCGCACACGGTGGCGCCTGGAAGATCGCCTACGCCGACTTCGTGACGGCCATGATGGCCTTTTTCCTGCTGATGTGGCTGCTGGGCTCCACCACCGAGGGAGACAAAAAGGGCATCCAGGATTTTTTCCAGAATCCCCTCAAGGTCGCCCTGACCAACAACGGCGCCAGCGGCTCGGGCGACGCCTCGTCCCTGATCAAGGGCGGAGGCACCGACATCACCCGCCAGGGCGGCCAGGTCAAGAAGGGCGACATCGAAGCCCAGAAGCGCTCCTACAACCTCAAGGCCCTGAAGGCCGAGCAGGCCAAGGCCGAACGCTCGCGGCTGGAATCGCTCAAGGACAAGGTCGGCAACGTGCTCGACAACTCGCCCCGGCTGGCCGCCTTCAAGTCGCAGATCCGGCTGGACATGACCCAGGACGGCCTGCGCATCCAGATCGTGGACGAGCAGAACCGGCCGATGTTCGACAGCGGGGCGTCCGTCGTGAAGCCGTACATGCGAGAGATCCTGCAGGCCATCGGCAGCGTGCTCACGGAGGTGCCCAACCGGCTCACGCTGGAAGGCCACACCGACTCCCTGCCCTTCAGCGCCGGAGACCGCGGGTACAGCAACTGGGAGCTGTCCAGCGACCGCGCCAACGCCTCCCGTCGCGAACTCATCGCCGGAGGCTTGGCGGACGCACGCGTGCTGCGGGTACAGGGGCTGGCTTCGAGCGTGCCCTTTGACCGCCAGGACCCCGCCAACCCCGTCAACCGCCGCATCAGCATCACCGTCATGACCCGCGATGCGGAAGACCGTTTCTTCGCTTCGGGCGAGGCGCCCCTGCCCGAGGAACCGCTCGAAGAACCTTCTGCCGATTCCGGGCCGTCTGCGGCCTCAAGTCCCGAAACCACGGGTCGATAAACCAAGCATCCGCACTTTCCTGCCGTCTGACAAGGACACTCCCCATGACCGTTTCCACCGACCTCAAGTTTCTGGTTGTCGACGATTTCTCCACCATGCGCCGCATCGTGCGCGGCCTGCTCAAGGAAATGGGCTGCAACAACGTGGAAGAGGCTGAAGACGGCGCCGCAGCCCTGAGCCAGCTGCGCAACGGCCGCTTCGACTTCGTCGTCAGCGACATCAACATGCCCAACATGACTGGCTTCGAACTGCTCGACGCCATCAAGAAGGACGAGACCCTCAAGCACCTGCCCGTGCTGATGGTGACCGCCGAAGCCCGCAAGGAAGACATCGTGCGCGCCGCCCAGAGCGGTGCCGCCGGCTACATCGTCAAGCCTTTCACCAAGGCCACGTTGGAGGAGAAGGTCACCAAGATCATGCAGAAACTGGCGGCCACCGCCTGAAACCCGGGGAGTTCATCACCATGACGCTCGACGACCTCACCCAGTTGGCGCCCAAGGAAGGCGTCGTGGCTTCGCCCGAAGTGTTTCAGCAGATCGGCTCGATCACGCGCCTGCTGCACGACACGATGCAACAACTCGGCGTCATGCCGCAGCTCAAGGTGGCCGCCAACGAGATCCCGGACGCCCGCAGCCGCCTGACCTACATCGCCCAGAAGACCGCCAGCGCCGCTGACAAGGTGTTGAACTCGGTGGACCAGGCCAAGGCCGAACACCACCGCGTGGCCGAAGAGACGCGCAAGCTGGGCGAAGCGATCATCCGCGATCCGGTCAAGGCCGTGGCCAGCGGAGCGGTGATGAACTTCGTGCAGGACGTGGAGCAGGCCTCGACCCGCATCGACAGCCACCTCACCGACATCATGCTGGCCCAGGACTTCCACGATCTGACCGGACAGGTCGTGGCCAAGGTGGTGGCGCTGACCAATGAGCTGGAAGAGCACTTGGTGAAACTCCTCGTCCAGGTGGTCCCACCGGAACAACAGCACAAGGTGGAGCAGGTGGTGCTGCAGGGACCGGTCGTGGACACCACGAACCGCACCGACATCGTCACCGATCAGAACGAAGTCGACGATCTGCTGGCCAGCCTCGGCTTCTGAGCCCTGACCCCTTTGCCAGACGGCCACGGGCCGGCCCGCAACGCGCGGGGCCGGCCCGATGTCTTTCACGGGTCGACCGAAAGGACTACGATCTTCCCATGAGCCACACCCCCACCTCCCTCGAAGACCGTTTCCAGGCCGCCGTGGACGCCTCGCGCCAGTTGCCGGAGCGCCCGGACAATGCCACCCTGCTTCAGATCTACGCCCTCTACAAGCAGGGCTCGGAAGGTGACGTCACCTCGGAGCGCCCCGGCATGACCGACTTCGTCGCCCGAGCCAAATGGGACGCTTGGCACGCCCTGTCGGGCACCCCGATCGACCAGGCCCGGCAGCGCTACGTTGACCTGATCGAATCCCTGCAGTGAGCCTTTGGGGCCTCGCCCGGCGTTTGCCTCAGGGCCGACGCCCGTCTCCGCAGGTCCCGGCCGTCAACGCCCCCTCCCGCTCCGCAGCCGGCACGCCGGCCAGCCGTCGGACTTGGGCGTGGAACCGTGGGAAGTCCCGGCCACACCGCTCGAACAGCGTTTCAAATGCAGGCACCCACCGGGTGTAAGTCGACAGCAGAGCGAAGCGCGCGTTGTTGGCCTCGGCGAACCAGGCGTCGTAGCGCCGGTCTCCGGCCCATTCGCCGTCACGCATCACCCGGTAGTCGTCCCAGAGCCGCCGATAGGTGGCGGCCTTGGCCTCCCGCATGGCCTGCTCAGGCATCGGACGGCTGTACAGGCGGGCCAGTTCGTCGCGGTAACGCCGCGTCAGGGCCTCGAATCCCGCCTGCCGGGACTCCGACACCCGCATGGCTTCGGCCTGGGCCTGCCCCGCAGGCCCGCGGCGAGCCCACCACTGCCGCGTTCCCAGCCGCTCCACCGCCGTCGCATAGGACTCATTGAACGCCGTGTCGTCGCTGGCGTAGGCCACCTGGTGGGACAGCTCGTGGAACATGAGCCGGGCCAATCCCGCCTCCGATCCGGTGACGAAGGTGTTCAGCAGCGGGTCGGCCAGCCACGGCCACGGCAGCCGACCCAGGGTGGAGTACGCCGGCACGGGATAGACGTGCACCTCCCAACCCGAGGTCCGGAGGGTCTGCGCCATGGCCTGGGCCTGCGCCGGATCGTGATAGCCCCGGTAGCCGACGCACCCCACGACCGGGAAGCACCAGGTCTTGGGCGCCAACGACAAAGGCGCCGCGGCCACCACGTTCCACACTGCAGCGGAACGCCCCAGATCGGCATAGCGCTGGTAGGAGGGGTTGTCGGGCAGGCCCAGCACCTGCACCGAAAACGCCCGCATCTGGACCGCCAGACCCAGGCGCTCACGCAGCGGCGCCGGTGTGGCGGGATCGGCCAGCCACTCGGACACCGGTCGGGCCGCCCGCAACAGCCGCATGTGGCCGTCGGCCGACGCCCACCAGTAGCCCACCCGCTGCCACCACGGTTCTTCCGGCACTCGGGGCTGGAGCGGCCCATCGGCCAGCCCGCCCCGCCACCCTTCCCAGGACACCGCATCGCGACTCGCCGCCGACGCAGGGCCCGGCCCCACCGGCGCCCCCGGGGCCCCCGGGGCCCCCTGAACCGCCGCCAGCCCCCCGCCCACAGAGGACGCGGCAACCGGGGGCTCCGCAGAGGGCATCGCACCGCAGGCCACCGTGGCGCCCCACAACCCCCAGGCCATCAACCGCCCCCCCCTGGAACGTCGCCGCGGGCAAGGCCGAAGGTCCGGATCGTGGCGCTGGGCAATGGTCATGTGCGAATCATGGCATGGCGCACAGGCCCTTCCCAAGGGCGGTAGCATCGGGTGGCCGCCCGCCAGGATGCCACGCACCATGAAACTGATCGACTCCATCGTCGCCGACGCGGCTGAACTCGTCGCCTTGCGACGGGATCTGCACGCCCATCCCGAACTGTGCTTCGAAGAAGTGCGCACCGCCGACATCGTGGCCCGCGAGCTGGAACGGCTCGGGCTGGAGGTGCACCGTGGACTGGGGAAAACCGGCGTGGTCGGCGTCTTGCGCCAGGGCACGTCCCCACGGGCCGTGGCGCTGCGCGCCGACATGGACGCCCTGCCGATGACCGAGCACAACCGGTTCGATCACGCCAGCCGCCACCCCGGAAAGATGCACGCCTGTGGTCATGACGGACACACCGCCATGCTGCTGGCCGCAGCGAGGCACTTGGCGGCCCACCGCGACTTCGACGGCACGGTGGTCTTTGTCTTCCAGCCGGCGGAAGAAGGAGGTGGGGGCGCCCGGGAAATGATCGCGGACGGCCTGTTCGAGCGTTTTCCGGTGCAGGCCATCTTCGGCATGCACAACTGGCCCGGCCTGCCGGCCGGCACGCTGGCCGTGTGTGCCGGCCCGTGCATGGCCTCCAGCAACGAATTCCGCATCACCCTGACCGGCAAAGGCGCACACGCCGCCCTGCCCCACCTGGGCATCGACCCCATGCCCGCCGCCTGCCAGATGGTGCAGGCCTTCCAGACCATCCTCACGCGCAACGTCAAACCGCTGGACACCGCCGTCCTGTCGGTGACGATGATCCAGGCCGGCGAAGCCACCAACGTCATCCCCGACCACTGCGTCATCCAGGGCACGGTGCGCACCTTCACGGTCGAAGTGCTGGACCTGATCGAGCGCCGCATGCGCGAGATCGCGCAGCACACGGGTGCGGCCTTCGGGGTCTCGACCGAGGTGGATTTCCATCGCAACTACCCGCCCACCGTCAACCACGCGGCCGAAGCGGCTTTCGTGCGCGAGACCATGCAGTCCATCGTGGGAGATGACGCTGCGCGGACCTTCGAACCGACGATGGGCGCCGAAGACTTCAGCTTCTTCCTGCAGGAAAAGCCGGGGGCCTACTTCTTCATCGGCAACGGCGACGGTGGCCACCGACACGCCTACAGCCCCATCGACCACGGCCTGGGGCCTTGCACCCTGCACAACCCGCACTACGACTTCAACGACGAAGTGCTGCCCCTGGGGGCCACCCTGTGGGTCCGGCTAGCCCAGCGCTGGCTCGCCGTCGACTGAAGCCCGGCACGCGCCGTTTTGCGGACCCGGGTCGATCAAGGCCCGGATTCGCCCGGATATCCACCGCTTACGCGTACAGTGACCTTTCAGAATATGGGGAATAAACAAAGCTCCATGTACTGAAGGACGCACGATGAGCAAAGGCATGACGGTCAAGCAACAGCTGACCTTGGGTTTTGGTGGGCTCGCCACGGCCAGCGCGGTGATCGCCGGCTGGTCCGTCTACGCCCTGTCGCAAAGCGATCAGCGCTTCGAACATTACGTCGCCGGTATTCACCAGCGCTCGGAAGTGGTGGCCCAGTTGGGCGACGCGATGAAGGACCGGGCCCTGGCCGCCCGGAACGCGCTGCTCAGCAGCTCTCCCACAGAACTTCAGGCCCAGGTCACCGCAGCCCAGGGTGCGCACCAGCAGGTGCAGCAGTTGCTGTCCCGGTACCAGAACCTGGTCCAGGCCGCGACGGACATGAGCGACCGGGCCCGCTCCGTCGCCAAGGAAATCGAGAACGTCGAGAAGCAGTACGGCCCGGTGGCCCTGGCCATCGTCGGCATGGCTGCCCAGGGCAACTCCGGGGAAGCCGTCATCAAGCTCAATGCCGAGTGCCTGCCCCTGCTGGCACGCATGGACAAGATCATGGCCGAGTACGACGACATTTCGAAAGAAGGCGCCAAGGCCAGCCTGGCGGCCGCCGACACCGAATACACCGCACAGCGCAACGGCCTCATCGCCCTGGCCGTTCTGGCCCAGATCGCCGCCATCTCGGTGGGATTCCTCATCACCCGCCGGCTGATCGGCGCCCTGGGGGCAGAACCCGATGTGCTGAACGCCGCCGCAACCCAGGTGGCCGACGGAGACCTCCGACCCATCGACGGCGCCGACCGCGCACCGCAAGGCAGTGTCATGGCTTCGATGGCGCGCATGCAGGGCAACCTGGTGCAACTCATCGGACGGGTCCGGGTCTCGGCCGACAGCATCGCCACCGCGTCCAGCCAGATCGCCACAGGCAACCAGGACCTGTCCGGTCGAACCGAACAGCAAGCCAGCGCCCTGGAGCAGACGTCGGCGCAGATGCACCAGATGACCGACACGGTGCGCAGCAGCGCCACCAGCGCCCGCCAGGCCACCCAGCTGGCCCAGCAGGCCACCCAGGTCGCGGCACAAGGCGGTGACATGGTCACCCGCGTGGTCGACACCATGGGCGAAATCACCGACTCCAGCCGCAAGATCGCCGACATCATCGGCGTGATCGATGGCATCGCCTTCCAGACCAACATCCTCGCCCTCAACGCCGCCGTCGAAGCCGCCCGGGCGGGCGAGCAAGGCCGCGGCTTCGCCGTGGTGGCCAGTGAAGTGCGCAACCTCGCCAGCCGTTCGGCCGAAGCCGCCCGCGAGATCAAGTCCCTCATCGGCACCTCCGTGGACCGTGTGGAAGCCGGCAGCAAGCTCGTGAGCGAGGCCGGCGACACCATGCAGGACATCGTCATGCAGGTGCGCAAGGTCAGTGACCTGATCGCCGAAATCGACATGGCCACGTCCGAGCAGACCAGCGGCATCGAGCAGGTCAACCAGGCGGTGTCCTCACTGGATCAAGGCACCCAGCAAAATGCGGCGCTGGTGGAAGAAAGTGCTGCGGCCGCCGAAAGCCTGCGTCAGCAGGCCGAGGAAATGACCCGCCTGGTGGCGACCTTCCAGCTGGAACGGGCCTACTGACCCGCACGGGGGCCTGCGCCCCCCGGCCGGGCACGAACACACGCTCGCCCCTGGATGTCCGTTTCCGGCTCCTGAAAGTCCGGTTTCCCGCTGGATCCACCGCCCCTTCGGGACCAACATGAGGACTCCTCTTTCCAGACTGGAGTCCGTTCATGTCCACTCCCGCGCTGCAGCCGGTCCGCATGGGCCTGGTGCTGTTCGACGATGTCGAATTGCTCGACCACAGCGGTCCCTTCGAAGTCTTCACCTGTGCGCAGCGCATGGCCTTGCGTCAACAGCAAGAAGGCCGCCCACCCGCCTGCGGCTTCGAGGTGCTGAGCCTGGCCCGCTCCGAAGCCGCCGTGCGCGCCCGCGCCGGTCAGCGCCTTCTGCCCGATGCCACCTTCGACACGGCCCCGGAGCTCGACGTCCTGATCGTGCCCGGCGGCGACGTGACGCACGCCTTGAAAGACGAGGCCCTGGTCAGTTGGCTGGCGGCACAGGCCACGCGTGTGCGCCTTCTCGCCTCGGTCTGCACCGGTGTGTTCCTGCTGGGCCGTGCGGGGGTGCTGCCCGCCGGGGCACGCGTCACCACCCATTGGGAAGACCTCGACGATCTGCGGCGAGCACACCCGGAATTGGACGTCCGCGCCGACGGACGCTGGATGCACCACGACGGTTCGCCACCGATTTACACCTCTGCGGGCATCAGCGCCGGCATCGATCTCAGCCTGCATCTGGTCGAGCGCCTCGCGGGCCGAACGCTCGCCGAGCGCACCGCGCGGCAGATGGACTATCGTTGGGTGGAATGATCGATGTCTGCTTTCTCACGCTGCCGCACACGCTGCTGCTGGACCTCGCCGGCCCAGCCGAAGCCTTCCGGCTGGCAAACCAGGCCCTGCAGCGCCGCGGACAGCCCGAAGCCTTCCGGCTGCGATGCATTGGACCTCAGCCCGAGGTGACCTCCTCCGTCGGACTGCACCTCAGCCGGATCGAGCCCCTGCCCGACTCTTTGCCCGACAACGCCTGGGTCGTTCTGCTGGGGCGCCCGGGCGATGCCTCGGCCGTCTTGGCTCCCAGGCCGGAATGGCTCGCCGCACGACTCTGGCTGGCCCGCGTGGTGGGGCCGCGCATGCGCCCGATGGCCGAACCACCCCACCCCGAGCGACCGAAGGGCCCCACACCGCCATGGGTCCTGCTGTCCGTGTGCGTCGGGGCCCTGCTCGCCGCCGATGCGGGCCTGATCGGCACGCGCCGCGTCACGACGCACCACGAATCGCTGGACGATCTGGTCCATCTGGCCCCTGCGGCCCAGGTCGTGCCCAACCGTGTGTTCGTCGAGGACGGCCCGCTGCTGTCGAGTGCGGGAATCACGGCCGGCATCGACCTGGCGCTGCACTGCATTGCCACCGTCTGCGGAGACGCCATCGCGGCGGTGGTGGCCCAGGTGATGGTGGTCTTCACCCGCCGCAGCGCCCAGGCGCCGGAGTGCTCGCCGCTGCTGGCCCACCGCAACCACCTGCACCCCGCCGTGCACCGTGTGCAGGATGCGGTCTGCGAGCGGCCGCAGACCGACTGGACCCTCGAGCGTCTGGCCGATCTGGCCCACGTCACTCCCCGTCACCTGCGCCGCCTGTTCCAACAGCACTGCGGACTCACCCCGCGCGACTACGTGGCATCGGTGCGGCTGGCCCTGGCCGATCAGGCCGCCGCCCGGGGGCTGACATCCAAGCGGGCGATGGCCGTGTCGGGATTTTCGTCGACACGCCAGTGGCGGCGCGCGAGCGAGCGCTCACGCGCGGAGTGACCTAGCGCCTGTTGCCGGCATCGGCCGCGCCGATAAAGGCGCAGCTCTCGCCGAAATCAGCCGGGCAGCAGCCCCAGCGACTGCAGGGCCGGGCGAACCTCGGTGGCCCGGGTGAACAGCACGCCCTCAATGCCCAAGCGGCACGCGGTCTCGATGTTGGCGGGGTGATCGTCCAGGAACACACAGTCCTCGGCCTGCACGCCGAAGCGCTCGATGGCGTACTGGAAGATGTCCTCGTCGGGCTTGCGCATCTTCACGCGCCCCGAAAACACCCCGTCCTCGAAACGCTGCACCACAGGCTGGTGAAGCTCCAGATGGTCGGCGTACGGAGCCGGCATGTTCGACAGGAAAAACAGGCGGTGCCCCGCGCGGTGCAGGTCGTCAATGAGCGCCAGCGTGTCCGGCAGCGGTTCCAGGTGGGGGGGAATGGCGTCGATCACGGCCTCGACCTCGGAGGCGCTCAAGCCGGACTGCTCAACCAGCTGGGGCACCATGGCCTCGCGCTCAATGGTGCCCGCATCGAACTGGCCCCAGGTGCCGGTGTACCCCTTGAACAACCGGTCGATGAGGGCTCGTGTCGTGGCCTCATCGGGCGTGTGCAGAGGAAGCACCTGGCGGAACAGTTCCACCGGCTCCCAACGGAACACCACCGCGCCAAAATCGAAGATGACGTGCTTGCGGGCTGCGGGCCAGCCCCCGCCGGTCGTGAACCGCTGCTGATCTTCCACGCGGCTCATCTCAGACGCTCCAGCAAAGCGGCGGTCGAGCCGTCCAGCCCCGTCGTGTCGCCACTGGCAAAACGCGGCAACAACTGGCTGCACAGCGCCTTGCCCAACTCCACGCCCCACTGGTCAAAACTGTTGAGGCCCCAGACCACGCCGCTGGTGAAGATGCGGTGCTCGTACAAGGCGATCAGCGCCCCCAGGCTCGACGGTGTGAGTTGCTCCAGCACCAACGTCGTGCTCGGGCGGTTGCCCGGGAAGGTGCGGTGGCGGGCGATGGTCAGCGCACCCAGGTCCTTCGAGGCCGTGGGGGCCTTTTCCGGCAGCGCAGATTCGGTGGTCTTGCCCAGCATCAGCGCCTGACTCTGCGCCAGGCAGTTCGACAGCAGCTTGGTGTGCTGGTCGGCCAGACCGGCCTGCAGCGCGGGCGACAGCGACGAATCGTGCGACGTGCGGTGCACGGCGATGAACTCCACCGGGATCACGTCCGTGCCCTGATGCAGCATCTGGAAATAGGCGTGCTGGCCGTTGGTGCCGGCCTCACCCCACACGACCGGGCTGGTGCCGTAGGGCAGCGGCTGGCCGTCCAGGTCCACACACTTGCCGTTGGACTCCATCTCCAGCTGCTGCAGGTAGGCGGGCAGGCGACGCAGCCCCTGGTGATAAGGCGCCACCGACCGGCTGGTGTAGCGGTGGAAGTTGCGATACCAGACGTCCAGCAGGCCCAGCAGCGCCGGCAGGTTGCGCTCCAGCGGGGCCTCAGCAAAATGCCGGTCCATCGCATGCGCGCCGGCCAGCAGCGCGCGGAAATTTTCGGCGCCGATGGCCAGGGCCACCGGCAGGCCGATGGCGCTCCACAGCGAAAAGCGCCCGCCCACCCAGTCCCAGAAACCGAAGGTGGTGTGAATGCCGAACTTCGCCGCCGCTTCCAGGTTGGTGGTCGTGCCGACGAAGTGACGGGCGATGGCCGCCTCGCCCCCCTCGCCGTAGGACTCCAGGAACCAGGTCCGCGCGAGGTTCGCGTTGGCCATGGTTTCCTGGGTGGTGAAGGTCTTGGACGCCACGATGACCAGCGTCTCGCGGGGGTTCAGGCGGCGCAGCACCGGCGCCAGGTCATGCCCATCGACGTTGGAGACGAAGTGGAACTGGAGGCCCCGGTGCACGTAGGCCTCCAGCGCCGGCACGAGCATCTGCGGGCCCAGGTCGGAACCACCGATGCCGATGTTCACGACATGCCGGATGCCGCTGGCCGCCACGTCGCGGATCTGCTCGACCCAGTCCAGCATGCGGTCCAGCACCTCATGGACTTCGTCACTGAACGGGGCCTGGCCACGAGGGGCACGCAGCGCCGTGTGCAGCACGGCACGGCCTTCGGTGTGGTTGATGGCCTCGCCCGCGAATAGGGCGTCGCGGCGGGCCTCCAGACCCACCTCGCGCGCCAGACGGACCAGCAGGTCCCGCGTGGACAGATCCCAGTGGTTCTTCGACAGGTCGGCAAACACCTCGGGGGCCTGCACGGCCCAATCGGCCGCACGCCCCTCTTGCTCGGCAAATGCCGTGCGCAGGTCCAAGGTGCGGCCTTCACGATCGAAGTGCGCTTGCAGGTCGGTCCAGGCGGACGTCTGGTCGCAGCGGGGGGCGTGCATGGTGTTCCTCAAAACGGTGATGTCAGACAACGCAGACGGGCGGGACGACCCGGCAAGGCCCCTGCCCTGCCGAGCCGAACGGTCGTCAGCCTTGCAGCGAGCGGATCATCTGGTCGAGCTTGCCGGCGTCGGCCGCAAAGGCGCGGATGCCCTCGGCCAGCTTCTCGGTGGCCATGGCGTCCTCGTTCAGGGCAAAGCGGAAACCGGCTTCGTCGAACGACACGGCCGGCACGTCGGCGGCACGGGCCGCCTCGGCGCTCAGCAGCGCCGACACCGGGGCCTCGGACGCCTGCAGTTGGGCCAGCAGGTCCGGGCTGATCGTCAGCAGGTCGCAGCCCGCCAGCGCCAGGATCTGGCCCACGTTGCGGAAACTGGCGCCCATCACCTCGGTGGCGATGCCGTGCTTCTTGTAGTACGTGTAGATCTGCGACACCGACTTCACACCGGGGTCGTGGGCGCCGGCACTGGCGGCCTCGTCCCAGGCCGCTCCGGCCGACTTCTTGTACCAATCGTAGATGCGACCCACGAAGGGCGAGATCAATTGCACGCCCGCCTCGCCGCAGGCCACGGCTTGTCCGAACGAGAACAGCAGCGTCAGGTTGCAGTGAATGCCGTCCTTCTCAAGTTCACGCGCGGCCTGAATGCCTTCCCAGGTGGCGGCGATCTTGATCAGCACGCGCTCGCGGCCGATGCCGGCGGCCTCGTACAACGCCATCAAGCGGCGGGCGCGCGCCAGGGTGGCAGCGGTGTCGAAGCTCAGGCGGGCGTCCACTTCAGTGGAGACACGACCAGGCACGACCTTGAGGATCTCCAGGCCAAAGCGCACCAGCACCTGATCGACCACCTCGTCGAGCGGCTGGCCCGGATGTGCGGCCACGGTCTCGGCCAGCAACGGCGCGTATTCGGGCTGCTGCACAGCCTTGAGGATCAGCGACGGGTTGGTGGTGGCATCGCGCGGCGCGAACTGCGCGAGCTGCTTGAAGTTGCCGGTGTCGGCCACCACGGTGGTGTGCTGCTTGAGTTGGTCGAGCTGGTTCATGGTCTTCCTGATGCGACTCGCGATCACGCCCTCTGGCGGCGCCAATGCCCACGTTACACCCTCGCGATGACAGGTGCAGGGCCCGGCAGGTCCTCCTTTGACCGACGTCGTGCACAGATGCTCGACAACGCCCGCAAGGACCTGGATGCCGTGGGGACTTGCCCCCGGATTCGAACGTCCGGGTTGACCCGCCGGGGATTTCCCCGCATCATCCATGAAACTTAGTTACAGCGCCAGTACCCATTTGCTGTAACTCTCAACCGAGGATGCACATGTCATTTGATCTGGTCCTGTTTGGCGGCACCGGTGACCTCACGTGGCGCAAGCTGATGCCGGCGCTGTTCCAGGCCTTCCGGCACGGCAAGCTGCCGGCGGGTGGACGCATCCTGGCCGTGGCCCGCGACGAGCGCACCGACGACGAGTACCGCACATACATCCGCGAACGGTTTGTTCAGGTCGAGAAGTCCAAGCAGCCCACGGAAGAAGAGTTCAGCCAGTTCGCCGAGCTGCTGCACTACCGCCGCATGGACCTGTCCAAGCCCGAGGACTATGCCGGCCTCAAGGGCTGGCTGGACGCCCGGGGTGCCGACACGGTGGTGCTGTTCCTGGCCACCAGCCCCTACCTGTTCCAGGACATCGTGCGGCAACTGGGGGAAGGCGGCCTGAACGGTCCTCACGTGCGCGTGGTGCTCGAAAAGCCACTGGGCCACGACCTCCAGAGCGCCCAGGAGATCAACCAGACCGTGCGCGGAGCCTTCGCCGAGAACCAGGCCTTCCGCATCGACCACTACCTGGGCAAGCCCAGCGTGCAGAACCTGATGGCGCTGCGTTTCGGCAACGCGCTGTTCGAGCCGCTGTGGCGCCGCGACAGCATCTCCAACATCCAGATCACGCTGGCCGAAAGCCTGGGCGTGGGCACGCGCGGTGACTTCTACGATCGCACGGGCGCGCTGCGCGACATGATCCAGAACCACGCGCTGCAGCTGCTGACCATGATCGCCATGGAGCCCCCCTCCTCCGGCGATGCCGACGCCATCCGCGACGAAAAGCTCAAGGTCCTCAAGGCGCTCAAGCCCTTCACGGCCGAAACCATTGCGCGCGACGTGGTGCGGGGGCAATACCGCGCCGGGATGGTGGGCGGACAGGCTGTGCCCGGTTACAAGGACGAAGTGAAGGTGCCGCCCGACAGCCACACCGAAACCTACGTCGCCCTGCGCACCGAGGTGCAGAACTGGCGCTGGGCCGGCGTGCCGTTCTACCTGCGCACCGGCAAACGCCTGGCCGCGCGCGACTCGCAGATCGTCGTCAACTTCCGCCCCGTGCCGCACCCGATCTTCCCGGGATCGCAGCGCCCCAACCAATTGGTGATCAAGCTGCAGCCGGAAGACGGCCTGGAGCTTCGCCTGCTGGCCGCCAAGGGCACCGGCATGATCGAGCCGCTGGCGCCGGTCAAGCTCGATCTGGACTTTGACCAGGCCTTTGCATCCGAACGGGTCGGCGGCTACGAGCGCCTGCTGCTCGACGCCCTGGCCGGCCGGCTGAACCTGTTCGTGCGCAGCGACGAACAGGAACAGGCCTGGAAGTGGGTCGAGCCCATCCTCGACGATTGGGAGCGCAACCGCGACGTCGGCGGTGAAGGTCCGCGCGGTTACGCGGCCGGCAGCTGGGGTCCGGCCGCCGCCAGCGCCCTGGTCGCCCGCGACGGCAACACCTGGAGCGAAGAACTCTGATGCTCGACCGCATCCGTGCCAGCCTGGGCGCCCTGTCACCCGCAGAACAGCGGGTGGCGGAACTGGTCCTGTCCGATCCGCGCAGCTTTGCGGCCTCGCCGGTGGCCGAACTGGCGCGGCGGGCCGAGGTCAGCAAGCCCACGGTGGTGCGCTTTTGCCGCAGCGTGGGCTACGACGGCCTGGCCGACTTCAAGCTCAAGCTGGCCGGCTACACCATGGAGGGCGTGCCCTTTGTGCACCGCTCGGTCGACGAGGACGACAAGTCCGCCGACCTGATCGTCAAGGTCATCGACAACTCGGTGAGCGCACTGCTGAAGTTCCGCAACGACGCCTCGGCGTCCGCCATCGAGCGGGCCATCGTCGCTCTGACGCAAGCGGTGCGCGACCAGCGCCGCATCGTGTTCTTCGGGTCGGGCAACTCGGCTTTCGTGGCGCAGGATGCCCAGCACAAGTTCTTCCGCCTGGGCGTGAGCACGGCCGCACACAGCGACGCCCACGTGCAGATCATGGCCGCCACGCTGCTGCAGAAGGGGGACTGCGCCGTGTTCATCTCGAACTCGGGACGCAGCCGCGACGTGCTGGACGCAGCCGAGATCGCGCGGCAGTCCGACGCCACCCTGATCGCCTTGACGGCGCGGCAGGTGCCGCTCGCGGCCTTGGTGGGACTGGTGATCGAGATCGATCACCCCGAGGACTACAACCACTACAGCCCGATGGTCAGCCGCATGCTGCACCTGACGGTGATCGACATCCTGTCGACCGGGGTGGCCCTGCGGCTCGGCCCGAGCTGGCGCACCGCCCTGCAGGACGTCAAGCGCCACCTGAGAGAGCGGCGCTACGTGGAATGACGGACCGCGCGGCGCGCTCACAGCGCCAGCGCGTCGATCCCGTACAGCCGAGCCAGCGACTGCAGCCTCGGCGGCGCCTGCACCAGGCGCACCGAGGTCCCCTGGGCCTGGGCCTCCCGGCGCACCGCGAGGATGACGGCCAGGGCACAAGAGTCGAAACGCTGGAGCGGCGACGCATCCAGCGCCCATTCCCCCGAGCCCCGACCGGCCTCACGCACGCGGGACACGAGCGCACGCACGCAGTCCGCGGCCTGCTCGTGCATGAGCTCGACGGGCAGTTGCAGCATCGCGGAGGTCACGACGTCGGGCCTCAGGACTTGGCGGCGGTGCCGTTCACGGCAGACTTGTTCTTGGCCGCCAATTTGGCGATCAGGCCGTCGATGCCCGAAGACGAGATTTCCTGCGCGAAGCTGGAACGGTAGTTCTCGACCAGCCACACCCCCATGACGTTGACGTCATAGATGCGCCAATCCTCGCCGGCCTTTTCCATGCGGTAATCGAGCTGGATGGGATCCCCCTTGCCCTTCACGATCGACCGCACGACCACCTCGGTGTCTCCAGGGCGCGAACGCATCGGCTTGAATTCGATGGTCTGGTCCTTGACCTCCGTCAGCGCGCCCGAATACGTGCGCACCAGCAAGGTCTTGAACTCCTGCTGCAGACGCGCCTGCTGATCCGGCGTGGCCTGGCGCCAGTAACGTCCCACTGCGGAAGAGGTCATGCGCTGAAAGTTCACGTGCGGCAGGATCTTGGCGTCCACCAGCGACATGATCTTCTTGAGGTCGCCCGACTGCACGGTCTTGTCGGCCTTGACGGCGTCGATCACCTCGGTCGACACCTGCTTGACCAGCGCGTCCGGGGCGGTCTCCGCCATCGCCAGGCTGGATCCGATCGCCAAGGCCACGGCCAGGGTCACACCACGCATCGCGTTCAACATTGCTTTCCTTTCAGGGAAGGGTCGGAAGGTCATTCGACGTCGGACGCGGCCGGAGGTTCCGCTCGCGGCGGCAACTTGCCCAGCGCATCCAGCGTGTCCTCGATCTGGCTGCGGCGGCGCTGCAGGTAGGCATCGCGCACGAAGGTGTACTTGTCGAGCGCAATGTCGTCGATCACGCCCGTGGCCCGCAGCAGGTTGGCCCGCGTGTTCACGAGCTGGGTGGCGGTCAGCACATACTGCGTCGGCACCGAGTCGACGAACAAGGACTGAGGCACCGCCGTGATGTCCACCGGCAGGCCGATGGAGTCCCGAACCGTCGAGGGCCCGAAGATCGGCCACACGATGTAGGCCCCCTCCGAGAAGCCCCAGCGCCCCAGCGTCACGCCAAAGTCGGCGCCGTGGCGCTCAAAGCCCAGCTCGGACGCCACATCCAGCACCCCCACCAGGCCAAACACGGTGTTCGTGCCGAATCGCATGACGTCCGAGAAGCCATCGGCAAACCGCCCCTGCATGAACAGGTTGGCGGCCGACCAGGCGTCCTTGACGTTGGAGAAGAAGTTCGAGAACCCTTCGCGCACCACCCGCGGCATGACGTCTCGATAGACCTCGGCCGCCGGGCGGATCACATGGGTGTCGGCCGCCTCGTTGAAGCGGAAGACCTGCCGGTTGTAGGGTTCGAAGGGGTCCGGACGCTCGACGGTCGCACACCCGGACGTCAGGGCCGCCACGCCCAGGACCAGAGCCCCCGTCCACCGTTGTACTGCTCTGGCCATCATTCGCTCTTGGTAGAACCGGTGTCAGCGGCCTTGTTGTAAAGGAACTGGCTGATCAGCGACTCCAGCACGACCGCCGACTGGGTCTGCTTGATGGCGTCGCCGGCCACCAGGGTCTTTTCCTCGGCCCCCGGCTCCATGCCGATGTACTGCTCACCCAGCAAGCCGGAGGTCAGGATCTTGGCCGACGAGTCCTTGGGGAACGCATAGCGCTGCTCCAGCTCCAGGGTCACGGCGGCCTGGTACATCTTGTCGTCGAAGGAAATGCTCTCCACCCGACCGACGACCACGCCCGCGCTCTTGACCGCCGCCTTGGGCTTGAGCCCGCCGATGTTGTCGAAGTGCGCCACCACGCGGTAGGTCTTCTCGAAGGACACCGACAGCAGGTTGCCGGCCTTCAGAGCCAGGAACAGCAGCGCCGCCGCACCGATCAGCACGAACAGACCGACCCAGACGTCATGACGGGATTTCTGCATCTTGTTTTCCACCTGTCAGATCGAGAACATCATGGCGGTGAGGATGAAGTCCAGCCCCAGCACCGCCAGAGAGGCCATCACCACGGTGCGGGTGGTGGCCCGAGCCACGCCTTCGGGCGTGGGTTGGCACAGATAACCCTGCAGCAGGGCCACAAACGTCACGGTCAACGCGAACACCACGCTCTTGATCACCCCATTGCCAACGTCCTGGAACACGTCCACGCCGCCCTGCATCTGGGACCAGAACGCGCCGGGGTCGACGCCGATCATCACCACACCGACCACCCATCCGCCGATGATGCCCACCGCGCTGAACACCGCCGACAGCAGGGGCATTGCAATCAGCCCCCCCAGGAAGCGCGGCACAAGCACCCGCTTGACGGGGTCGACAGCCATCATCTCCATGGCCGCGATCTGCTCGCCAGACTTCATCAAGCCGATCTCGGCCGTCAAGGCCGTGCCGGCCCGGCCCGCAAACAGCAGGGCCGTCACCACCGGCCCGAGCTCGCGCACCAGCGACAACGCCACCATCAGACCGACCGCCTCGGACGAACCGTAGCGCTGCAGGATGTAATAACCCTGCAGCCCCAGCACAAAGCCCACGAACAGACCCGACACGCCGATGATGGCCAGCGACAGGTTGCCCAGGAAATGCACCTGGTCCACGACCAGACCCCAACGGCGCAGCCCGGCCGGACTCAACACCAACAGGCGCATCAACAGGCGGGTGGCCCGACCGATGTCGCCCAGCAGCGAGCGGGTGCCAGCTCCCAGGGCTTCGAGGCTGAACTTCATGCGCGGCCTCCGAGTCCCAGGTCGTCCGCCAGGTCGGCGGCCGGGTAATGGAACCGCACCGGTCCATCCGGGGCCGCGGTCACGAACTGCCGCACCAGGGGATCCTCCGATGCGCGCAATTCGGCCGGTGTGCCTTGCGCGGCAATGCCGCCGTTGGCGATGAACACGATGTGATCGGCAATGGAGAAGGTCTCCTCCACATCGTGCGACACGACGATGCTGGTCACTCCCAGGGCATCGTTGAGCTCACGGATCAGCCGTGCGGAGATGCCCATCGAGATCGGATCCAGCCCGGCAAACGGCTCGTCGTACATGATCAGCTCGGGATCGAGCGCAATCGCCCGCGCCAGCGCCACCCGTCGGCTCATGCCCCCCGAGATCTGACTCGGCATCAAATCGCGTGCACCGCGCAAGCCCACGGCGTGCAGCTTCATCAGCACCAGGTCGCGGATCATGGATTCGGGCAGGTGGGTGTGCTCGCGCAGCGGGAAGGCCACGTTGTCGTACACCGAGAGGTCGGTGAACAGCGCCCCGAACTGGAACAGCATGCCCATGCGACGCCGTGCCGCAAACAGCCCCCGGCGATCCAGGCCGGCCACATCCACGCCATCGAACAGCACCCGACCGGCCTGGGCCTCCAGTTGCCGCCCGATGAGGCGCAGCACCGTGGTCTTGCCGCCGCCCGACGTGCCCATGAGCGCCACCACGGCGCCCCGCGGCACGATCAGGTCCACGTCCTGGAGAATCAGACGATCGCCATAGCCGCAACTCACCCCGCGCAACTCGACCATGGCGGGTGGGGCGGCAGACGGATCCAAGACAGCTGAAGAATGGGTCATGAGGTGTGGGCGCCCCTGCACGGTGCGCCGAGGCGCGATCATAGGGGAAACCTCCTAGGCCCGTCGTCGGGCGCGCCTTAAGAAATGTGAAAGATCAAGCCCATCCCCGCGGCACTTCACCACAGGAGATCCGCTAGAGTGCCGGCACCATGATCCCTGCCTTGCTTGCCATCGGCTCCGGTGCCGCCCTGGGCGCCATCCTGCGCTGGGTGCTCAGCAACTGGCTGAACGCCCTGTTCCCCAGCCTGCCGCCAGGCACGCTGGTGGCCAACCTCGTGGGCGGCTACCTGATCGGGGTGGCCCTGGCCGTTTTTGCCCAGTACACCCACTTGCCCTCTGAATGGAAGCTGTTTGTCGTGACCGGCTTCCTGGGCGGGCTGACCACGTTTTCGACCTTTTCCGCCGAGGTGACCCACCAGATCCAGCACGGCCGCCTGGGATGGGCCCTCGCGGCCATCGGTGTGCATGTCTGCGGCTCGCTGGCGATGACCGCCCTCGGGCTGGCCTCGGTCCAGTGGCTGCGCCGCGCCTGACACCGCTTGATCCAGACCCGCAGACCCCTGGCGCGGATTGCCTATAGTCCGGCGGATGAACGCACCTGAAGCCCCCCGCCCCACTTCCACGGCCCGCATCGTCGGGATGATTCTGCTCGGGACCTTGCTGATGCTCGTCCTGGCCTTGCTGGCGCCGTGGGCGTGGCAACAGTGGAAAGGGGGCACAACGCCCGCCCCTTCGACGCAAGTCTCGCGCCTGCCCTGGGTCGTGAATGTCCTCGACTCCCAACGCAGTGAGGTCCTCGGCCTGCAGCTCGTCAGCGCCACCGCGACGGGCGAGGGCACCACACTGGAACAGGCCTCAGCCGCCTGGCCGCAGGAGGTGCTGGAGATCGCCGTGGTCCAGTCCCCCGCAGGCACTCGCACCCTGGAGGCCTTCCTTGCCTCGGTGAGCCTGAACGGGCTGCAGGGCAAGCTCGTGTTCACCGCTGCAGCCCCAGCACAAACGCTGCAGGCCTGGGCCGACCGGGCGGTCCGCTCGGATCCCCAGGAGAGCGGTGCCCGCCGCTTGTCCCTCACGGCACCGGACGCGCAGCAGGCCCGCCGGCATCGCATCGACGGCATCGTGTTCCTGCCGTCGGCCCGACTGGACGAAGACGTCCTGGTGCAGCGGCTGGGTCCTCCGGCCGAGCGCCTCGCCGAAGCCCTGCCCCCGCAAGCCCCGTCCGACATGCCCCCGGTCGTTCACCTGATGTACCCCGACAAGGGCTTGGCCGTGGCCGTCGACGGTCGAGGCAAGAACCGTGTGGTGCTGCAGTACGTGCCCCCGGCCGATTTCGAAGCCCGGCTCCGTCAGCCCTTGCGTGCAACTGCTCACGCCCCAGCCCCTGAGGTTTCCGCCGCATCGACCGCACGCTGAGCCCCGGCCCGATAACATCCGGGCCAGATTTCCCCTTCACTCCCTCACTTCAGAACCCAGGAGCACACACGATGGCCATGGACGTGATCGACTACGAGATCAAGGGCGCCGAAATGCAGTTCGTCGAGGTGGAACTCGACCCCGGCGAAGCCGCGATCGGCGAAGCCGGCAGCCTCATGTTCATGGACGCAGGCGTCGAGATGGACACCGTGTTCGGCGACGGCAGCCGCAACTCGGGCGGCGGGGGCCTGTTCGGCAAGCTGCTGGGGGCCGGCAAGCGCCTGGTCACGGGCGAATCACTGTTCACCACCGTCTACGTCAACCAGGCACAAGGCAAGAAGCGCGTCGCCTTCGCCGCCCCCTACCCCGGCAAGATCCTGCCGATGGACTTGCGCGCCATGGGTGGCACGCTCATTTGCCAGAAGGATTCGTTCCTGTGCGCCGCCCGCGGGGTGTCCCTGGGCATCCACTTCCAACAGCGCTTGTCGGTGGGCTTCTTCGGTGGCGAAGGGTTCATCATGCAGCGCCTGGATGGCGATGGTCTGGCGTTTGTGCACGCCGGCGGCACCGTCGTGCGCCGTGAGCTCCAGGCCGGCCAGACCCTGATGGTCGACACGGGCTGCGTCGTCGCCTACACCCCCGGGGTGAGCTTCGAGATCCAGTACGTGGGCAAGGTCAAGACCGCCCTGTTCGGCGGCGAAGGCCTGTTCCTTGCCCGCATGACCGGCCCGGGCACCGTGTGGCTGCAAACGCTGCCGTTCTCGCGCCTGGCCAGCCGCATCTTTGCAGCAGCGCCGCAAAACGGCGGCGGCGGACGTGGCGAGAGCTCCCTGCTGGGCGGGCTGGCCGGCGGCAGCCTGCTGGGCGGAGTCCTGGGGGGCGACGACGAGTAAGGCCCTCTGGGGGGATTCCACCCTTTCAAAAAAAGACGCCCCAAGGGGCGTCTTTTTTTCATGGGATTGAGCTCCGTGGGCCGGCACACGACCGGCCACCCCGGCTCAGCGGACCACCAACACCGGCACACTGCTGTGCGTGAGCACCTTCTGGGTCTCGCTGCCCAGCAACAGGGCAGCCACGCCCCGGCGTCCGTGCGAAGCCATCACGATCAGGTCGCTGCCCGTGTCCTTGGCCCGGTCCAGGATGGCCTCCCACGGATGAAGCGCCTCAACGGCAGAAGCGTCACAGGCCAGGCCCGCTGCAGCACACGCCTCCTTCACCCGCTGGACGTGCTCGTTGGCGATGCGATCCTGCGCATCGAAGAACTCTTGCGGCGGGATCGGCTGCATTTCCGACATGGCGCTGTAGGGGAACGGCTCTTTCACGGCCAACGTGACGATCTCCGCGCCCAAGGCCTGGGCCAGGTGGATGGCGGTGTCCACCGCCTTGGCGGTGATGTCCGAACCGTCGGTCGGTACGAGGATGCGCTTGTACATGCTGAACCTCCATATCTGCTGAGGATGAGTGAATCATGCGCCGAAGCCCGGTTCACATATTGACCCCAGTCAAGCCAAAAGTTCGCTGTCGGGATCACCCGCCCCGCGCCACGGGGCGCGCCGGATCGGCGCACCACTCGCTCCAGGACCCCGGATACAGCACCCCCATGGGCCACCCGGCCACCGCCATCGCCAGCAGGTTGTGACAAGCCGTCACGCCCGAACCGCACTGGTGGATCCAGTCTGGAGGGCCTTCGGCCACCTGAGCAAAAGCCGCGCGCAGGACATCGGGCGGAAGAAAGCGGCCGTCGGCCCCGAGATTGAGGCTGAACGGTCGATTCAACGCGCCGGGGATGTGTCCCGCCACCGGATCCAGCGGCTCGACGTCCCCGCGATACCGCTCCGGTGCCCGCGCATCCAGCACGGTCCGGCGATCCAGCTGCGCCAGGAGTTCACCGGCCGTCACGGTGCGGCAGCCCGGTTCATCGGACAGGGGGTACGCTGCGACAGAGGGCACCGCAGCGGCTTCGCCCGACACCTGCTCTCGGCCCGAGGCCGCCCACGCCGGCCACCCGCCATCCAGCACGGCCACCGCATCGTGACCAATCCATTTCAACATCCACCACAACCGAGCGGCGAACATCCCCCCCTGCGCGTCATACACCACCACAGGGGTGGAAGGCGTCACCCCCAGGCGGGAGGCCAAGGCCGCCACCTGCGCCCGGTTCGGCAGGGGGTGGCGCCCGCCGCACACGGCGATCTGGGGCGCTCCCTTGGCACTGAGATCGTGGTCCAGGTGCACATGGGTCGCGCCCGGCAAATGCCCCCGGAGGAAATCCTGGGCTCCGGCATCGGGGCGGGCCAGGTCAAATCGCACATCCAGGAGGCGCACCTGTCCCAGGCGCTCGGACAGCGCCTCCACCGAGATCAGGGGCTTCGGGAGATCCAGGTTCAGCGTCATGCGGGCCATCCATGGGAATCGCCGGAGCCCCTCAGGCCGCGTCCGGCGTCTGTTTCGCAGGTTCGCCGCCATTGTGCCGCGGACGGGACGAGGCGCTCAGGCGCGACGCCACGATACCGGCCCCGACCACCAGGCCCATGCCCAGCAGCGAACTCCAACGCACGGGATCGTCAAACAGCCACACCCCGAACACGAACGAGAAAGCGATCCCGAAGTACTGCAGGCTGGCATTGACCAGCGTGCGCCCTCGCGCATAGGCCCGCGTCATGGCCAACTGCGCCACCGTGGCCGACACCCCCACTCCCAGGAGCAGGAGCGGACCGGCCCAACCCGCCGGCTGCAGGGCCACGACCGGCTCCCGCGTGGGCACCAGCAGGAACTGCAACGCTCCCACCACGGTCGTGCACAGGGAAAAATAGAACACCACGCGATCTTCCGGCTCTCCAGCCTGGCCCAACGACTTCACCTGCAGGTACGCTGCAGCCGACAAGACGCCGGACACCAAACCGATGAGCGCAAACCACCACTGGTCCCGCTCCAGGCTCGGCCGCAGGATGGCCGCCACGCCGACAAATCCGACCAGCACCGTCCACACCAGCCGGACATCCACCCGCGAACGCCCGAACCACACCGCCCCGGCGATCATGAACACCGCCATCCAGATCGACGACATGTAGTTCAACGTGACGGCCGTGGCCAGAGGCAACCCGCTGATCGAGTGGAACCAAAGGCTCAGGGCCGTCACCCCCGCCAATCCACGCTTGAGGTGCAGCCATGGCACCGGCGTGCGCAGGCTTCGCCCCCGCCACTGCACGATGGCCAGCATGACCAACGCCCCGATCAGCCCACGAAAGGTCACGATGGCCCCGTTGCCGTAATAGGCCGAGGCCAGCTTCACGCACAGGCTCATCGTGGCGAACAGAAAGCTCGCCACCACCATCAACATCGGAGCGCTCATCGGTTTTCCAAAAGACACCGGGAGAAGGACCGGACGATCCGTCCGACACCTTCTCCCGGCACGCTGGCAGCATAGCCCGACCTGCGAGCGCATGCCCAGCCCATGCTGAACGGTCGGTTCAGTCCTGGAAGTCCATCACGCGGCGATACCACTCGTGGAAGTGCTGCATGCCATCTTCCATCGGACTCTGGTAGGGACCGACTTCGTTGTCACCGCGATCGAGCAGCGCCTTGCGGCCCGCATCCATGCGCTCGCCGATCTCGTCGTCCTCGATGCAGGTTTCCATGTAGGCCGCCTGCTGGGCCTCCACGTACTCGCGCTCAAAGGCGGCGATCTCTTCCGGGTAGTAGAACTCCACCGTGTTGAGCGTCTTGGTCGGGCCGAGCGGATGCACCGTCGAGACCGTGAGCACGTTCGGATACCACTCGACCATGATGTGCGGGTAGTACGTCAGCCAGATCGCACCGCGCTGAGGCGCCACGCCCTGTTGGACCTGCTGCACCTGCTCGTGCCACTTGCGGTAGACCTCGGAGCCGGGTTTGCCCAACGCCGATCCCACGCCGTCGGCCAAGCCCACGGTCTGCACCGAGTACTCACGACCCATCTCCCAGCGCAGGTCGTCACAGGTGACGAAGTTGCCCAGACCGGGGTGGAACGGACCGACGTGGTAGTCCTCCAGATAGACCTCGATGAAGGTCTTCCAGTTGTAGTTGC
>CAYYCN010000011.1:0-52932 GCA_964470355.1 uncultured Sphaerotilus sp.
GACGATGCCGTAGACGATGACGATGAAGGCGCCGGCCGGCCCGCCGATCTGCACCTGCGAGCCCCCCAGCAGGGAAATCAGGAAACCCGCGATGATGGCCGTGTACAGGCCCTGTTCTGGCTTCACGCCGGACGCGATGGCAAAGGCCATGGCCAGCGGCAAGGCCACGATGCCCACCGTCAGGCCGGCACCGACGTCCGCGGCGAACAGTTGGCGGTTGTAGCCCTTGAGGCTGTCCATCAGCCGTGGCCGGAACCGATGCAGCTGGTTCAGGCGCGACATCAGCGAAGAAGGGGGGGGAGAAGACACGACACGCTCCACAAGAACCGGGGGCCGCGTGGGCTTGGGCCACGCGGGTTCAGCAAGGCTCGGAACTTGGAGGCGGGGGGCCGCAGTGGTGCCGCTCGGCAATGAAGCGCCGACGCCGGCTCATGGGCCGGGGCGTGGAGACATCGCCGCGTGGGTGGGGCATGCCCCCATTGTGCACTTACGCAATGCACGGAGAGAGCCCAGTGGGGCCCGATAGAATCACAGCCCTTCCCACGGAGCCCCTCGGGGGCCATCAACATGTCCGATCGACTGGCCGTCCTGCCGCAATACCTCCTGCCCAAGCAGGCCTTGACCGAGGTGGCGGGCCGGTTGGCTGGAGCACGCAAGGGAGCCTTGACGACCGCCGTCATTCGCCGGTTCATCCAGCGCTACGGCGTGGACATGAACGAGGCCGCCGAGCCGAATCCGGCGGCGTACGCGACGTTCAACGATTTCTTCACGCGGGAACTCAAGCCCGGAGCCCGTCCCATGGCGCACGCCGACCTGGTCTGCCCGGTGGACGGTGCCATCAGCCAGTTCGGACCGGTTGAAGGCGATCAGGTGTTCCAGGCCAAGGGCCACCGCTATTCGACGACGGCTCTGGTGGGGGGGGGGGCGCAACTGGCCGCCCGTTTCCAGAACGGCCATTTCGCCACGCTGTATCTCAGCCCGCGCGATTACCACCGCATCCACATGCCCTGCGACGGTTCGCTCTCCCGCATGATCTACGTGCCGGGCGAGCTGTTCTCGGTGAATCCGACCACGGCGCGTGGCGTGCCGGGCCTGTTCGCCCGCAACGAGCGCGTGGTGTGTGTGTTCGAGTCGGCGCGTGGCCCGTTTGTGCTGGTGCTGGTGGGGGCCACCATCGTCGGCAGCATGGCCACGGTGTGGCACGGCGTGGTCAACCCGCCGCGCAGCGCCCAGGTTCGCGAGTGGACTTATCCCCGCGACCAGATCGTGCTGCGCCAGGGCGCGGAGATGGGCCGATTCCTGCTCGGCTCGACCGTGGTCATGCTGTTTCCGCAAGGGCCGCTGCAATTCAACCGCCAATGGACGCCGGCCCGGGCCATCCGCATGGGCGAAGAGATGGCGCAGCTGGGTGCTCTGGCGGTCTGAGGCTGGAACTGACGTGACTTCGTCGACTCGGCGCACCACCCGGAACCCGTCTGTGCGATGGCGCTGACGCTGCACACGCCGGTCCACAGCGACCTGTCGATCCGCAAGAGCCGTTTCATTGGCTGTGTCGAGCCCATGGCGGACCGGGCGGCCGCGCAGGCCCGGGTGGCCCAGCTCAAGGCCGAGCACCCCGGTGCGGCCCACGTGTGCTGGGCCCTGCTGGCAGGGGGGCAGTCCGCGGCCAACGACGACGGCGAGCCGGGCGGCACGGCTGGTCGGCCGATGCTCGATGTGCTGCGCCACCAGGATCTGGAAGGGGTGCTGGCCACGGTGGTGCGCTACTTCGGCGGTGTCAAGCTGGGGGCCGGCGGCCTGGTGCGCGCCTACACGGACTGTGTGGCCCAGGCTTTGCTGGGGGCCCAGAAGGTTCAGCTTCAGCGCATGAAGACCCTGCACTGCACGGTGCCCTACGCGCTGGAAGGCTGGCTGCGCCGGGAGATCGAGGCGGTGGGCGCCACGCTGCTGCAGGTGAGTCACGGCAGTCTGGTGGATGCCGACATCGCTTTGCCGGAGACCGAGGCCCCTGCCTTTGTGCAGCGCATCAACGACGCCGGCCAGGGCCGGGTGGGCTGGCGCACATGATTGTCCGTCCGCGTCCCAACTGGTGGCGGATGCTGCTGGTCTGGCGAGGTTCGATCCTCAAGCGCATCGCGCCCCAGCTGTGTTTTGTGGCCGGGTTGTCGGTGCTGGTGGTGGCCTTCCACGGCGAGTTGCTGGACTGGAAGGTCACGCTCACGGCGGTGCCGTTTTCGCTGGTGGGTGTGGCGCTGGCGATCTTCCTGGGCTTTCGCAACAGCGCCAGCTACGACCGCTACTGGGAGGCCCGCAAGCTCTGGGGGCGCTTCCTCATCGATGGGCGCACCTTGACCCGACAGGCCCTGACCTTCATCGACGGCGCGCACGCGCAACCGTCCACCGTGCGCCCCTTTGTGCACGGCTTGGCGGCCTTTGTGCAGGCCGCCCGCCACCGCCTGCGGGGCACCGACGCCTCGGCCGATCTGCAGCGACTGTTGCCGCAAGAAGCGTGGTCCGCCCTGAGGGGGGCCTCACCGAACCTGGTGCCTTCGCGGGTGCTGCTCTGGCTGGCCGGCTGGCTCCAGGCTCAGCGCGAAGCGGGGCGCATCGACCCGTTGCTGGCGGTTGAGATGGACCGGGGCCTGGTCGAGCTGGATGCGGCCTTCGGTGGCTGCGAGCGCATCGCCGTCACGCCGCTGCCCTTCACCTACTCGGTGATCCTGCACCGCACGGTCTACCTCTACTGTCTGATGCTGCCCTTCGGGCTGCTGGACTCCATCGGCGTGATGACCCCGCTCATGGTGACGTTTGTCGCCTACACCTTCTTTTCGGTCGAGGCGCTGGGCGACGAGATCGAGGAACCTTTCGGGACGGAACCCAACGACCTGCCGCTCGAAGCCCTGGCCACCGGCATCGAGATCGCCATGCGGGACCTGATCGGGGATCGGGACCTGCCGGCCATGCCCCAACCGAAGGATTTCATCCTGTCCTGACGGCTGGCGCGATCAGTCCAGCGACGAGAGGTAGACGGCCACCGCCTGCATTTCCAGCGCAGTGAGCTTGGAGGCCACGGTGTGCATCACCGCGTTGTCGTTGGTGCGTTCGCGGGTGTTGAACTGCTGGAGCTGGTCCTCGATGTAGCGGGGGTGCTGACCGGCCAGGCGCGGCAACTGGGTCGTGCCGTGGCCTTGAGGGCCGTGGCAGCTCGTGCAGGCGGGCACGCCGCTGAAGGTGTTGCCGCGCAGGAAGATGTACTTGCCCACGGCGGCCAGGTCGGCGTCCTTCACCGCGCGGCCGCCGATCTTCTTGCCCGCGAAAAAGGCACCCAGTCCCGCCATCTCTTCGGGCGTGAGGGACTCGGCCTGCGGTTTCATCGTGTCGCTCTTGCGTTTGCCGGATTTGAAGTCGGCCAGCTGGCGGGCCACGTACTCGGCGTTCTGTCCGGCCAGGCGCGGATAGATGGCGCTGGTCGATTCGCCTTGTGCGCCGTGGCACAGGTGGCAGCGGGTGGACACGATCTCCTGTGCGCGAGTCAGATCGGTGGTGTTTTGGGCCACGGCTGTGGCGGGCACGAGGAGCGCCGCGACCCAGGCCCAATTTGCGCAGCGTGAGCGCCACGACCGTGGCTGACGGGAATCGGGCGAGGACGGGCGGTTTGGCATGGGGGGCTCCAGCAGGGGGGTGAGGGGATCGCCAGGTCGATGAGATGGGTGCAAGGCCCATCGTGGGCGCACGACGCGTTCAGGGAATTGAATCAGCGCAAACCGCGGGGGATTAGACTGATCCGATCTGAAACACGGAGGATGCTTTTCATGCACAAGTCGACCCCTTCTTCTGCCGACATCGCTGTCCTGGATGCCGCTCGCCGCCGCTGCCTGACCGTGCTTGCGGGCCTCGGGGCTGGCATGACCGTGCCCGGCGTGTCTTGGGCCCTCAGCCTGAGCAATGCCGACGCCGCCTCCGGCCTGCGGGCGGCGCTGGAGCAGGGGGCCAAGGTGGCTGTGAGCCAGCTCGGGGCCGCCGATGGATTTCTCGGCAACGACGCCCTGCGCATCCCGCTGCCGGGCTGGCTGGAGCAGGCGGGCAGTCTGATGCGTACCCTGGGCCAGGGTCAGCGCGTGGACGAGCTCGTCACCGCCATGAACCGTGCGGCCGAAGCCGCCGTGCCGCAGGCCCAGCCGCTGCTGATGAGCGCCATCAAGTCCATGAGCGTCAAGGACGCCCAGAAGATCCTCACCGGCGGCGACACCTCCGTCACCGAGTTCTTCAGCGACAAGACACGCGCACCCATCACGCAAAAGTTCCTGCCCATCATCACCCAGGCCACGCAGAAGGTGGACCTGGCCGCCAAGGCCAACAAGCTGATGGGCCAGGCCAGCAAGCTCGGCCTGAACAGCGGTGGGCAGACCATCGAGCAGCACGTCAACACCAAGGCGGTGGATGGCCTCTACACGGTCATCGGCGAGCAGGAGAAGAAGATCCGCCAGGATCCGGTGGGGACGGGCTCGGCCATCCTGGGCAAGGTGTTCGGTTCGTTGAAGTGATTGCTTGCGACCGGTGAGGTCATGGTGAACCTGGACCACAAGATTCCGCCGCCGGTGGTGGCTCTGCTGCTCGCGGCGGTGATGTGGGGCGTGTCATGGTGGACGTTCTCAGGGGCCACGCCGGATCCGCTCCCGCAGGAGGGGTGGCGTCAGGCCGCCGTCGCCGTGATGGGGGTCGTGGGCCTCGTGCTGGATCTGTCCGGGCTCTGGGTTTTTCGCCGGGCTCGCACGACTTTCAATCCGATGAGCCCCGCCAAGGCCACGGCCCTCGTGACGGGTGGTGTCTACCGGTACACCCGCAACCCGATGTATGTGGGGCAGGCCCTGCTGCTGTCGGCCTGGGCGCTGCATCTGGCGCTGTGGTGGCCGTGGTTGGGGCCGGTGTGCTTCGTGCTCTGGATCGATCGCTTCCAGATCGCGCCCGAAGAGCGTGTCATGCGCGCCAAGTTTGGGGCAGAGTACGAGGCTTACGCCGCCCGGGTCAGGCGGTGGCTTTGAGGGCGTGTCCCGCGTTGGGCACGCCGCGTGTTTCCATCCCCCGACTTGAAGGACGCCATGCCCTCCGCTTCCGACACTTCACTGCTTCCGTCCTGGAAGGTCCGCATCCCTGCCGAGTTTGACGAGGCCCGCGTGCGTGCGAGTTTCGACCGCCAGCCGCTCATGCAGACCCTGGGGGCGGCTCTGGCGCAGGTGTCGCCGGGGGAGGTTCACGTGGCTGTCGATCATCGGGTGGGCAACACCCAGCAGCACGGCTACATGCACGGCGGTGCGGTGACGGCCATCGTCGACAGCGCCTGCGGTTATGCCGCGCTCACCTTGATGCCGGCCGGCCAGGAGGTGGTCACGGTGGAGTTCAAGGTGAACTTCCTGAGCCCGGCCCAGGGCGAGCGCTTCGTGGCCGTGGGGAAGGTGGTCAAGCCCGGGCGCACGCTCACGGTCTGCTCCGGAGAGGTGCTTGCGTATCCGGCGGGAGGCGGGGCGCCCAAGGCCGTGGCCGTGATGCAGGCCACGATGATTGCGGTGCGACCTGCTTGATACCGATCCGGCCAGGTCCATCCGGCGAGGGCCAACCCCGCAGGGTCGGCCTCCGGGGGATCAGCGCACCCGCATCCCCGGCTGAGCCCCCGGGAAGGGCTCCAGCACAAAGATGCCGGGGTTCTTCTTCTCGTCCGCATCGCTGGCGGCCAGCACCATGCCTTCGCTGATGCCGAACTTCATCTTGCGCGGTGCCAGGTTGGCCACCATCACCGTCAGCTTGCCTTCCAGGTCCTCCGGCTTGTAGGCGCTCTTGATGCCGCTGAAGACGTTGCGCAGGCGGCCTTCGCCCACGTCCAGCGTCAGGCGCAGCAGCTTGGCGGCGCCTTCGACGTGCTCGGCCTTGACGATCTTGGCGATGCGCAGGTCGACCTTGGTGAAGTCCTCGATGCCGATCTCGGGGGCGATGTCCTCGCCGCCGGGGGTGAGCTTTTCGGGTTCGGGCGCGGCGAAGAGTTCGTCCAGCAGCTTGGCGTCCACGCGCTGCATCAGGTGCTGGTAGGCGCCGATGGTGTGGGCGCCCAGGGCGCGGCTGGCGCTGTGGAAGTCCAGCGGCTCGACCTGCAGGAAGGTCTCGACGTTGGAGGCCAGTGCGGGCAGCACGGGCTTCAGATAGATGGTCAGCAGACGGAAGGCCTCGATGCACACCGAGCACACGTCGTGCAGCACGGCGTCCTGACCCTCCTGCTTGGCCAGCTCCCACGGCTTGTTCTGGTCGACGTACTCGTTGACGCGGTCGGCCAGGGCCATGATCTCGCGCAGCACCTTGCCCAGCTCACGTGCCTCGTACAGGCCGGTGATGGTGTCGCGGTGCGCGCGCAGGGTGTCGAGCAGCGTGCGGCCCTCGACGCCCAGGTCGCCGCTGAGCTTGCCGCCGAAGCGCTTGGCGATGAAACCCGCCGCGCGCGAGGCGATGTTGATGTACTTGCCCACCAGGTCGCTGTTGACGCGTGCGACGAAGTCCTCGGGGTTGAAGTCCACGTCCTCGACGTGCGAGTTCAGCTTGGCGGCGATGTAGTAGCGCAGCCACTCGGCGTTCATGCCCAGCGACAGGTACTTGAGCGGATCCAGGCCGGTGCCGCGGCTCTTGCTCATCTTCTCGCCGTTGTTCACGGTCATGAAGCCGTGCACGAAGACGTTGTTGGGCGTCTTGCGACCGCTGAACTGCAGCATCGCCGGCCAGAACAGCGTGTGGAAATAGGTGATGTCCTTGCCGATGAAGTGGTACTGCTCCACCTTCGGGTCGGCGACGAACTCGTCGAAGCTGCGGGCTTCGCCGTACTTGGCTTTGGGGCCACCCTTGTCGAACCAGTTCTTCAGCGAGGCCAGGTAGCCGATGGGCGCGTCCAGCCAGACGTAGAAGTACTTGCCCGGCGCGTCCGGGATCTCGATGCCGAAGTAGGGGGCGTCGCGGCTGATGTCCCAGTCGCCCAGGCCGCCTTTGCCCTCTTCGTCCTTGGTGAACCATTCCTTGATCTTGTTGAGCACTTCGGGCTGCAGGCGCTCGGCGTCGTGCGTCCATTGCTGCAGGAAGTCGGCGCAGCGCGCATCGCTCAGCTTGAAGAAGTAGTGGTCGCTGGTCTTGAGTACCGGCGTGGCACCGGACAGGGCCGAGTAGGGGCTCTTCAGCTCGGTCGGTGCGTAAACGGCGCCGCACGACTCGCACGAGTCGCCGTACTGGTCCTTGGCGCCGCACTTGGGGCACTCGCCCTTGATGAAGCGATCGGGCAGGAACATGCCCTTTTCGGGGTCGAAGAACTGCTCGATCGAGCGCACTTCGATCAGGCCCTGGTCGCGCAGGGCGCGGTAGATGCTCTGGGCGAGCTCGTGGTTCTCGACGCCGTCGGTGGAGTGCCAGTTGTCGAAGCTGATGTGGAAGCCGTCGAGGTATTCCTTGCGGCCCGCCGCGATGTTGGCGACGAACTGCTGCGGCGTGATGCCGGCCTTCTCGGCCGCGATCATGATCGGCGCGCCGTGCGCGTCGTCGGCGCCGACGAAGTGCACCTGATGGCCCTGCATGCGCTGGAACCGCACCCAGATGTCGGCCTGGATGTACTCCATGATGTGGCCGATGTGGAACTTGCCGTTGGCGTAGGGCAGGGCGGTGGTGACAAAAAGCTGGCGGGTCATGGGCAGGGCAGTCGTTGGGCCGGACCGGTGATTTTAGGTGGCCCGGTCGACGACTGTGGGGGGTTACGATGGTCGGGCCATGCCGTCTCCCCTGGAATCTTTCATTCCCGCTCCGGCGGCCGCACTCGCGACTGCGACTGTGACTGCGACCACGCCTGCGGATCTCTGTGCGCAAAGGGTGATTGAGTCCGGGCTTGCCCCTGCGCAGGCTTGGCCTGTGCGTGTGGAGCCCCAGGGGATCGGGTGGTCGGCCAGAACGGACGAGGACCTGGTGCGCAGCGCCCAGGCCGCTGGCTGGCGTTTGCCGCGCTCGTGCCGCAACGGCACCTGCCGCACCTGTCGTTGCCGGCTGTTGCAGGGGCAGGTTGACCACGCGGTCGAATGGCCCGGCCTGAGCCGCGAGGAACTGGCCGACGGCTGGATCCTGCCGTGCGTGGCACGACCCCTGTCCGCTCTGGTGCTCGACGTGGAGGTGACGGCCGGCGGGTGAGGGTTTCTTCGCTCGATCGTCTTGGGGCGGCCGCCTACGATGGCCTGCATCGCCGTTCATTTCTCGACGGTGAACCTGGATGAATGGAGGCCTCGCATGTCGGCAAGATGGGGTGGACGGATCGGGTCGGTGGTGGCTGCGGCGGTGCTGGCCGCATGTGGGGGTGGGGGTGACGACGGGGCGGCTACACCGGCCCGGGGAGCCCTGGTGGCGTCGGCCCGGCTGGCTCAGGTCTCTGCGGCGCAGATCGACACTGGCACGACGGCTTCCGGCCTGATGGGTCTGGCTGGCGCAGCTCAGTGTGGCGTGGACGTGCGGCTGGTGGACTACCAGAGCGTGGATCCCAGCGGAAAGTCGGTGCGGGGATCGGAAGGGGTTCTGGTGCCGACCGGCACCGCGGCGGCTTGCACCGGCAATCGTCCGGTGCTGCTCTATGCCCACGGCACCAGCACCGCCAAGGCCAAGAACATGGCCGACGTTGAAAACGACACAGAGGCCAAGCTGTTGATGGCGATGTATGCAGCCCAGGGTTTCATCGTCGTGGCGCCCAACTACCAGGGCTACGAGTCGTCGACGGCGTCTTTCCACCCGTACCTCAACGCCGAGTCCCAGGCGGTCGACATGATCGACGGCCTGCGGGCGGCCTTGACCGACGTGAAGAGGGCTGGGGGTGTGCAGCCTTCCGGCAAGTTGCTGGTCAGCGGCTATTCGCAGGGGGGGCATGTGGCCATGGCCACGCAGAAGGTGCTCGAGCGTGACCACGCGTCCGAGTTCACCGTCACGGCCCTGGGGGCCATGTCCGGGCCCTACAACCTGGTGGGTCTGACCGATGCCGCCGTCGCCGGAACGGTCAACGCCGGGGCCACGTTGTTCGTGCCGCTGCTGCTCACCAGCTATCAGAAATCCTACGGCGACATCTACACCCGCATGTCCGACGTGGCCCAGAGCCCCTACGCCGCGACGCTGGAGGGCCTGTTGCCGTCGACGTCCTCGGTGACGGACCTCATGGCGGCAGGCAAGTTGCCGGCCGATGCCACCTTCACGGCCTTGTGGGGCACCGGGGGGCTGTTGACGGATGCGTTCCGGGCGGGCTACACCACGTCGAATTTCCGTGCCGCCCTGCAGCGAAACACCCTGCTGGACTGGACACCGGTGGCGCCGGCGGCTCTGTGCGGCGGGGCCAACGACCCCACCGTATTCTGGTCTGTGAACGCGCCGGTGGCCCAGGCCGCGTTTGCGAGCCGCGGCAAGACCGTGCCCGCGTGGAACCTGGAGGCAGCACCCGCCACGACGGATGCCACGTATCCGGTTTACGCTGCCTTTGCCCAGGCCAAGACCCGCACGGCGCAGGCGGCCGTGTCGGCCGGGGCCACGGATGGCGGAGCAGCGGCGGTGCAGTCGGCCTACCACGGCACCTTGGTTCCCCCGTTCTGCACGACGCTGGTCCGGGGTTATTTCCAGCAGGTGCTGGCCTTGGGCGGCTGACCTGGGACACCATCCGGGGCGAGGGGGCGTGTGCATTCGCAACGCGTCCCCGGCCGGCCTTGGCTAGACTGGCCGGCAACTCAGCCCAGGCGCTGCGGCGCCCCAGCCCACATGTCCCTCGATGAAGCCCAAGTGCGCGCCGCTCTGGCGGCCCTCCGTGACCCGATCGCCGGCACCGAACTGGTGTCGGCGCGCGCCCTCAAAACCCTGAACATCGACCGGTCGACCGGCGATGTGTCGATTCAGGTCACGCTCGGTTATCCCGCCCGCAGCGCTTGGCCGGAGTTCGAGCGCCTGATGTCGGACGCCCTGGCGGGGGTGCCGGGCATGGGCCGTCTCCATGCGGGCTTTGACACCGAGGTGGTGGCCCATGCTGTGCAGCGTGGGGTGCCCTTGCTGCCAGGGGTGCGCAACATCGTGGCCGTCGCGTCGGGCAAGGGGGGGGTCGGCAAGAGCACGACCACGGCCAACCTGGCGCTGGCGCTGGCCGCAGAGGGCGCCCGGGTCGGCATTCTGGATGCCGACATCTACGGCCCCAGTCAACCCACCATGATGGGGGTTTCCGGGCAGCCTGAGAGCCTGGACGGTCAGAGCATCGAGCCCATGCAGGCCCACGGCCTCCAGGTCATGTCCATTGGGTTCTTGGTGCCGGAAGATCAGGCCATGATCTGGCGCGGCCCCATGGCCACGCAGGCGCTGGATCAACTCCTGCGCCAGACCCGCTGGCATGACCTTGATTACCTGCTCATCGACATGCCGCCAGGCACCGGCGACATCCAGCTCACGTTGGCCCAGAAGGTGCCCGTGACCGGGGCGGTCATCGTCACGACGCCGCAGGACATCGCGCTGCTGGACGCCCGCAAGGGCGTGAAGATGTTCGAGAAGGTGGGGGTGCCCATTCTGGGCGTGCTCGAGAACATGGCCGTCTACTGCTGCCCGAACTGTGGCCACACAGAGCACATCTTCGGCCAGGGCGGCGCGGCGCGCATGGCCGGGGATTTTGGGCTCGACACGCTGGGGGCGTTGCCGCTCAACCTGTCGATCCGTGAGCAGGCCGACGCTGGATGTCCCACCGTGGCCGCTGAGCCGAATGGCGAAATCGCCGCGCTGTACAAGGCGGCGGCGCGTCAGGTGGCACTCAAGGTCGCGCGTCAGTCCAAGGATTACTCGGCGCGTTTCCCGAACATCACGGTGTCGTCCCGCACTTGATGGTCATCTGGGGTGGTCGTCGGACCGCCTCTCGATGAGTGAGGGATCGATGACCCGGATGCGCTGCCAATAGGCCCGGGTCACCACACTGACGAGGCACGATCGGTCGTCCTTGCCGGTGGCCCGTTCTGTCGAGGGACGGGAGTCGACCGGCCAGTACAGGATGCCTCTAGACAGCAGCAGACCCTTGGCGGGGGACACCAGCTCCGTGACGTGCGAGGACGGCGGGGCGGCGTAGATGATGACCCGCTCACGGCTCCAGCGCACTTCACGTCCCGTGGTGGTGGCGGGATCCCGACCCGGCAGCACGCTGTCCCATTCGGCCTGGGAGTCGACGGCCAGGGCCTGGGCGCGTGGACCCGGCAATGGGCACAGACGGTGGAAGTGCGAGGCCAGCACACGCACATGGCGAGGCTGCGCGCGAGCGGTCTGCGCTGGCGCCTGCATGGGGGCACTCAGCACGGCTCCAACCAGTACGGCGACCCAGGCGGTGGAAGGCGGCCCGACCCGATGGCATCGGGCCACTGCGCCAGGCGGGGAGTGGATCATGGACAGGTGTGTACCACAGCAAAAAAAAGGCCTGCACTTTCGTGCAGGCCTTTTTGCAATGTTTGGCTCCCCGACCTGGGCTCGAACCAGGGACCTGCGGATTAACAGTCCGTCGCTCTACCGACTGAGCTATCGGGGAATCGAGCTTTGCATTCTATGGGCCTCGCGCGTTTTTCGTCAACCCCTTTGTGGTTCAGGCTCCGTTTCCAGTGCCGGCAGGTTCAAAATCTGGAGGGTCACGGCGCGGGCGTTCCTGCGCGCGCGCTGGGGGTCCAGCCATGGGCTTTGCGCTCGGCCGATCAGGGTGTGGAGCAGCCCGGACAGGTAGATGGTCAACTGCTCCACTGCGGCGCTCACCGCTGGTGGCACATCGGTATGCCCTGCCAGGGGGCCGCTGTGACCGAACCGGCGGGCGACCAGGCTGCGCAGGCGGGCCAGTCCGTGGGAATCGTTCCAGAACGTCAATTCGGCCTGGGCCTGGGGGTTGAGCGCAGGCTCGACGTAGATCATTCGGAAATGCTCTGGTCGTTCGAGCCAGAAATCGATGTAGATGTCCAGTGCGTCCAGCGCCTGCCGTGACATCGGCAACGATGGGTCGAGCCGGCTCTCCAGGGTTTGGGCCAGGTCCAGGAACACGCTGTCCCACAGACGGCTCAGCAGCGTCATCTTGTTGGGAAAGTAGCGGTAGACCGCCATGGGGGACACGCCGGCCTGGCTGGCGATGGCCCGCATCGACACGGCGGCGGAACCCTCCTTCTCGAACAGCTGGCGGGCGATGTTGATCAGTTCTTCCTTGAAGCTTTCCTTGGCGTCGGCACTGCGACGGCGGGTGGTTCGGGTGCGGGGGTTCTCCTGCCGGGAGTCGGGACGGTTGTTTGTATTCATGTTTGGACTGCTTCATGCATCTGGATTTCTGACAGATGCTTTCTCATCATAAGGATTTTTCATTCTGGGAATGGCTGGCGCCCTCCTGACGCCTGGGGAGATTCTTCCCGGTGGGTCGTTCATCGCGCGTACCAGGCGTGCAATACCGCACTGGTCCTGCCGATCGCCTCACATTGCGACACATTCGATGGGGATGGCGTGAAGATACTTTCGGGGTGAATCCCACCCTGACCCCCCCCATTCGGGCGCTTCGAAAGCTGCGCTTCCCGCGTCCGTGTGTGGCGCGTCGGGCCCTTGCGTGCGCGGCTGGCCTTGCTGTGGCCGGCTGCTCCATCATTTCGCCCATGCCCACGCTGGAACTGGCCAAGGGGGTCGGTGTTGCGGTGAGTGCCGCGGTTGCGCACGGGGAGGGGGTGGCAGCGGACACGGTGCACCACGGCAGTCCGGTCGGGACGATGGTGTGCATCGCTCTGGACGCCGACAGCACGGTGGCCGACATCGTGCCCGCCCTTCAAGCCGAGCTCAAGGATCGGGGGGTGGACAGCCGGGTCTATGACGGGCCGGGTCCCCAGGGGCAGTGTCCCGTGTGGCTGAGCTATGCCGCGTCCATCGAGTGGGATGTGCCGACCTTTCAGTCGGTGCCACAGTCCTACATGAGCGCGGCTCAGCTGGTGCTGCGGCGCCCGGACGGCCAGGTGCTGTCCAGCAGCCGATATGTGGTGGGCACACTGGGCCTGAGCAAATGGTCCAGCACGCGGCGCAAGATCGGCCCGGTGGTGCAGGCGCTGCTCACCGGGTTTTCGCGCTGAGAGGAGGGGCTCACCAGACGGTGAGCGTGTCCGTCAGGACCTTCTGCAGCCAGGTGCGCGAGTTGGCATCGCGGATGTCGCCGCGGCCGACGTGTTCGAAACGGGCATCCACCACGTCGGTCGAGGACACGATGCCACCGGGCTGGATGTCCTTCGGGTTGACCACGCCCGAAAAGCGCAGGGTGCTCAGGTTGCCGTCAAAGGAGATCTGGCGCTCGCCAGCCACGACCAGGTTGCCGTTGGCCAGGACGTTGATGACCGAAGCGCCGATCTTGCCCTTGAGCTGGTTGGATTTCTCGCTCTTGCCCCCGCCCTTGAAAGAGTCGCTGCCCGCGGCCGTGGCGTCCATGTTCAGGATGCCCGACAGGAGGCCGTTGAGCGAGTCGTCCCCGCTGCCCGGTCCCTTGGACGAAACCTTGTTTTCCCGGCTGGTTTCGGTGTCGAGCTTGTTGCTCGCGGTGAGGCTTTCCGAGATGTCGATCTTGAGGGTGTCACCGATCCGGCGGGGCTTGTATTGATCGGCGAACAGCCAGGCCTGGCTGGTGCTGGCCTGGAAGATCGATCCGGTGTGCGCGCGTTCCACCTGCACCACGGGTGGGAGGGCTGGAACGTGCGTGGGGGTTTGCACGATGCTGGGTGGAGTGCCGCAACCCGCCAGCGCGCCCACCATCGACGCCCCCACCAGCCAGCGGCGCAGCGGCACGGACAGCAACGGAGCCGCGGAACGAGAGAAAGAGGGCAGGCGTGTCATGGGAGGACCGGTGTGGGGGCTCCAAGTGGAGCGATGGGAACCGATGGTCGGCTGCGCGCGCTGCAACTGTTTGGTGGCTTTGCAAACTTCTGTGTGCGCCATCTGGCGGAATGTGGAGACGGGTTCCGGGCTGGGGTGCCCACCCGGCGCGGGCCCGCGACGCCCTGTGTTTCCGCCCTGACACACGTGGGTCGAAGGCACGGTTGAGGGTTGTGTTCGAGGCGGCGGAAACATTGGTTCACACTGCTTGACAGGCCGTTTGAAAAGCGCTGTCAGGCTGGCTTTCTTGTCTCGCGCCGCCGTTTCACCCGCGCTCCGGAGTGCCTTCCATGACCACCATTCGCCCCCTGTCCCAGGCGTCCTACGCCCAGCAGGCTCAGACTCCCCACCGGACCCAACGCCCGCCGGAAACCGGGTTGGCGGCGCGCGTGAGCCAACTCGGGCCCACGCTGGGCACGGCTGTGGCCACCGTCGAGGCCGTGGGAGACGTGGCCGAAGCCACCTACACCGCGGCGTTGCAAGGGTGGAGCCGCTTGGGCCAGGCGGCCGACAGCTCGGTGAATGCCGTGAAGTCCGCCATCCAGACGGTCGGCGACAGTGCTGAGGACGCCGTGGAAGCCCTGGGGGACGCGGCCGAAGACGTGGGGGAGGTCCTTTCGGAGGCGGTCAGCACCGTCGGCGAAGCCGCCACGGCCACTGCAGAAAAATTCGCGTCCGGTGTGCAGGCCCTGGGCCGCCTAGTAGACTTGTCGGCCTAGGTCACGGTGGCGGAGTACGCGTAAAATTCCGTGTTTCATCAAAATAGACACGCGTTTTCGCCTCCGACGATGAGCATCAAGAGCGACAAGTGGATCCGGCGCATGGCCGAAGACCACGGCATGATCGAACCTTTCGAGCCCGGACAAGTGCGCCAGACCGCCGACGGGCAGAAGATCGTCAGCTACGGGACTTCGAGCTATGGGTACGACATCCGTTGCGCCCGTGAATTCAAGATCTTCACCAATGTCCATTCGACGGTGGTGGATCCCAAGAATTTCGACGAGAAGAGCTTCGTGGACTACGAGGGGGACGTGTGCATCATCCCCCCGAACAGCTTTGCGCTTGCCCGCACCGTCGAGTACTTCCGCATTCCGCGCAGTGTGCTGACGATCTGTCTGGGCAAGAGCACCTACGCCCGTTGCGGGATCATCGTCAACGTCACCCCGTTCGAGCCCGAATGGGAAGGTTACGTGACGCTGGAGTTCAGCAACACCACACCGCTGCCCGCCAAGATCTACGCGGGTGAGGGGTGTGCCCAGGTGCTGTTCTTCGAGAGCGACGAGACGTGTGAAACCAGTTACCGCGACCGCGGTGGCAAGTACCAGGGCCAGGTCGGGGTCACGCTGCCCAAGACCTGACGTCTTCCTTTTTCGACGCTAACGGAAGCCCGACACCGGAACACCGGGTTTCCATCCAGCCAGTCCCGTGAACCGTGCGGCCGGCGGCAGCTCCAATTCCCATGCAGTTTCGGGATCAAAGGCCAGTGCCATGCGCCATCTCATGCGTTCTTCCGCCCTCGTGGCGAACTATTTCGACACCCTCACGCCGCCTCAGGCCACCACGGCCCGGGCGATCCAGCAGGTGATTCGTGCTGCGGCCCCCGAGCTGACGCAGGCTGTGAAATGGGGCAACCTCACGTTCATGCTGGACGGGCGCAACCTGCTCTCGATCGTGGCGCACAAGGCGCACATCCAGCTGCAGCTGTTCGTCGGGCCACACCTGGTCGAACGGTTCCCTCAGCTGGAGGGGCAGGGCCGGGGGCTCAAATCGGTCAAGCTGCGCTGCAGCCAGCCGGTGGATGTGGAACTGGTCGAAGACCTGACCCTGGCCTCGATGGCCGTGGCCCAGCGCCTGCAGCGCGAGAACGTGCCCGAGGACGACGAGCTCTGAGGCCTCAGCAGCCGTAGAAGCCGCGCACGCGGGCGGCTTCGCCCGAGTAGGGGGTCAAGGCAGCCGTGGGGGTCTGTTCAGGCATGAGCAGTTCGATGGCTCGGTCGAGCGCAAACGTGGCGCGGGCGAGGGATTCGCGTTGTGCTGCCACCTGTCCGCTGGCTCGGGCCAGACGGTTGCGCAGGGGCGAGGGGATGTTTCCCCCGGCACGGGCTTGGCGCGTGAAGCCGTCCACTGCGTGCGCCAGGGCTTGGTGCAGGGCTTGGGCCTGGGATTCGATGGCCACGCTGTCGCGCAGCCGCAGGGCATCCCCCAGTCCGCTCAGACGGGAGTCCACGTCGTTGAGCAGCTCTTCCAGTGACGGACCGGTTTCGGGTCCGAGTCGTGCGGGAGTGGGGATGTTCATGGCGAGCCCCTGTTTCAGCCGGCGGAGCCGATCTTGCCCAGCAGGTCCTGTGCGTTGGAGATCAGCTTGTCGGCGATCGCCTCGGGATTGACCTGGTAGGTGCCACTGGAGATCGACTGGCGCACCCGGGCCACCTTCTCGGCGTCGAAGGTGCCTTCGGTGCCGCCCAGAAGCTCAGTGGCGGCGGAGGAAATTTTCACGGTGGTGCTCCCGTCCTTGCCGGTGGCCTGGACGGACGATGTGCCGGCCTTGGCGGTTTCGGCCGTTTCTCGGGGTGTGGAGGTGACGCCTCCCGTGGTGCCCATGGCCGGTGATGCACCCGTGTTTCCGATTTTCATGACTGACTCCTTGGACCCGATTCGGGGTCGCGACGAGAGAATTCCTGGCGGCGGATTGGCGACATTCTGCGGCACCGCGCGGCGGCCTCAGGAAGCATTTCGGACCGGCCCGTGCGAACTTGAGTGCTTCGTGAAGAAGAGATAAGCCGTTTCACTGCCTCAACTCCACCCGATTCTCGGCCACGGGCCAACCGAGCACGATGCGGCCGCTGTCGGTGCGCACCCGGACCACCTGGCCTTCCAGCCCCTGGCTGAGGGCCTGTCCGGTGGCCGACACCCCATAACCGGGGCCCGTGGCCACGAGAGTCACCTGTTCCCCGGACTGGAACCACGATCGGGTGCGCAGGTGCATGTCGCGCACCACCGTGCCCGGCGGGAGGGCCTGGGCCAACTGGCGGCCCAGCAGTTCCTGCTGTTCGCGGTGGGAAGGGCTCGGGTGCTCGGCCAGGTCTCCTTCGACGAGCACGAGGTCGTCGGCCTGCAGCACGGCGCCGGCCGCCATCGCGGAGCGGGTGGTCCACACGGGGGCCCAGACCTTCACCGTCACCGGCACATACACGTTCCAGGCCACGGGCCCTGAGGTGCAGCGCAGTCCCACCCGTGTGCGGCCCCAGGGGGGTGCACCTGCGGGCAAGTAGGGTTGGATCTTTTGACAGGGGGCGAGGCGCAGGCGGGCGTCCAGCGTGCCGGGGATGACCTCCAGCCGGGAGCGGTCGGGCAAACGGCTTCCGCCGTCCTGCACCAGCTTCACGGCCGCCTGGACCGCTTCGGCCACCGTGGGGTCAGCCTCCGCCGCGACGGCGTGGGTGGCCGTGGCGAGTGCGATGAACACGGCGGTGAGTCCCGATCCCGCGTGGCGTGTCCGGTCTTGCTGTGCCCCGCCCCAAAGCACGGATCGCCCCGCCGCGATGACGATGGCGACCACAAGACGCTGCCACGCGAGCCGACCCAGGCGGGCGCACGGGTGAGAGCGAAGACAGTTCGGCCATTTCATGCCGTGGACTCTATGGTGCCCCTCGTGATGGGGAGGGGCAGAGAAGGGGGGATTTCGGGTGGCTGATCCAGCGCTTGGTGTGGGGGGCGGGCGCCAAGAATTCACGTCATTCCCGCCACTCGGGCCTCAAGGTCGCCAGGTGGGAGACGACGCGGGGGACCCCCACATGCTCAATCGCCTCACCGACTCGCTGAATTTCCAAACCCAGGCCCTGCAGTTGAGGTCGGAGCGCCAGCGCCTGATCGCCAGCAACATCGCCAACGCGGACACGCCCGGCTATCAAGCCCGGGACTTCAACTTTGGTGCGGCCCTGCGGGAGGCCACGGGGTTGGCTGCGGGGCGTCCGGCCTTGGCTGCCACGAACGGGGGGCACATTCCGGTGTCCCACTCGCTCACCAGCGAGGCCCGCCTGGAGCATGCGCGGGCCAGCCAGACCAACCTGGACCAGAACACCGTCGACATGGACCGCGAGCGCGCCTCGTTTGCCGACAACGCCGTGAAGTACGAGGCCACGCTGCGGTTCATCAACGGCCAGGTGAAGACCCTCACCGATGCCATCAAGGGCCAATGACGCGGATTGATCCGCCGGGAGAGTCGCCATGTCGATGATGTCCATCTTCAACGTTTCAGGCAGCGCTGTGAGCGCGCAGAGCCAGCGACTGAACACGGTGGCCACCAACCTGGCCAACGCCGATACGGTGGCCGGCCCCGATGGCAAGGATTTCAAGGCCCGCCAGGTCATTTTCCAGACCGTCCCCATGGGTGATTCGGGCACCGCCGGCGTGCAGGTGGTGCAGATCCACGAAGACACGACGCCGGGCCGTCGGGTGCACGATCCCAAGCACCCCGGGGCCGACGAACAGGGGTATGTCACGTACAGCAACGTCAATCCGGTGGAGGAGATGGTCAACATGATCTCCGCCTCGCGTTCGTACCAGAACAACCTCGAGGTCATGAACACCGCCAAGACCCTCATTCTCAAGACCCTGCAGATGGGTCAGTCCTGAGTCCCGAAAGGAACGGAACCATGGCCACCACGTCCGCCACCTCTGCGTCGCCCGCCAGCTCGATCTACGCCCAGCTCAACGGCGCGTCGAACACGGCCACCAGCACCGCCCAGGAAACGTCCGATCGTTTCCTCAAGTTGCTCGTGGCGCAGATGAAGAACCAGGACCCGCTCAGTCCGATGGACAACGCGCAGGTCACCAGCCAGATGGCGCAGATCAACACCGTCACGGGCATCGAGAAGCTCAACACCTCGGTGGGGGCGCTCGGCACCCAGTTCATGCAGTCGCAGGTGCTCCAGGGGGCGGCGCTGATCGGCAAATCGGTCCAGGTCGAAGGCAACAAGCTGACGCTCGAAAGCGGCAAGGCCTCGGGCCGTTTTGAGCTGGCGTCGGCCGCCGATTCGGTCAAGGTGGAGGTGCTGTCCGCTTCGGGTCGGGTGGTCGACACGATCGATCTGGGGGCCGGCAGCAAGGGCGCCCAGGGATTTGCTTGGACCGCACCGGCTGCCCTGGCCAACGAGACCGGATTGAGCTTTCGCGTGAGCGCCACGCGGGGTGGGTCGGCCGTGACCGCCACCACCCAGATGCTGGACCAGGTCAAGTCCGTCAGCACCAGTGGCGGCGAGTTGTCGTTGACGCTCAAGAGCGGGACCACGGTCAGCTACGACAAGGTGCTGGGCATCTCGGCCTGAGCCGGCGCCGAGGCGTTGCCTCGCACCTTTCTTTCCGCATCCCTTCAGAACCACGCCAAGACGGCGGACCGACGACATCCCAGGAGCGCGTCATGAACTTTCAATCCGGCCTGTCGGGCCTGAACGCCACCAGCAAGAACCTCGACGTCATCGGCAACAACGTCGCCAATGCGGGCACCTATGGCGCCAAGTCGTCGCGCGCCGAATTCGCCGACATGTATGCCAACGCCATGAACGGGGCCGGCAACAACAAGATCGGCATCGGCGTGATGGTGCAGGAGGTGGCCCAGCAGTTCACGCAGGGCAACATCACCACGACCGAGAACCCGCTGGACCTGGCGATCAACGGCAACGGATTTTTCCAGGTGGCCGACACTTCGGGTTCGGTCATGTATTCACGCAATGGCCAGTTCAAGCTCGACAAGGACGGCTACATCGTCAACAACGCGGGCCAGCAGCTGATGGGATACGGCGCCACGGCGTCCGGGCAGATCAACCAGGGGGCGGCGGCCGCGCTGCAACTGCCGACTGCGCCGATCGCTCCGCAGCAGACCTCGGAACTGGGCATGGAGCTCAACCTCGATGCCAGCGCGTCGGTGACCGAGCCGTCGAGCGGCGCGTCCATCGATTTCGACGACCCCACCACCTACAACAACGCCACCTCCACCACGGTGTACGACCAGCAGGGCAAGGCCGTTCCGCTGACCTTCTACTATCAGAAGAGTGCCGCCAACGAGTGGAACGTCTACGTGACGGCCGACGGCAACCCGCTGTCGGGTACCGCCGCCAGTCCGACCCCGTACACCACGATGACCTTCGCGGCCAACGGCACGACGCCCACGTTTGGGGCGACCAATGCCGCCACGCCCCCGGACATCAACATTCCCGCCTCCGCGACTGGGGCCTACCAGGCCATCGGCAATGTGGCCTGGGACATGAGCAACACCACCCAGTACGGCGCGAAATTCAGCGTCACGGACCTGACCCAGAACGGCTATGCCCCGGGATCGCTCTCGCAGCTCACGTTCGGCAAGGACGGGGTCATCACCGCCACCTACTCCAACGGCCTGACCAAGTCGGCCGGGCAGATCGAGCTGGCGACCTTCCGCAACCCGCAGGGCCTGCAGCCGGTGGGTGGCAACTGCTGGGTGCAGACGAACGAGTCGGGCACGGCCATCAAGGGCCAGCCGTCGGCCGGACCCATGGGGGCCATCCAAGGGGGGGCGCTCGAAGAGTCCAACGTCGACCTCACCGCCGAGCTGGTCAACATGATCACCGCGCAACGCGCCTACCAGGCCAACGCGCAGACCATCAAGACGCAGGACTCCGTGCTGCAGACGCTGGTCACCCTGCGTTGACGTTTGCCTGAACCGCCCAGAACCGGAGCCGGACCATGGACCGTCGCATCTACCTCTCGATGGGGGGCGCCAAGGCCACCATGCAGCGCCAGGAGGTGCTGTCGAACAACCTGGCCAATGTCTCGACCACGGGTTTCCGCGCCGAGATGCAGGCCTTCCGCGCCGTGCCGGTGCGGGGCGACGGGGCGACCACCCGCGCCTACGCGCTCGAAACCACCACCGGCTACAACCCCGACGCCGGAGTCATCAACGCCACGGGCCGCAACCTGGACGTGGCCATGCGCGGCAACGCGTGGATGGCGGTGCAGGGCCTGGACGGCACCGAGGCCTACACCCGCAATGGTCATCTGGAGGTCGGCAACGACGGTACGCTGGTGACTTCGTCGGGCCTGCCGGCGCTGGGCGATGGCGGCCCCATCACCGTGCCGGCCAACGCCGAGGTGTTGATCGCGCCCGACGGCACCGTCAGTGCCAAGGTGGGCAACGGCCGACCCACGCCGGTGGGCCGCCTCAAGCTGGTGACGCCGGAAGAACCCCTCAAACGCGGCGACGACGGGCAGTTCCGCTCTCTGCAAGGCGATCTGCCAGCCGATCCCAACGCCACGCTGCAGGACGGCGCGCTGGAGAGCTCGAACGTGAGTGCGGTCGAGACCATGGTGGCCATGATTTCGGCGGCTCGCCAGTTCGAGGCCCAGATGAAGTCCATCCAGACCAGCGAAAAAGACGAGCAGCAGGCCCAGCAACTGCTCTCCCTGAGCTGATCGGTGCACCGGCCACAACCACCTGCGCCGCACTGAACCCCTGAATCACCGAAGGAGCCCCCGCCATGATGCGCGCCCTGTGGATCTCGAAGACCGGCATGGAAGCCCAGCAGAACCAGCTGGATGCCACCTCTCACAACCTCGCCAACGTGGCCACCAATGGCTACAAGAAGTCGCACGTGGTGTTCGAGGACCTGATGTACCAGACCCTGCGCCAAGGGGGGGCGGCCAGCTCTGAGCAGACGCAGCTGCCCACCGGCCTGCAGGTGGGCCTGGGTGTGCGCACGGTGGCCAATTCGCGCGATTTCGCCCAGGGCAACCTGCAGCAGTCGAGCAACACCTTCGACGTGGCCATCAAGGGCAATGGCTTCTACAACATCCAGATGCCAGACGGCACGACCGGCTACACCCGCGACGGGGCCTTCCAGGTGAGCTCCACCGGCCAGCTTGTGACCAACAATGGCTACACGGTGCAGCCCGGCATCACCATCCCGGCCAATGCGCAGCAGGTCACGATCACCGCGGACGGCACGGTCAACGTGACGGTGCCCGGCTCTACGGCGCCGGTCGTGGCCGGCCAGCTGCAGCTTTCAAGCTTCATCAATCCCGCCGGCCTGGAAGCCCGCGGCCAGAACCTGTTCACGGAAACCGCCGCTTCGGGCACGCCCAACACCGGCACCCCCGGCAGTAACGGCCTGGGCTCGGTGCAGCAGGGGTTCCTGGAGACCTCCAACGTCAACGTCGTGGAGGAACTGGTCTCGATGATTCAGACCCAGCGGGCCTACGAGCTCAACTCCAAGGCCATTTCCACATCCGACCAGATGCTGGCCAAGCTGACGCAGCTGTGACGGCAACGATGATCCGATCGGTTGACGGGCTCATCGGCCACTCCTTGGCACCTGGCCTTTCCGGAGGTTCCACATGAAAGACGTGTCCCGCGTTCGGGTCCTGCCACTGCCGCGGGCGGTCGTGTCCGATCGGTCGCACTGGATGGCTCTGCCGGGCTGGCTCTGGCTGCTCGGTGCGGGCGCCTTGTCGGGCTGCAACGTCATGCCCACGGTGGCCGACGTGGAGGTCGTCAAGCCCACGGCCGTGCGGCCCGTGCCCGTGGTGGCGCCCGCGCAGGCGGCCGTCAGCGGCTCGATCTTCCAGAACGGCCAGTACCGCCCGATGTTCGAGGACCACCGCGCCCGCATGGTGGGTGACATCGTGACCGTGCAGATCGTCGAGAGCGTGAGCGCGCGGGCCAACTCGACCAGTTCGGTCGAGAAGAACGGCTCCATCGAAGGTGCTGTCACCGCCTTTCCGCTGTTGCCCGTGAGTGCGCTGACCAAGCTCAGCGCCGGGGGATCGAGCAACAACACCTTCAAAGGCAAGGGCGGCACTGAAAACAGCAACACTTTCAACGGCACCATCACGGCCACCGTCGTCGAGGTGCTGCCCAACGGCCATTTCATCATCTCCGGCGAGAAGCAGATCGGTGTGAACGACAACGTCGACGTGCTGTTGTTCTCCGGCCAGGTCGATCCGCGCACGGTGCAGCCGGGCAACACGGTGGCGTCTTCGCAGATCGCCAACGTTCGCTTGCAGCAAAAGGGCCGGGGCGGGCAGGCTGATGCCCAGCAAATAGGCTGGTTGTCCCGCTTCTTTTTGACCCTCATGCCCATCTGACCCGCTCCGAGAATGGGGCATCCGACAGGAAGGATGGAAGGCCCCATGGATCTGCAGCAACGTGTACTCAAGCTGGCCTTGTGGCTGACGCTGGCCCTGGCCGGTACGGTCCTGTGGTGGCCCGCCACGTCACATGCCGCGCGCCTCAAGGAGCTGGCCACGGTGCAGGGCGTGCGCCCCAACCAACTGGTGGGCTACGGGCTCATCGTGGGCCTGGACGGCACCGGTGACCAGACCACCCAGGCCCCGTTCACCTCACAGAGTCTGACGGCCATGCTCCAGCAATTGGGCGTGACCATTCCGGCCGGCACCAACATGCAGCTCAAGAACGTCGCGGCCGTCATGGTCACGGCGTCGCTGCCGCCGTTTGCGCAACCGGGCCAGACCATCGACGTCACGGTGTCCTCGTTGGGCAATGCCAAGAGCCTGCGTGGTGGCACGCTGGTGGCCACGCCGCTGCGCGGCGCCGACGGCCAGATCTACGCGCTCGCGCAAGGCCAGCTGCTCGTCGGTGGGGCAGGGGCTTCGGCCGGGGGCTCAAAGGTTCAGGTCAATCACCTGTCGGCGGGGCGCATCCCGGAGGGCGCCACCGTGGAGCGCTCGGTGCCCACGCCACTGGCGCAGGGCGAGTTCCTGCAGCTCGACCTCAAGAGCTCCGACTATTCGACCGCCCGCGACGTGGTCAAGGCCATCAACGAGCGTTTCGGCAGCGGCACCGCCCAAGCCCAGGACGGCCGCGTCGTGCGTGTGCGCATGCCCGCGACCCCGGATGCACGGGTGGCGTTCATGGCCGACATCGAAGACCTGCCCATCCAGCAGGGCATTCCCGCCGCCAAGATCATCTTCAATCCGCGCACCGGCTCCATCGTGATGAACCAGGCCGTGACCTTGAGTCCTTGTGCCGTGGCCCACGGCAACCTGTCGGTCACCATCTCCAGCACACCGCAGGTCAGCCAGCCGGGACCGTTGTCCGGTGGGCAGACCGTGGTCACCGAACGCACCGACATCCAGATGAAGCAAGGACCCGGGCACCTGATGGCCCTGCCGGCCAGCGCCAAGCTGGCCGATGTGGTCAAGGCGCTGAACTCGCTGGGTGCCACCTCCGCCGACCTGCTGGCGATCCTGCAGGCAATCAAGGCCGCCGGAGCCCTCAACGCCGAGCTGGAGGTGATCTGACGTGCAAGCCGCTTCCATGAATGGGCAATTGGCCGTCAACAGCGCATCGCTCGATGCGCTGCGTGGCACTGCGGCCAAGGATCCCAAGGGGGCGATCCGCGAAGCGGCCAAGCAGTTCGAAGCCTTGTTCATGCAAGAGCTGATGAAGAGCATGCGGGCCACCACGATGGACAGCGGCATGCTCAACAACAGCGGCACGGAACTGGGCACGAGCATGCTCGACCAGCAGTACGCGGTGCAGATGAGCGGCCGCAGCGGCGGTCTGGCCGATGCCATCGCGCGGCAGCTGGAACGACAGATGGGCGTGTCGGGACTGCCGGCGGGGGCGCCAGTGCCGGGCTCGAAGGAGGCCCTGTCGGCCGCCATGGCAGCGCGAAGCCAAGCGTCCAGCCTGGATCGCCTCAGCCTGGGCCTGGCCGAGTCGGGTCGGCCCGAGGTCAGCCTGCCGCGCATCGAGGTGCCCGATCCGGGGCCCGCCGTGTCGTCCACGGCTCCGGCGCTTCGCGGTGCCGAGCCGGTCCGCACAGGGCGGGGCGGGGCGGCGCAGAACTTCGTGGACCAGCATTCGCAGGCGGCCGTCAACGTCGCCGCCGAATCGGGCATTCCGGCCAAGTTCATGATCGCGCAGGCGGCCCACGAAACCGGTTGGGGCCGCAAGGAAATCCGGGGCGCCGACGGTACCAACTCGCACAACCTCTTTGGCATCAAGGCCGGCGCCGGCTGGAACGGCCCCACCGTGACCATCACCACCACCGAGGTCTACAACGGCCGGGCGCAGAAGGTCCAGGCCAAGTTCCGCGCCTACGATTCCTATGAAGACAGCTTCCGCGACTACGCCCGGCTGATCTCCACCAGCCCGCGCTATGCCGGGGTGATGCAGGCGGGCACGGACGCCCAGGCCTTCGCCCGGGGGCTGCAGCGCGCCGGCTACGCGACCGATCCCGCCTACGCGCAGAAGCTGGGCCGGATCATCCAGACCACCGAGCGGTTGCAGCAGGCCCCCGTGGCCTCGCAGGGCGCTGCAGGGCTGAACACCTGAGGCTGCACACGCCATGTCCATGACCTCCTTGCTGTCCCTGGGCGCGAACGCGATGTTCGCGGCGCAGACGCAGCTCCAGACCACGGGCCACAACATCGCCAACGCGTCCACGCCGGGCTACTCGCGGCAGGAGGCCTCGCTGTCGACGGTGCAGGGGCGATACACGGGCGCAGGATATGTCGGTCGGGGCGTGACGGTCCAGACCATCGAACGTGCGGTCGACAGCTTCAAGACCAATGAGGTGGCCATGACCGCCTCCGTGGCCGCGGCCGACAAGACGCGCATGACCCTGCTGTCCCAGTTGGAGGGGGCCGTCGGGACCGGTGCCAACGGCATCGGGCAGTCGGCCACGGACTTCTTCAATGCGCTGTCCGATGTGGCGGCAGCGCCCAACGATCCCTCGGCACGTCAGGTGGCTCTGGCCAAGGCCGATGACCTGGCGTCGATGTTTCGCTCGACCAGCGCGCAGATCGAGTCCCTGCAGTCTTCGGTCACCCAGGACGTGAAGTCGACCGTCGAAACCGTCAACAGCCTGTCGCAGCGCATCGCCCAGCTCAACGAGGCGATCGCCGGGACGAATGGCGGCAGCCACTCGGCCAACGATCTGCTGGATCAGCGCGATCAGCTCATCCAGGAACTCAGTGGCTACGTGCAGGTCACGCGCGTCGAACAGGACGACGGTTCGATGAACCTGTTCATCGGTGGCGGGCAGAGCCTGGTGCTGGGACGCCAGGCCAATCGGCTCGATGCCGAGCTCGACCCCTTCGACGCCACGCGTGTCAACGTGCACATCAACGTCGCCGGGGAAAGCCGGCTGTTGTCGCAGAACTCCCTGGTGGGAGGCAGTCTGGCCGGGCTCATGCAGTTCCAGGACGAAGACCTGGCGGCCATGCGCAACGGGCTCGGGCAGTTGGCGGCTGCGTTGACTGGCAAGGTCAACGAACAGCAGGAGTCGGGGTTCGACCTGTCCGGCGGGGCCGGTTCGGCCCTGTTCTCGACCCTGCAGGGCAACGTCATCGCCTCGCGTCTCAACGCGACCCCGGCGTTGGCGAGCCCGCAGGCGCTGATGACGGTGACGAACCCCTCGGCGCTGAAGGCCTCGGAGTACGTGCTCAAGGTGGAGTCTTCGGGGTCGTATTCGCTCACGCGCCAGTCGGACGGTCAGTCCTGGAACCTCAGCAACGCGACCGAAAAGGCGGCTGCGCAGACCGAGAACGGCTTTTCGGTGGACCTGACGCCGCTGGCGACGCAGGCGGCGGGCAACCGATTCCTGCTTCAGCCGGTGTCGCAGGTGGCGTCCGGTATGAAGATGGTCCTGACCGACCCCGCGGACCTGGCGGCAGCCAACAGCGTGGTGCTGCAGGGCGCCAGCGCCAACACGGGTTCGGCCACGGTCAAGTCTGTCATCCTGGACGGCAGTGCTTCTCCCACGGGCACGGTGATCCAGTTTGGCGCCGCCACGGCTTCGGGCGGGCGCAACTACACCGTCAATGGTGTGGCCAGCGCCACCCCCTGGACGCCGGGTGGCACGATCACCGCCAACGGCATGAGCGTCGTCTTCAACGGCGTCCCGGCCTCGGGCGACACCTTCACCGCCAACGCGACCACGCAGTGGGCGGCCAACAACGGCAACGCGCTGTCGCTTGCCGATCTGATGAACGGCAAGTTGGTGGACGGGGCGACCTTCACCGACGCCTACTCGCACATGCTGGCCGATCTGGGCGCGCGCGCGCAGTCGGCCGAGACGGCGTACGAGGTGTCCAGCGGCGTGGCTGCGCGGGCCAAGGAACAGTTGGGGGCCAGCACCGGTGTCAACCTCGACGAAGAAGCCGCCAAGCTGCTGCAGTACCAGCAGGCCTATCAGGCCGCATCCAAGATTCTCCAGGTGGCGCAGAAGGTGTTCGACACCGTGCTGTCCCTGGGCCAGTGACTGAAGGGGATCCGCCGTGAGAATCGCCACCGCCAACAGCTACGCCTCCACCGTCAGCAACCTCCAGAAGCGCCAGGAGGAGCTCAGCAACGTGCAGGAGCAGATGACCAGTGGCTTGCGCATCAGCAAGCCCAGCGACGACCCGGCTGGCATTTCCCGGGCCGAGCGGGCGCGGGTCGAGGTGTCCAAGGGCAAACAGTTGCTGCGCACGGTCGAGGCCAGTCGGGCCATGATGGTCCAGGGGGAAAGCGCTCTGGGCGACGCGGGCGATCTGGTCCAGAGCGCCCGCGAGGCCTTGGTGGCCGCCGGCAATGGCAGCTACTCGGCGTCCGACCGCAAGACCCTCGCCGACCAGCTGCGGCAGCTGCGGGGCCAGTTGCTGTCGGTGGCCAACCAGCAGGATGGCTCGGGTCACTACCTCTTTGGTGGCCAAGGTGCGACCACACCCCCTTTTGTGGACGGTGCCGGCACGGATCCCGATGGCGACGGCATCAACGGCGTGGGGTGGTGGGACGCCTCGGCGTCCGGCTTCAGCGACGGACAGATCACGGGATCCCTGCAAGAAAACCTGCCGTTGACGATCGACGGGCGGCAGGCCTGGCTGGGGGCTTCGGGAGGGGCCAACGTATTCGACGCGCTGGACAAGGCCATCTCGGTGCTGTCCAACGGCTCGGCCACGTCCAGCACAGTGTCGGCGGCCATCCAGACCGGCATCGGTGAGCTCGACAGCGCCTCTGGCCAGCTCCAGTGGGCCCGGTCGGTGGCCGGCGAGACCCTCAACCAGCTCGACGGTGTGGATTCGCGCACGCAGGACCGCATCCTGAATGCCGAGTCGGCCCGCTCCACGGCCGAAGACATGGATATGGTCGAGGCCGTCAGCGAATTCTCCAACCGTCAGACCAGCTACCAGGCGGCGTTGCAGTCGTATTCGATGGTGCAGAAGCTCTCGCTGTTCAACTACATCGGCAACTGAAAAAAGAGAAACACCCATGGACGCCCCCATCCTCAGCCAGATCGCGATGAGCTATTGCCCCATCATCGATCAGGACCGCAACGTGATGGCCACCCGGCTCATCGTCTCGCCGCTGGTTCCCGGCCGCCGCGTCCCGGCCGACCAGCTGCTGGCTGCCGTCAGCGAGGTCTGGCCGGCGGACGGTCCGACCGTCTCGCTGTCGGTGCGCAGCGAGAGCGTGCTGGCTGACCTGCTGCAGGTTCACCTGACCCCCAACCTGTGGATCGAGGTGCCGAAGTTCATGGGGGCGGATCCGGCCTACATGCAGGCGATCCAGACGGTGGCGGCCAATGGCAACACCTTGCTGCTGTCGGGGCGGCCAGAGCGTGTGCTGCCTCAGGACCTGCTCAAGGCCTTCAAGTACGCGATCGTCGACCTGGCCGACGAGCGCCGCCTGCACGAGAAGCGCGCGCCGGAGGGCATCAAGCGCAGCATCGGCTTTTTCCAGGAGGGCGTGCACACCATGGCGGACATGGAGGGGGCCTTCAATCGAGGTGCGATGGCTGTGCTCGGCTGGCCGATGGAAGACGGGGCGACACCGACAAAACCCGGGCGGTCCACCGGCGCCGGTTCGCGCCCGGACCTGCAGGTCACCATCGAGTTGATCAACCAGGTCGACGACGAAGCCCCTTTGCCGGAAATCGAGGCCACCCTCAAGCGCGACCCCAAGCTGGCCTACAAGCTGATGCGCTACATCAACTCGCCCATCTTCGGCCTGAGTGTGGAGATCACCTCGTTTTCGCACGCCGTGATGATGCTCGGGTACGCGCGCCTGAAGCGTTGGCTGGCTCTGTTGCTGGTCACCGCCGGCACCGACGTGAACATGCGGCCGGTGATGTTCGCGGCCGTGCGCCGCGGGCTGCTGATGGAGACGTTGGCGCTGGAAAGCGGCAACGAGTCGCTGCGCAGCGAGATGTTCATCTGCGGGGTGTTTTCCCTGCTGGACCGGCTGTTCCAGCAACCGTTCTCGGAACTGCTCAAGACGATTCCGGTGCCGGAGCCGGTGTTCCAGGCCCTCGCGGAGGAGTCCGGGCCGCTGCACTGCCTGCTGTCGCTGGTGCGCACGCTGGAGGGCGGGACGGCGCCCGACATCCGCGAGGCGGCCGACCGGGCCATGATCGACATGAAACAGGTGAACAAGGCCTTGTTCACGGCCCTGGCGGGTGCTGCACAGCTGACCTGACGCCGGATCGGGCCCGACCCGGGCCTGTGGGTGAAATGCGGCGCGGCAAGCGCCCGAAAAGGCACGATTTTTCCGGTTTTACCGAGGTTTCCGGGCGACCAGGGATTGGCAGGCGGTGGGGCATCCCTACACTGGGGTGTCCTTCGACCCGCTCGACCTCCGATTCCGTGCCTGCCGCCCTGACCCTGACGTTTGCTTCGCTGGACGCCTTCAGCGATCCGGTGCTCGTGCTCGACGAGACGGGCCGGGTGCAGCACGTCAATCGGGAGGCCGCTCAGCGGCTGGAGATCCGGCCGGGCGTGGGGCTGCAGGCGCTGGAGTCGGTGCTGGGCCTGCCAATGCTGCTGTGGCTTCAGTCCCGTCTGGCGGGTCGGGCCGCCGCCCAGCCCCCCGTGCCCGGCGGTCGCCGACTGCCCACGCTGGAGCCGCTTGGGGACCGACGTTGGCTGCTGGTGTTGCCAGCGGCGATGCTGATGGCCCCGGTGCCGGCCCCGGAGGCGCGGCCTCTGACGGGGGTTCCGCGTCCGCCGGCCTCCATGCCCTTGTCGGTGGTGGCCTTGGACGACGGTCCGCTGCGGGATCTGCACCGTGTGCTGTGGGGCTCGCCGTTTCCGGCCTTGCTGCAGGACGAGTCGTTCCGCATCCTGGACGCCAACGAAGCGTTCGTGGGCTTGGGCGGGTGGTCGCCGACGGCGATCCGTGGGCGTGACCTGCTGCAGATGCTGCCCCAGGCCGACCACGCCGCGGTGCTGGCCGAGCGCGAGCGCATGCAGGCCTCTCCCGAGGCTCCCGACGTGCCTGCGCAGGTCGAGCACCGGATCCTCGACAGCCAAGGCCGCGAGCGGTGGGTGCGCTGTGCCCGCTACCTCACGCTGACCCGTGAAGGCCGTCGGGTGTTGCTGACGATCATGCAGGACACCACGGCCGAGCACCACGCCCGTGAACAGGCCGAGCGCTATTCGCTCGAACTCGATCAGTGGTTCGAGTTCAGCCCCATGGGCATGGTGCTGTTTGACGAAGACGGTCAGGTGATGCGCTCGAACCCGGCGTTTCACCTGCTGGTGGGGCCGGGGGTGCGCGATCTCCATGAGCTGGCGCCCGAAGTGCGGGTGTTGCTTCAGCGCGAGTCCGACCAGATGGAGCTGCCGCTGGATGCAGCCGATGCCTGGGTGACCTCGGAAGGCCTGGTGCCGCTGCCGGGCGGCGGTCAGCGCTGGGTGCGTGCGGCGCTGCGCTGTTACGAGGTCCGCAGCGGACGCCGCCGGTACATGTGCATGCTCGAAGACCGCACCGCCGAAGAAGAGCGTGACCTCGCTCAGCTGCAACTGGGTGCCCTGGTCGACACGGCCGGCGTGGGGCTGGCCACCTTTCGGGATGAGCAGTGGTCGTCCCGCGCCGAGGCGGCGCGTCCACCTTCGAGCGCCGCGGCACTGCAGGCCGTGCGCCGCGATCTGGTTCTGGTGAGTTCACTGCCGGAATTCGAGCGTCTGCAGCGTGCCCTCAAGACCGCCGAACGCTGCGAGGCACGCTACGCCATCCAGCATCCCGAACTGGGGGTGCGGTGGCTGGTCACCCGTGTCGAGCCAGGGCACCTGGCTTCCGGGCGGGTCACCACCTCGGTGGTGACCCTGGACGTGACGGATCAGCAGCGCGCCCAGGAGCGCGCCGAGCAGGTTCTGGCCGAACTGACCACCATCCTGGAAAGCTCCCCCGCCGGCATCGCTTCGATGCGCGGCTACACGCTCATGCACTGCAATCGGCGTTTCGAGAGCATGCTGCGTCTGCCCGCGGGATCGGGGGTGGGGTCGGACATTCGCGCCTTGCTGGCCACCCGCACCATTGGGCTGCAGGCATCCCCGGACTCCATCACCGAGACGCTGGAGCACGGCGTGCTTTACGAAGCCGAGATCGAGGTGCCCGCGGACGACGGCACCTCGCGGTGGTATGCCCTGTCGATCCGCCGGACGGCGCCAGGGGGGGACGCGCCGCAGTCGATCGCCTTGCTCTCCGAGATCACGCGCCTGAAGGTGCAGGCCGTGCAGCTGGAGTCCCTGGCGCACGAGCGTGAGCAGATGGCCCAGGTGCTGGGGCAGCAGGCCGACCGCAACCGGGCGGTGCTGGACTCCGTGCTGGTGGGCATCGTGACCGTCAACCCGCAAGGGGCCATCACCTGGCTCAACCGGTCTGCGCGGCGCATGTTCGACGGTGATCTGGGGGATTTCCTGGGCCAGCCGTTGGCGGCCGTGGCCAGCGGGGACGGCCAGCATCCGTTCCACCACAGCCTCAAGCTGTTCGAAGAACTGCGTGATGGCGAGGCGGTGAAGTTCGAGTGCCGCGTGCAAGGCCGTGACGGGCGCAACTTCTGGGTGGTGGGCAATGCCGTGGCGACGGTCGGGGCCAGTGGCAACCGGGAGCTGACCTACGCGCTCATGGACATCGAGCAGCGCCGGCAGGCCGAGGCCCGCATTGCGGAGGCGCGTTCGTCGCTGCAGCGCATCATCGAGGTCGCGCCCATGGCCATCACGCTGTACGACGCCCGCACCCTGGCCGTGCTGCAGCTCAACCGTGTGGCCGCGGCCCTCAGCGGGGTGGACGCCGATCAGGCCATCGGCCGGTTGCCCGAGCATCTTTATTCGGCAGAACAGGCTGCGCGGGTGCGGACCGACCTGCAGACCGTGCTCCACGCGACCGAAGCGGTCACCCACCGTGAATACGTGTTCGAGTCACCTGAGCATGGCGTGCAGGTGTGGGATGCGCGCTATCTGCCGCTCACCCGCGTGGCCGGACGGGTCACGCAGATCCTGATGGTGGCCTCGGACGTCACGGCGCAGCGGGCGGCTCAGCGGGCCGAGCTGGAAGCCGCGATTTCCCAGCGCGAAATGCTGGTGCAGGAAGTGCACCACCGCATCAAGAACAACCTGCAAGGTGTGGCGGGTCTTTTGCAGCAGGTGGGGGCGCGCCGCCCGGAGGTGCAGGCCGTCATTTCCGAAGTGGTTGGGCAGGTGCAGGCGATTGCGCAGGTCTACGGGCTGCAGGTTGGCAAGATCGGGCCGCTCAAGGTGCGCTCGGTGGTGGAAGCCATCGCCCAGTCGGTGCAGAGGACCTTCGGCCGCACCATCGAACTGTCGGTGGACGGGACCGGACCCGCGCGCGAGTGGTCGCTGCCCGAGGCCGAGTCCATCCCCATCGCCCTCACGCTCAACGAATTGCTGACCAACGCCATCAAGCACAGCCCGGGGGGCTCGGCGATCTCGTGTCGCCTGGCCTTGCTCGACAAGGGGGTCCAGGTCGAGATTTCGAACCGTGGGCAGTTGTCGCCGGGCTTCCGCATCGAGCACCGGCCCGCGGCCGTGTCGGGGTTGGGGCTGGTCCGTGCGCTGCTGCCGCGCCGCAACGCCGCCCTCGACATCGAGCAGTTGGGTGAACAGGTGGTGGCCTCCATCGTCCTCAGCGCTCCGGTGGTGGTGCGCGTGACGCAGAATGAAGAGGTTGCCGCCGTGGCAGCCTGAGTCGGACCTTGACCCGGATGACGTTTGCCGTGCCTCCTTCTCCCCAGAGCCCGAACCCGCGGACCGGTGCCGGTCGCTTGCTGGTGGTCGATGACGACCGCCTGGTGTTGGCGACACTCGTGCATGGCCTGACGCAGGCTGGCTTCGACGTGATCGACGCCGACAACGGTGACGATGCGATCCTGCTGGCCCGGGAGCACCGGCCGGAACTGGCCTTGCTCGACATCCGCATGGATGGCATGAGCGGATTTGACGTGGCGGCCTACCTGCGAGACCACCTGCAGATCCCGTTCATGTTCCTGTCGGCGTTTTCCGACGAGGCGACGCTGGCCCAGATCCGGGCACTCGGGGCCTTGGCCTACCTGGTCAAGCCGCTGGATGTCGGGCAGATCGTGCCGGTGGTGCGTCAGGCCCATGCCCAAGCCCTGTCCGGGCAGCGTCCCGGGATGGGGGCGGGGGGGCCGGCTCCGGTTTCGCCCGGTCCGGTTGCTGGCCATGAGCCCCGGCGGGCGCCTCCTTTTGCCTACGCCTCACCGGCGCCCGTGCCGGCTCCGGCGCGAGCACCGGTCGTGCGGTCCGTGGATCAGGTCGTGCCGATCGCCATCGGGGTGCTCATGCACCGCTACTCGCTGGCCCGGGGCCCGGCCCTGGAGCGTCTGGAGCGGTTGGCCCGACAGGAGGGCCGGACGCTGGAAGCCACCTGCGCCGCGATGGTGGGCGCCATTGAGCAACTGGCATTGCCTTCCGACCTCTGAGGCACGGACGGCCCAGTTCCCGGGGGGACGGCAGCCGGTCCCCCGAGGGTTCAGTGAGGCGGACCCTGCAGAGTGAAATAGAACGTGGCGCCTTCGTCCACGGCGGACTCGGCCCAGATGCGGCCTCCGTGTCGCCGAACGATGCGCTGCGCTGAGGCCAGACCCACACCGGTGCCGCTGTACTCGCTGGCACTGTGCAGGCGCTGGAACGCACCGAACAGGCGGTTGGCGAACCTCATGTCGAAGCCGGCGCCGTTGTCTCGCACGAAGTAGCGCATCTCGTCTGACTCTTTCACGACCCCGAACTCGATGCAGGTTCGGGCGCGCCGGGCGCTGTACTTCCAGGCGTTGGCGAGCAGGTTTTCCATCAGGCGGCGCAGCAGCGTCGGATCGCCGTCGACCAGCAGTCCCGGCTGTACGCGGACCTCTGCCATGCGCTCAGGGTGGGGCAGGGCCAACTCGTCAAGGATTTCGGCGGCCATGGCGCTCAGGTCCACCGGGCGGCGCTCCAGGGGCTGCGAGCTCAGGTGTGACAGCGCCAGCAGCGAATCGATCATCCCGTTCATGCGCGCAGCCGCACCCAGCACTCGCTCCAGGTGATCCTTGCCGACCCGGTCGAGGCTGTGGCCGTAGTCCTCCTGGACGATGCGGGTGAAACCTTCGATCACCCGGATGGGCGCGCGCAGGTCGTGCGACACCGCGTACATCATGGCCTCGCGCTCTTCGGTTTCCGCGACGGCGATCGGGGACGGGGCGATCGGGGCGGCGGCCAGTGTGGGCGAGGGGGACGGAGGTGGGGGGGCGGGCACCGGTGGCGTCGGGTCTCCGCACGGCGTCTCGCAGGGGGCGGTGGCCGCAGCCGCCTCGGTCGAGGCCGTTGCGGCGGGTTTGTCGCGCAGGCGCCAGCTCCAGGCCAAGCCGGTGGCCGACAGGATCAGCAAAACCAGCCAGGTCACATTGCCCAAGGGCAGACGAGGGGCCAGGGCACTGGTGCCCAGGAGCAGACCCATGCCCGACACGATGGGCAGGATCCGGCCCGGACCCGATCGGGGTGCAGACCCGCCCAGCCCCGGCTGCGGCCGCTCCAGCGGCCGGGTCGGTTCAAAAGGGGCGCGATCCAGGGACATGTGAACGATTGTAGATAGCGACTTTTTCAGATCGGGGGTCGTGTGGGTGGCCGGGCTGTCGTGTCCCCCGAGGATCGGACTAATTGCACGAAGCCGACCGACGGGCGTGGCGGTGCGAAGGGGCTGGTTACAGCCCGTGACGTATCTCGTGACGAAGTGGACGGGGGTGTCAGGAACTCCACTTCGGGCTTGGGGTTCCGACGCACGGTGAAACGTCCACTCCTTCAGAATGACCCTGTGTCCCGTCCTCACGTGTCTGCGCCGTGTCGTGTGATCCGCGGCTCCTGATCTCGACCCCTCATCCGGGTGGGGTGCTTGATGCCGCCCTTCACCGCGTGATGCTGGTCGATGACGACGTCGACCAGCTGTACCTCACGGCGCGCGCCCTGCGCGCGCAAGGGTTTGAGGTGGAGACGTTCCACCGCCCAGACACCCTGTTGGACGTGCTGGGCCGCGTGCGGCCAGACGTGCTGGTGCTGGACGCCTGCATGCCCGGGATGGACGGTTTTGAGGTCAGCCAACGGGTGCGGGCCACGCCGGGCTTGGCGGGCTTGCCCATCCTGATGCTCACCGGTCTGCAGGACGAGGCCTCGATCGAGCACGCCTACGCAGCAGGGGTCACCGACTACTTCGTGCGCTCGGAGCAGTGGAGCCTGCTGGCCGGTCGCTTGCGGCACTTGGTGCGCACGTCCAACACCCATGCCGAACTGGAGCGCAGCCGCACCCGTCTGGCTCGGGCGCAGGACCTGGCCCGCATGGGCAGTTTCGAGTGGCGTCAGCACCAGCGGCCGCAGGTTCGATTGGAGCCTGAAGCCCTGCGCGTGCTGGGGCATGCGCTGCGTCCGCGGGGGGAGCTTCGCAGCGTTCTGCGCCTGCTGCAGCGCCGCGAGCGCACCCGCATGGTCGGCCTGCTGCGCAGCGTCTGGCACCACGCCACCGTACTGGACACGGATTGCGCGATGCAACTGCCCGACGGGCGCAAGCGGGTCATCCACATCGAGGCGGAACCGGAATTCGACGTCGCGGGCCAGCTCATCGCCTACACCGGCGTGATCCAGGACGTGACCGATCGGCGCATGATCGAGGACAAGATCGTGCAGCTGGCCAACTTCGATGCGCTGACCGGCCTGCCCAACCGCCGCCAGCTCATGTGGCGGGTGGAGTGCGCGCTGGACCATTCGCGTCGGCTGGGACACCACTGCGCACTGCTGCTGATCGACCTGGACCGCTTCAAGGTGGTCAACGACACGCTGGGCCACAGCGTCGGGGACGAGCTTCTGGTGACGCTGGCTCGCCGGCTCACGGCTTGCGTGATGCACAACGACCTGCTGGTCGAGGGCAGTCCTGAAGCTGTGCTGCCCCATGCCCATGCGCTGCTGGAGTCGGTGGGGCGCCTGGGGGGCGACGAGTTTGTGGCGCTGCTGCCGGAGGTCGAGAGCGAGGACGCGGCACACGAGGTGGCGCAGCGCATGCTCGCCGCCCTGCGCGCACCGGTGGAACTGGCGGGGGTGGAGTATTTCGTGACCGCCAGTGTGGGGGTGGCTGTGTACCCCCGTGATGGCGACAGCGTGCTCGACCTGATGCGCAATGCCGACGTGGCGATGTATGCGGCCAAGGCAGCGGGCCGCAATGCCACGCATGTGTACCGTCCTCAGCTGTCGCGCCAGAGCCGCGAACGCCTGCGCCTGGAGAGCGATCTCTATAAGGCCGTCGAACGAGGCGAGCTGGTGCTGCATTACCAGCCGAAGGTCGAGGTCGGGGCCACACGCATCGTCGGTGTCGAGGCCCTGATGCGTTGGCAGCGTGGCGCCGATTTGGTGGCCCCCGCCGAGTTCATTCCCCTGGCCGAGGAAACCGGACTGATCGTGCCGATGAGCGAGTGGGCCCTGAGGGAAGCCGCCCGCCAGGTGCGCCTGTGGCGAGACGTGGCCGGCCTGGACCTGTCGGTGGCCGTGAACCTGCCGAGCGTGGCCTTCGAGCGCTGTGACCTCGTCAAGTCCATCCGGCAGAACGCGGCCCTGCACGGTGTGCCGATGCGGGCGCTGGAGCTGGAAATCACCGAAACGGGCCTGATGAAGGACTTGCAGGACGTGATGCCGGTGCTGCAGCGCCTGACGCAAAGCGGTGTGGAAATCTCCATCGACGACTTCGGCACCGGCTATTCCTCGCTGGCCTACCTGACCCAGTTGCCCATCAGCGAACTCAAGATCGACCGCTCCTTCGTGCGGGATCTGGGCAGCACCGAACAGAGCTCTGCCGTGGTCACCGCCATCATCGCCCTGGCGAGGTCGCTTGGCCTGCGCGTGATCGCCGAAGGGGTCGAGACCGAGCGGCAGCGGCAGGTGCTCCACCGCCTCGGTTGCAGCACGATGCAGGGCTTTTTCTTCACCCGTCCGCTGGAGGCGCAGTGCCTCACGCACTGGCTGGTGAACCAGTTCAGGGGCCGGGGGCTGCCGCTCCGGGCCTGAACCATCGGGTTCGGTCGAAGCCGCTGCAGGCGGAGGAAACGGCGGAAAGGCACCTCGAATCCTGCGTATTCCCCCGGTTGAACGCCGGGCCCCCATGCCATCCTGACGACATGAACAAGACCGCCACGCCGTCCAACGCCGAACTGGCCAAAGCCACACTGAAACGTCTGGCGTTGTCTCGCCTGGAGCCCACACCCCAGAATTACGCGCGGGCCTGGCGCGAGGAGGGGGGGGCTGAGCCGTCGGAACCCCTGATCGGGGTGGCCAAGATGGCCCTGGAAACCCTGGCCGCCCGCCTGCTTCCGGTGGGCGACGACCGGCAGGAGCTGATTCAGGCGCTGCACACCGAGCGTTGGCAGGACCTGCAGCGCCTCGTGGACCACAAGGTGCCCAGCAGTGCTGCGCAGGGCGCGGCGTGGGCAGATCTGGTGGACCAGACCGTGCGGCAGATGGAGCGGGGCAGTCGCCTGTGGCCGATGGGCCGCAAGAAGGAAAGCCTGAATCACGTGCTGACTTCCAGCCGGGGGGATCTCCAGCGCCTGCAGCAGCGGTTGCGCCAGCTGCTGGCGTCGTGGAGCGACCCGTCGGCCGAATCCACCGACTCTCCCGTGGAGGCGGACGCTCCCGTTGAAGGGGCGGCGCAGGCCTGTGCCGCGGTGGATGAAGCGGTCGCTCAACTGACGTCCGATTCCCCGCTGGAGCCGGCTTCGCCGGACGGCGGGGCTTCGACCGAGTCCGGTCTTGGGGTCGCGGCCGGGGAGACGGGCCAGGTGAGCGGCACGGCTGCGGACCTCGGCGCCGACACCTGGAGCGAGGTGGTGCGAACCCTCCAGGACACCGTGTGCGATGCCCTGCCTCACGACGATCCGCGGGCCCAGGAGGTCGGGCAGCGGTTCCAGGCGGTGGCGGCGGGTTGGATGTCCCAGCCGGCCTTGCGTGGAGATCTGGCCGAGCTGGAGTCGACCTGTGAAGAAGTGCGCCGGGTCCTGCAACTGCGCCACCACCTCGTGGCCCAGGTGACGGGGCTCGTGACGGAGCTCACCGACGGTCTGGGCGAACTCTCTGAGGACGATTCCTGGGTCGAGGGCCAATGCCTTGCCATGCGTGATCACATGGCGCTGGGCCTCACGCCCCGCAGCATCAGCGCCGTCAGCGATCTGCTGCGCAGCACCCGCCTGCGTCAGCAACAGCTGCGGCAGGAGCGCGCCGAGGCCCAGCAAGCGCTCAAACAACTCATCCACCAGATGCTGCAGGACCTGGGCTCCCTGGGCGAGCACACCGGTCGGTTCAGTGACAGCGTGGGCCGCTACGCCCAGGTCATTGGCCAGGCCGACAGCCTGGAGGGGCTGGCGGGTGTCGTGCGCGAGATGGTCGAGGAAACCCGCACCGTGCATGGCCTCGTGTCCCAGACCACCGAACGTCTGCACGCCGAGCACGCCCGAGCCTCCGCCCTGAGCGAGCGCATCCAGACGCTGGAAGGCGAGCTGCGTCGCCTGTCCCAGGAGGTGAGCACCGACCAGTTGACGCAGATTGCCAACCGCCGCGGCCTGCTGACCCACTTCGAGGTGGAAAAGGCGCGGGTCGAGCGTGGCGAGATCCAGCTGTCGATCGGCATCCTCGACATCGACAACTTCAAGAAGCTCAACGACACCATGGGCCACCAGACGGGTGACGAGGCCTTGAAGTTCCTGTCCAGCCAAGTCACCGAGGCCTTGCGGCCGAGCGACACACTGGCCCGGTATGGCGGCGAGGAGTTTGTGGTGCTTCTGCGCGACACCGAGGTGGCGGAGGCCCAGACGGTGCTGACGCGGGTGCAGCGCCACCTGTCGTCTTCGCTGTTCATGTACGAGGGCAACCAGACCTTCGTGACGTTCTCGGCCGGCGTGACGCTCTATCGCCCGGGCGAGGCGCTGGAGTCGGCGCTGCAGCGTGCCGATGAAGGCCTCTACGAAGCCAAGCGGGCTGGCAAGAACCGAACCTGCATTTCCTGACCCCCGAATCCGTGGTCCGTGTGCGAAGGTTTTCATTTTGTAAGCAACGCGGGGGAGCACGGGCGGTGGCTTGATTCAAAATGGGGGATCTCCATCCACTGGGTGAGTGTGGCCGGATCCGTCCGGCGGCCCCCCGATCCAGCCCATGTCCATGCACCACTCCTCCGTTTCGTCCCTGGCCGTCAAGGGTCTGGTCCTGGCGGCATCCCTGGCCGCCTCGACGTGGGCTCAGGCCGAGACCAGCCCGTACTACATCGGGATCTCGCAGGCCTTCAAGTCCGACAGCAACATCCGCAAGGCCCCGGACGGTGCCGAGCAGAGCGACGTGATCTCGTCGACGGGCCTGCTGGCCGGGCTGGACCAGCCCTTCAGCCGCCAGCGCTTGCGCGCCACGCTGTCGACCAACTACAACCGCTACAGCGACCACAGCGAATACAACAACACCGACTACGACCTGCGTGGGGCCCTCGATTGGGAAACCATCGAGCGCCTGTCGGGCACGCTGTCGGTCGGCTCGCGCCAGTCGCTGTATCAGGACACCTCGTTGACGAGCAGCGGCCGCAACACCCTGCGCATCGACAACGCGGCTTTTGTGGCGCGCCTGGGTGTGGTGACGATGTGGTCGTTCGATGCGGGCGTCTCCACGCAGCGCAACAAGTACTCGAACGCCGCCTACGCCGGCTCCAACCTGCGGCAGCACTCCTACGACGGAGGGGTCACCTATCGACCCACGCCGGACTGGAACGTCCGCTTGGGCCTGCGCCGCACCGAAGGTTCGTACTTCGACCGCACCGTCGGCAATGAAGACGACATCAAGCGCAACGACATCGAGGTCAGCAGCTTCCTGCGTCTGACCGGCGAAAGCACGCTGAACGCCCGCCTCGCGCACACCAACGAGACGCACACCTCGACCCGTGTGAACGACATCAACGGGTTCACGGGATCCCTGGGGTGGGATTGGGCTGTCACGGGCAAGACGAGCCTGGGCGTGTCGCTGTCGCGGGACACCAGCGTGGGGGGCCGGGACGATCCGTCGTTGCCGGTGTCGATCTACGCCGACGCGGACAGCGTGATGCGCAACGTGCTGTCGTTGCGCGGCACCTGGCAGCCGACGGGCAAGATCCGTTTCAACGCCAACCTGGCCTACGCCCAGCGGACCCTGGAAGGCGGGGGCGTCGTGACGTCCACCGACGATTCCACCCAGTCGGCCTCACTGCAGATGACCTACTCGATTCTGCGCAACGTGGACCTGGGCTGCGGGCTGACGCACGAAGAGCGCGACGCCAGCAAGCTGACCTCGCAGTCGTACTCTTACAAGGTCAACACCGTGTCGTGTTTCGGTCAGGCCTACCTGCGCTGACAGGCCTTCGAGGACCCATGAAAAAGGACGGCGTGGCCGTCCTTTTTTTGTGCCGGCGCGCCGTCGGCGAGCGCCTCAGCGCAGGGGCGGCACGGAGCCGGCCCCCTTCGCAAGAGGTCAGCCGCGGCCGATCGAGTGGTACTCGACGCCGAACGAGCGGATGAGCGCCGGCTCGTACAGGTTGCGGCCATCGAACACGACCTTGTCGGCCACCGCGTCGCGGATGGCGTCGAAGTCCGGTGTGCGGAATTCCTTCCACTCGGTCACGATCAGCAGTGCGTCCGTGCCTTCGAGCGCGCCCATCGACGACTCGGCGTAGCTCAGGCCTTCCCAGCCCGCCATCACGCGTGCGGCTTCGTCCTTGGCCACCGGGTCGTAGGCTTGCACCTTGGCGCCGCGCTTGAGCAGCTCGCCGATGATCACGCGGCTCGGGGCCTCGCGCATGTCGTCGGTGTTGGGCTTGAACGCCAAGCCCCACATCGCGAAGGTCTTGCCCGACAGGTCTTCGCCGTACTTGGCCACGACCTTGTGCACCAGCACCATCTTCTGCTCTTCGTTGACGTCTTCCACGGCCGCCAGCATCTTGCTGGGCATGCCGTTCTCGGCGGAGATCATGGCCAGGGCCTTGACGTCCTTGGGGAAGCAGCTGCCGCCGTAGCCTACGCCGGGGTACAGGAACTGCGTGCCGATGCGCGGGTCCGAGCCGATGCCCACGCGCACCATCTCGATGTCGGCGCCGACCTTCTCGGCCAGGCGGCTCATCTCGTTCATGAAGCTGATGCGCGTGGCCAGCATGCAGTTGGCCGCGTACTTGATGAACTCGGCCGAGCGGATGTCGGTGATGATCAGGCGGTCGCGGTTGCGCACGAAGGGCTGGTACAGCGCCTTCATCAGCAGGATGGCGCGCTCGTCCTCGGCGCCCACGACCACGCGGTCCGGGCGCATGAAGTCGGCCACGGCCGCGCCTTCCTTGAGGAACTCGGGGTTGGAGCACACGGCGAAGTCGAGCTTGACGTCGCGCTTGGCCAGTTCGTCCTCAATGGCGGCCTTGACCTTGTCGCCGGTGCCCACGGGCACGGTGGACTTGTCGATGACGACCTTGAAGTCGGTCATCAGGCGGCCGATGTTGCGCGCGGCGGCGGTGACGTATTGCAGGTCGGCCGAGCCGTCTTCATCGGGGGGCGTGCCCACGGCGATGAACTGCAGGGTGCCGTGGGCGACCGAGCGTTCGATGTCGGTGGTGAATTCCAGGCGGCCGGCGGCGACGTTGCGGCGCACGACTTCGAGCAGGCCGGGCTCGTGGATGGGGATGCCGCCGTCGTGCAGGATCTTGATCTTGGCCGGGTCCACGTCCAGGCACAGGACGTGGTTGCCCATTTCCGACAGGCACGCGCCCGTGACCAGGCCCACATAGCCGGTGCCGATGACTGTGATTTTCATGGAGTCAGGTTTCCTCGCTGAGAGCGCAGCAGAGCCCACTCGGTGAGCCCTCTGCCGGGGGATAGAACAACGGAATTGTCGGCGCGAATCCGGTTCATCTTCAGCCGCGCCCCACGTCTGGGTGTGCCGGAAATTCGCGGGAACTGAGGTATGTTGCTCGGATGAGCGCACTGACCTTCTTCTGGCACGATTATGAAACGTTTGGAAACGTCCCTCGCCGAGACCGGCCGGCGCAGTTCGCCGGGATCCGCACGGATGCGGAACTGAACGAGATCGGCGAGCCGGTGATGTGGTACTGCCAGCCGGCTCCCGATTTTCTGCCCAGTCCGGAGGCTTGTCTGCTGACGGGCATCCTGCCGCAGACCTGTCTGGAGCAGGGGGTGCCGGAGGTGGAATTCGCCCGTTGCATCGAGGCTGAACTGGCCCGGCCCGGCACCGTTGGTGTGGGCTACAACACGCTGCGGTTTGACGACGAGGTCACGCGGCACCTGTTCTGGCGCAATCTCATGGATCCGTACGCCCGCGAATGGCAGAACGGATGCGGTCGCTGGGACCTGCTCGACGTGGTGCGCTGCACCTGGGCCCTGCGCCCGGCAGGCATCGAGTGGCCGACCCACGAGGACGGCAGGCCGTCGTTCAAGCTGGAGCACCTGAGTGCGGCCAACGGCCTGGCGCACGATGCGGCGCACGACGCGCTGTCGGACGTGCGCGCCACGATCGCCCTGGCTCGCCTGATCCGTCAACACCAGCCGCGCCTGTTCGATTTCTGCCTGAAGTTGCGCAGCAAGGACGCCGTGCTGGCCGAGATCGGCGTGGGGCGCCCGTTCCTCCACATCAGCGGGATGTACGGCACCGAGCGCGGCTGCATGGCCGTGGTGTGGCCGCTGGCGCCACACCCAACGCACAAAAACGAGGTGATCGTCTGGGATCTGGTGCACGATCCGGCCGAGTTGTTTTCCTTGTCTTTCGAGCAAGTCCGCCAGCGCCTGTACACCCGGGCCGAAGACCTTCCGGAAGGGGTGACGCGGCTGCCTATCAAGACGGTTCACATCAACCGGGCGCCGGTGGTCATCGGGAACCTGAAGGTGCTGGAGGGGCCTGGGGCGCAGCGCTGGCCGGTGGATCTGGAGGCGGTTCACCGACATGCGGATCTCCTGGCCCGGCAAGGGGCTCGCTTGGCGGGCTTGTGGCCCGAGGTGTTTGTTCGGCCGGCTCCGGGTGCCAGTGCGGATGTCGATGAGGACCTGTACGGCGGATTTCTCGGGCAGGAGGACCGGCGCACGCTGCAGCGCCTGGGGGGGCTGTCGGGGCCTGAACTGGCGGCGCGTTGCGATCCGCATCCGCCGTCCTTTCAGGATGGTCGACTGGAGGAGTTGCTGTTCCGGTTTCGGGCGCGCAACCATCCCGGGAGCCTGAGGGAGGACGAGCGACAGCGTTGGGAGGCCTTCCGCTCGGCGCGGCTGCACGACGGCGCCCCGGGGCACCCCCCGTTGCAGGGCTATCTCGACCAGATCGATCGGTTGATGGAGTCCCGGGAAGACGACGAACGGGCCCACGAGATCCTGGGTGCGCTGGTCGACTATGCAGAGCACATCGCTCCGGAGCGTGAATGATGGACGGCCCCCATGAAGGGGCGCCAAGAAGGTGGGGCGGAACGTGGAGGGCCCTCTTCCGGGCGATGGGGTGTTCCGGAGAGGCCGCCTAAGCTGTCTCGTGCGGACCCACGGAGGGGTCGCGCCATCAGGAGGCCGCTTGAATCGTCATCGTCGAAATCTGGGGGTCGCCGCCATGGCGACGGGTTGGGCATCCAGGTGGTCCTTGGCCCGGCTGCTGTTCATGGGGGGCGCGGTGGCCGCGGCGCCGATGCAGGCCAGGGGCTTGCCACTGCTCCTGGCTGAGGATGCCCCCGACCTGCGGCAGCTCGACCCCGCTCGGTATCTGGTCAGCGAGAAACTCGACGGGGTGCGGGCGTTCTGGGACGGGCATTCGATGCGCACGCGCAGTGGTGCGGGTCTGGAGCCGCCGCCACAGTGGCTGAAGCACCTGCCCAGACAGGCACTCGATGGCGAACTGTGGATGGGGCGTGGGCGTTTTGAGCAGGTGTCGGCGCTGACGCGAACCCACGGTGCTTCGGCGTCTGCCTGGGCCGATGTTCGCTACGTGGTGTACGAGGCGCCCGAGGCGCCTGGCACGTTCCGCGAGCGGGTGGCTTGGCTGGCGACCTTGCACCGGCGACATGGGGGTGCTGTTTGGCGACCGGCCGAACAGCGCCAACTGCTTGATCCTCGGCAGGTGCAGGCCTGGCACGATGAGGTGCTTCGGCTCGGCGGGGAGGGCCTGATGCTGCATCTGGCCGATGCGCCCTATCTGACCGGACGCCGACCAGAGCTGCTCCGACTCAAGCCTTGGCAGGACGACGAAGCGACAGTCATCGCCTACTTGCCAGGACGGGGGCGCCACGCCGGACGGGTCGGTGCCCTGAGGGTTCGGGATCCGGCCGGACGCGAGTTTGCATTGGGCAGCGGCTTGACCGATGCCCAGCGCATGGCCCCTCCGCCGCTGGGCACACGCGTGACCTATCGGTTCAGAGGGTGGACCTCCAAGGGCTTGCCTCGGTTCGCCACGTTCTGGCGGGTGCGGCAGGAGCCGTGAGGGGTCATGGCAGATCGTCCACGGCCGCCTGGCCGCTGCGGACCGCGCCTTCCAGCGTGGCCGGGTAGGGGCCTTGCACGTGGTCTCCCGCTGCGCGGATGCGTTCGGAGACGAAGGCTTCCGGTCGGGCCAGGCCCGGCGTGCAACGGAAGGTCGCCCGTTTCTCGCACACCTGCAGCAGCATCTGGGGGAGGGCCGAATCTGCGTTCAGGGGCGGGGCGAGCAGGTCCCGGACCTGTCGGACCAGTGCGTCCCGCGTGGCCGGGGTGCCTTGCGCCATCCAGGGCGCCGCCCCGCTGACCACCAGCGCCAGAAGCCCTGCCGTGCCCCCCAGTTGCCCATGATCAAACGCGAACTGGGCGGGGGCATCGGGACCTTCCTGCAGCGCCAGCATTGGGGCGGGCAGGGGGGCAGAGGCCACCTTCAGGTAGCCGGTGATGATCGGTTCGTAGCGAAATTGCCGGGCGATGGCCGACCACGACGGGTGGATGTCCGCCGTCAGGCGGGCCGCTTCCACGGCTGAGCAGGCCAGCACGATGCGGTCGAAGGGCACCCCATCCACCCGGCCGTCCGGATCAATGGCGTGGACCCGGTGATTCAGGTGGCATGAGGCTCCCTGCTGGCCGAGCCACTGCCAGGCCGGCTCCGGCAACAGCTCGGCCAGGGGGCGCTTCGGGATGAGCAGGTCGCTGGAGCCTGGGCCGCTGAACAGGGCGTCTTTCAGCACGCGCAGGAAGACCTGGGCGCTGGCCTCGCTGGCGGGCGTGTTGAGGGCTGCCACGCACAGCGGGTCGATCAGCTCGGCCCGCACGGCTGGGGGCAGGTCGTGGGTCAGCCGAGCCACGGTCCAGGCCGGATCACAGCGAAAGCCTCGGACCATCCAGCCGGTGGCGGCCACTTGCAAGGCCAGCCGGTCCCGCCAGCGCCAGTGGTGCATCGCCCAGACCGCCCTCACGAACGCGGGCACCGGGGGACCCGGCGGCATGCGCAAACCCCGGCCGTTCTGATCCAGCAGACACAGCGGCAGGCGCAGGAGGGCCGTTTCCGGATCCACGCCCACCTGGCGCATCAGGTCCAGCGTGGCGTGATAGGCGCCGATCAAAATGTGCTGCCCATTGTCGAAGCGGCGACCTTCGGCATCGGCAGGCAGGCTGCGGGCCCGGCCTCCGGCCTGCGGGGCCATCTCGTACAGGGTCACGGCGTGTCCGAGGTGCGTGGCCCTCACGGCGGCGGCCAGTCCGGCCCAGCCAGCGCCAATGACCGCCACGCGCCGCTGTTGAGGCGGCCGGCTCGGGCGAGGGTCCGGGTCCATCGGGGGCGGGTGGGGCAGAACGGCCAGTTGGGCGCTCAGCGGCCGCGCATGTTGGTGCGCATCGCGATCCATAGTTTGCGCACGGGCGTCAGCGAGATGCGCTGGTGCAGCACCTGGAACTCTCCGGCCTCGATTTCGCGCAGCAGGGTGCGGTAGATGTTTGCCATCATCAGGCCGGGGCGCTGGGCGCGACGGTCGGCGTCCGGCAGCAGGGCCAGGGCTTCGTCGTATGTCTGGTGGGCCCGTTCGGCCTGGAAACGCATCAGCGCGGTGAAACGCTCGCTGTAAACGCGGTTGAGGATTTCGTGAGCCTTGACGTCGAATTGCTGCAGTTCGTTGATCGGCAGATAGACACGGCCACGCCGGGCGTCGTCGCCCACGTCACGGATGATGTTGGTGAGCTGGAAGGCCAGGCCCATGCGGTGCGCGTAGGCCGTGGTGGCCGAATCGGTCTGGCCGAAGATTGAGGCCGCCACCTCGCCGACGATGCCCGCCACCAGGTGGCAGTAGCGTTTCAGGCCTGGGTAGTCCAGGTAGCGGGTCTGCGTCAGGTCCATCTCGCAGCCGTCGATCACGGCCTGAAGGTGGGCGGCCGTGATGCGGAACTCGTCGGTGTGCGGCATCAGGGCCTTCATCACCGGATGTTCCGCCGTGCCGCCATACGATTTGTGGACCTCCTGACGCCACCAAGCCAGCTTGGCGGCGGCCACGCTGGGGTCGGAGGTCTCGTCCACGACGTCGTCCACCTCGCGGCAGAAGGCATAGAACGCCGTGATCGCTGCCCGCCGTGGCGGGGGCAGGAACAGGAAGGCGTAGTAGAAGCTGGAGCCGCTCTTGGCGGCCTTGTCCTGGACGTATTGTTCGGGCGTCATGTGATGCGGCGTTGGCGGGCGCGATTGTCGCAGCACCGGCCGCGGTTCCTGTGACGGCCCACCCGTGGGTTCACATCAGGGGGGGGGGCGGGCGTGCGATGGCGCCTGGCTTTCAGCGCGCATGCGCAGCCATGCGCCAGGCGCGCCAGAGCATGGGCAGGAGGTCGATCTTCCCGACTCGGGGCCGTTGAAGGAGCGTGGCACCGTCCAGTGCGTCGATGCGGTCCAGGATGCGCAGACCGCCCTGGACGACCAGCCGCAACTCCCATCCGGCGCGTCCGGGCAGGCGCAGGGGCAGGTTCTGCCCACGGATCATGGTGTCCCGGGCGTGCGTCGACAGGGCCCGCACCAACTGGCGCGTCGAAGCCGATTCCCGCTGATCCAGCAGGTCGGAGATGGACACCCCGTGTTGGTCGGCCCAGTCCGTGGGCACGTACAGGCGCCGGCGGGGCAGGTCGACACTCAGGTCTTGCCAGAAATTGATCAACTGCAGCGCGGTGCAGATGGCGTCGGACTCCCGCAGGGACACGTCGTCTGAGACACCGTACAGGTGCAGCAGCAATCGACCGACCGGGTTGGCCGATCGGTTGCAGTAGTCGAGCAGCCGGGACATGTCCGGATAGTGGGGTTGGAACGTGTCCTGGTGAAAGGCGCTGAGCAGGGCGGCCAACGGGGCATGAGGCAGGTCGTGGCGCACGCGGGCCCGGTCCAGCGCCTCGAAGATGCCGGTCCAGCGGGTGGACGGCGGCCGCCGTTCATACAGCGCGTCCAGGTCGTCCCGGTACGCCTGGAGGTCGGTCCGGCGCCGCTCGGGCGGGGCGTCGCCTTCGTCGGCCAGGTCGTCGGCGGTGCGCGCAAACCAGTAGATGGCGGCGATGGTCGGCCGCAGTGCCGGTGGGCACAGCACGCTGGCCACGGGGAAGTTCTCGTAGTGCTCGACGCTCATGTTGGCCGCCATTATCGACAGGTGGCCTGAAGGGGTCGGGGCGTTTGACATGCCGATGGCGACCCTCTTACATTACTGACCAGTCAGTCATTTGCATTCCATTTCTCATGACCCCAACCCTGCCGACCCTGAACCGCGCTTCCCGTTTCCTGGGGGCCCGTTGGGGCGTCTGGGGTCTGGTTTTGGGGCTGGCGCTGATGTCCGGATGTTCGAAGGAGCCGCCACACGAGGACGGGATTCGCTCGGTTCGCACCGTGGTGGTCGGGCAGGCTGCGGCGCCGGTCGGCCGAACCTATGCGGCGGAGGTGCGTGCGCGCACCGAGACGCCGCTGGCTTTTCGAGTGGGGGGGAAGGTGGTGCGGCGACCGGCCACGCTGGGGGCTTCGGTCCGGGCGGGCGAATTGCTGGCCGAACTGGATGCGGCCGATCTGCAGCTGGGACAGGCGGCGGCGCAAGCCGCGTGGCGTTCGGCCCGGTCGGGTTTCGACTTGGCGCAAGCGGATCTGGCGCGGTACCAGTCCCTGCGTGACCAAGGGTTCATCGGTGAGGCGGAACTGCAGCGGCGTCAGGCCACGCTGAAGGCGGCGCGCGCGACGCTGGATCAGGCCCAGGCCCAGGTGGGCGTGCAGGGGCATCAGGCCGGATACGCCCGACTGTCGGCGGAGGCCGCGGGCGTGATCACGGCGGTGCTGGTGGAGCCGGGGGCGGTGGTGCAAGCGGGCACTCCGGTGGTTCGGTGGGCCCGGGACGGGGCCCGCGACGTCGTGTTTTCCGTGCCGGAGGATCGGCAAGGGGAGTGGCGGGCGCGGATCGGACGGACCGGTGCGGTGACGGTGTCGCTGTGGGGTCAGCCGGACGCGCGCTGGCCCGCCACCGTCCGTGAGGTGGCGGGTGCCGCCGACGCGGCCTCGCGGACCTACCTGGTCAAGGCTGAGCTGTCGGCCCAAGCCCCCGCCCGCTTGGGCCAGACCGCCACCGTGACGGTGGCGCAGACCCCGACGGAGGCCGTCGAGGGATGGACCGTGCCGTCGACGGCCGTGCACGAACAGGCAGGACATTCTCAGGTATGGGTGTGGGACCCGGCCACGTCAAAAGTGCAGCGCCGTGTCGTCGAACTGGCGGGGGTGGATGGGGCAACGGCGCGGATTCGCCAAGGATTGCGGGCGGGTGAAGTGGTGGTGACGGCGGGTGTGCATGTGCTGACACCGGGCCAGACCGTGCGACGCCTGCCGCCCGCTGCGGTGCCCGCGGCTTCGGCCGCCTCCCGTTGAGCGGTCGTGGAGTTGCCATGAAGATCCACACCCACGACGCCCCGAGGTCGCGTTTCAACGTCTCGCGCTGGGCGCTGGAGCATCCCGCCCTCACGCGCTACCTGATGGTGGTGCTGATGGTGCTGGGCTTTGCCGCCTACTTCCAGCTGGGGCAGGACGAGGATCCCCCGTTCACGTTCCGGGCGATGGTGGTGCAAGCCACCTGGCCGGGGGCCACTGCGCAGCAGGTGGCCGAGCAGGTCACCGACAAGATTGAGCGCACGCTCCAAGAGGTGCCTTACGCCGACGTCATCCGCAGCTACACCAAGCCGGGGGTGTCGGTGACCATCTTCCAGATCCGCGACAGTTCTCCGCCCAAGGAAGTGGGGCAGGTCTGGTACCAGGTGCGCAAGCGCATCGGGGACATGCGCGCCACCCTGCCTGCCGGGGTGCAGGGGCCGTTCTTCAACGACGATTTCGGGGACGTGTACGGCAGCATCTTCGCGCTGTCTGCGGACGGCTACAGCCCGGAAGAATTGCGTGTGGCGGCCGAGGACGTGCGCTCCCGGCTGCTGCGGGTGCGCGATGTGGCCAAGGTGGAGCTGTTCGGGGTGCAGCCCGAGAAGCTGTTTGTCGAGGTGTCCGGGCGTCGGCTCGCGCAGATGGGGGTCGACCTCAACCAACTGGTGGCTCAACTGGGTGCCCAGAACGCCGTGGCACCGGCTGGAGTCTTCGACTCCGGCGAGGAAAACCTGCAGCTGCGGGTGGACGGCGCGTTCAGGCGGGTCGAGGATCTGGCGCAACTGCCCATTCGCGTCACCCATCCCCAGACCGGGGTGTCCAGCACCCTGCGGTTGTCGGACATCGCCACCGTGCGCCGGGCCACCATCGACCCCCCGTCCACGATGGTGCGTCACCAAGGCCAGCCCGTCATCGCGATCGGGGTCTCCATGGCCAAGGGCGGTGACATCATCGCGCTGGGACAGGCCCTCCAGGCGGAAACCCGGCGGTTGCGAGACACGCTGCCCGTCGGTCTGGAACTCAGCCAGATCCAAAACCAGCCCGACGCCGTGAGTCGCTCGGTGGGGGAATTCATCCGCGTGCTGATCGAGGCGGTCGTCGTGGTGCTGGCGGTGAGCTTCGTGTCCCTGGGCCTGCATTTCAAGCCGCTGCGTCTGGACGTGCGGCCGGGGCTGGTGGTGGCGCTGACCATCCCGTTGGTGCTGGCCATCACGTTCATCGTGATGGACCTGTGGGGCGTGGGCCTGCACAAGATCTCGCTGGGGTCGCTGATCATCGCGCTGGGCCTGCTGGTCGACGACGCCATCATTGCCGTCGAGATGATGGTGCGCAAGTTGGAGGAGGGGCACGACAAGCTCTATGCCGCCACCTACGCCTACGACGCCACTTCCATGCCGATGCTCACCGGCACCCTCATCACGGCGGTGGGTTTTCTGCCGATCGGCATGGCACGCTCGACCGTGGGCGAGTACACCTTTGCGATCTTCGCGGTCACGGCGGCGGCGCTGCTCATCTCCTGGATCGTGTCGGTGTATTTCGTGCCCTATCTGGGCGCCTGGCTGTTGCGCTCCCGGCCCGCAGGGATCGAAACGCAGGCCCACGAGTTGTTCGACACGCCGTTCTATTCCCGCTTCCGGCGTTGGGTCCGGGCCTGTGTGCGCCGGCGCTGGCTGACGCTGGGTCTGACGATCGGGGTGTTCGCGCTGGGTTTGGCTGGCATGGGGCGGGTGCAGCAACAGTTCTTCCCGGATTCGAGTCGGCCGGAAATCGTGGTGGACCTGTGGCTGCCGGAGGGCTCGACCGTGTCCAGCAGCGAGCGGGTCGCCAAGGCCTTCGAGGAGCGGATGAGCCAGGAGTCGGGCGTGGTGTCGGTGACCAGCTGGGTGGGCAGCGGCTGGCCGCGCTTTTACCTGCCGCTGGATCAGATCTTCGCGCAGTCGAACGTGAGTCAGGTGGTGGTGTTGCCCACGTCCTTGAAGGAGCGCGAAGCGCTGCGGCAGCGTCTGCCGGCCTTGCTGGCCACCGAGTTTCCGGAGGTCCGCGCCCGGGTCAAGCTGCTGGCCAGCGGGCCGCCGGTGCCGTATCCGGTGCAGTTCCGGGTGGTGGGGCCGGATCCCGCCGTGTTGCGACCGTGGGCCGAACAGGCCAAGGACATCCTGCGCGCGAGTCCGGACATGGTGGGGGTCAACGACAACTGGAACGAATCGGTGAAGGGGGTGCGTCTGGACGTGGATCAGGACAAGGCCCGGGCGCTGGGTGTGACCAGCCAATCGCTGGCTCAGGTCACCCAAATGCTGCTGTCCGGTGTGACCGTGGGCCAGTACCGGGAGGCGGACAAGCTGATCGACATCGTCCTGCGTCAGCCTGAGGCGGAGCGGGAGGCGGTGGCCGACCTGGCCTCCGCGACCGTGCCGACGACCCAAGGCGTGCCCGTGCCGTTGGCGCAGATCGCGCAGCTGTCCCACGTCTGGGAGCCCGGGGTGATCTGGCGGGAGGGCCGTCAGTACGCGATCACCGTCCAGGGCGACGTGCGCGAGGGCATGCAGGGGGCCACGGTGACGAAGCAGTTGTGGCCGGCCTTGCAGGCGTTGCAGGCCCGGATGCCGCCGGGCTACCACCTGGAGATTGCCGGTGCGGTGGCGGAGAGCAGCAAGGGGCAGGGCTCGATCGCGGCAGGTCTGCCGGTCATGCTGTTCCTCACCTTCACGCTGTTGATGTTGCAACTGCAGAGCTTCTCGCGTGCCGTGCTGGTGTTCCTCACGGGGCCGTTGGGCATTGCGGGTGTGGCCGCGGCACTCCTGGCCCTGGACCGTCCGTTCGGGTTTGTCGCCCTGCTGGGCGTGATTGCGCTGATGGGCATGATCATGCGCAACTCCGTCATCCTGATCGATCAGATCGAGCAGGACCGGGCACGTGGCGTGCCAGCCGTGGATGCCGTGGTGGAGGCCGCGGTGCGGCGTTTCCGCCCCATCGTGTTGACGGCCGCCGCCGCCGTGCTGGCCATGATCCCGCTGTCGCGCAGCGTGTTCTGGGGGCCGATGGCCGTGGCCATCATGGGGGGGCTGATCGTCGCCACCGCCCTGACCTTGCTGGCGCTGCCGGCGATGTATGCGGCCTGGTTCCGGTTGCGGGAATCGGATGTGCCGGCATCACGATAGAATAGAGAGTTTCAGGATCGTTCGGGAGTTGTCCACCTTGGATGGCTCCCGTCCCTATTCTGGCGTCCGGACCCGATGGCAATCAGCCTCGGGCCGGTCCTCCAGACAGACCGCGCGGGTGGCGAAATTGGTAGACGCACCAGGTTTAGGTCCTGACGCCTTCACGGGCGTGCCGGTTCGAGTCCGGCCCCGCGCACCACGGGTCCTCCCGATCACGACAACGGAAAGAGTTTCAGAACATGGCTGTTACTGTGGAGACCCTCGACAAGCTCGAGCGCCGCATCACCCTGGCCCTGTCGGCCCAGGACATCAAGAGCGAGGTGGAAACCCGCCTCAAGAAGCTCGCCCGCACCGTCAAGCTCGACGGCTTCCGTCCCGGCAAGGTGCCGATGGGCGTCGTGGCCCAGCGCTACGGCTATTCGGTGCAGTATGAAGTCGTGAACGACAAGGTCGGTTCCGCCTTCGCCCAGGCCGCCACCGAAGCCAAGCTGCGCGTGGCTGGTGTGCCCAACATCTCCGAAAAGGAAGGCGCCGGCGAAGGCGAAGTCCTGTTCGACGCCACCTTCGAGGTCTATCCCGAAGTGGTCCTGGGCGACCTGTCGGCCCTGGAAATCGAGCGTGTGGCCGCTGACGTGGACGATGCGGCCATCGACCGCACCGTCGACATCCTGCGCAAGCAGCGCCGCAC
>CAYYCN010000012.1:0-49743 GCA_964470355.1 uncultured Sphaerotilus sp.
TCTTCAGCCACCCCAAGGCCCTGGGCACGGTGCGCACGCGCATGGAAGACATCGTGGAAGGCCGCAACCCTTCCGATCCTTTTGCCGAGCGACCGGACCTCCGGGCCCAGCTGCTGGCGGCGCTGAGGTCCGGCCAGGCCACCAACCCCAACGCCTGACTCGCTGCGCCAGCCACGAACGCGAAACACTGGGGGCTAACCATGATGCGCGGGTGGGCCGATTTGCACAGAATGTTGTCAAGCAAGTTGACTTAAAAGCGCTTCTTGAAAGTCCGCGACCATGAACGTGTTCCTGAACCCCGCTCCCCCCGCCGCTCCGCACCACGCCGTCTGGCCGGCGGGGGTGCCGCATGCGCTGGACGTGCCCGATGAGTCCCTGTGGGAGGCCTTCGCCCGGCGTGCCCAGGCCGAGCCCGAGGCGCGGGCCCTGCATTTCATGGGCCGCGACTGGACCTGGGCGCAACTGGCCGGCGAGACCCGTCACCTGTCTGGGGCCCTGCAGCGCCTGGGGGTGAAGTTCGGCGACCGGGTGCTGCTGTTCATGCAGAACTGTCCGCAGGTTGTCATGGCCTTTCACGCCATCGTGCGGGCGGGGGCCGTGGTGGTGCCTGTCAACCCGATGAACAAGTCCGACGAGCTGGACCATTACATCCTCGACTCCGGCGCCCGCTGCGCACTGGCGTCCAGCGACATCGCCGCCGAAATGGCCCGGGCCAGCAGCGCGCTGCCGCAAGGCCAGGGGCTGGAGCATCTGGTGGTCTTCGATCTGGCCGAAGCGTTGCCGGAGGACGCCGAATCCCGTGCGCAGGGTTGGCCCACACCCTGGCGAAGCTGGCTGCTGACCCGGCACGAGCGTCCCTCGCTGGCGCACGGGCGGGTGCATGAATGGCGGGGCCTGATCGCCCAGGCCGACGAGCCTTCCGAGGTGGCGGTTCATGGCCGGGACCTGGCCCTTCTGCCCTACACCAGCGGCACCACCGGCGCGGCCAAGGGCTGCATGCACACCCACGCCAGCCTGCTGCACAACGCGATGACCGGCGAAGGCTGGCTCGGCATGGGGCCGGGCTGCGTCACGCTGGTGGTCGTGCCCCTGTTCCACATCACCGGCATGGTGATGGGCCTGCTGGCGACGATCCGCGCGGGCGGTTCGCTGGTGGTGCTGCCGCGCTGGGACCGCGAGCAGGCGGCTCAGGCCATCATGGACCTGCGTGTCACGCACTGGTCCAACATCCCGACGATGGTGATCGACCTGCTGGCCTCGCCGAACCTGGAGCGCTGGGACCTGTCCAGCCTGAGCTACGTGGGCGGCGGCGGCACCTCGATGCCCGAGGCCGTGGCCACGCGGCTGCGCGAACAGTTCGGGCTGGAGTACCTGGAGGGTTATGGCCTGACGGAAACCGCCGCGCCCACGCACTGCAACCCGCGCGGCGGCGCGCGCCGGCAGTGCCTGGGCATCCCCTACGTCAGCACCCGGGCGATGGTGATCGATCCGACCACCCTGGAGCCCTTGCCCACGGGTGAAGTCGGCGAGATCGTCGTGAACGGGCCGCAGCTGTTTGCCGGCTACTGGCGCCAGGCCAACGCCACGTCGGCGGCGTTTTTCGAGCGCGATGGGGTGCGCTGGTTCCGCACCGGCGACCTGGGGCGGGTGGACGAGCAGGGCTACTACACCCTGGCCGACCGCCTCAAGCGCATGATCAACGCCAGCGGCTTCAAGGTCTGGCCGGCGGAGGTCGAGGCGCTGCTGCACCGCCATCCGGCCGTGCAGGAGGTCTGCATCATCGCCACGCGGGATCCGTACCGGGGCGAAAGCGTGAAGGCCACCATCGTGCTTCGTGATGCGCTCCAGGGGACCGTGGACGAGGCACAGGTCATCGCCTGGTGCCGCGAACACATGTCGGTGTACAAGGTGCCGCGTCAGGTCGAGTTCGTCGAGGCCCTGCCACGCAGCGCCTCGGGCAAGCTGCTGTGGCGGGTGCTGCAGGACGAGCAGGATGCCCGCGACGATGCGAAATCGAAGCCCTCGGCCGTGGCTGGTTCAACCTGATCCGGTTCAGGCACCGATAAGGCCGCCTTCCGCAAGGAGAGGCGGCCTGTGAACGTCAGGGCCGATCTTCCGTCTTCAGCCGGCCTTGCGCCTTTCGCCCAACCCCAGCCCGCGCCCGATGATCTCCTTCATGATCTCGTTGCTGCCGGCGAAGATGCGCGACACCCGCGCGTCGGCGTACATGCGGCTGATGCGGTATTCGTCCATGTAGCCGGCGCCGCCGTGCAGTTGCAGGCACTGGTCGATGACGCGGCCTTCGAGCTCGGTGGACAGCAGCTTGGCCTTGGCGCCGGTGTCGGCGTCGAGTCGCCCGGCGTTGGCCAGCAGCACGCATTGGTCCACGAAGCACTGGATGGCGTCGAGTTCGCTGCGCATCTGCGCCATCACGAAGCGCGAGTTCTGGAAGGTGCCGATGGCCTGACCGAAGGCCTGGCGCTCCTGCACGAATTCCAGCGTCAGGTCGAAGGCGGTCTGCGCGTGGGCCATCGAGGTCATGGCCAGCGACAGCCGCTCCTTGGCCAGCAGCCGCGCCATGTGCTGGAAGCCCTTGGCCGGATCGCCCAGCACGTGGGAGGCCGGGATGCGGACTTCGTCGAAGAACAGCTCGGCCGTGTCCTGTGCCGGCAGGCCCAGCTTGTGCAGCTTCTGGCCCCGGCTGAAGCCCTTCATGCTCGCTTCGACCACAAACAGCCCGATGGCGTGTCGCGAATCGGTGGAAGTCCGCGCGGCCACGACGATCACGTCGGCCTGCATGCCGTTGGAGATGTAGGTCTTGGCGCCGGACAGGATCCAGTCGTCGCCGTCGCGCACGGCCTTGGTGCGCATGCCGGCCAGGTCGCTGCCGGCGGCGGGCTCGGTCATGGCGATGGCCAGGATGTGCTCGCCGCTGATGGCCTTGGGCAGGAAGCGCTGGCGCTGGGCCTCGTCGCCGATTTCGGCGATGTAGGGCGCCACCACCGTGGAGTGCAGGTTGAAGTAGATGCCGACGTCGGCCTGGCGCACGCATTCCTCGACGAGGATCTGCTCGTAGCGCAGGTCATCGATGCCGGCGCCGCCGTAGCGTTCGTCGGCCCAGGTCAGCAGGTAGCCGAGTGCGCCGGCCTGGCGGAAGGCCTCGCGGTCCACGAAGCCCTGGGTGCGCCAGCGCTCGACATGCGGGGCGATTTCCTGCTGGAAGAAGCGGCGTGCGCCGGTGCGGAACTCTTCGTGGTCGGCGTCGAAATGCAGTCTCATGAGGGGCCTCCAAGGTGGCGCCGCGAGGCAGGCGCGGCGAATTGGGCATCGTGGGGCCGGGCACGCAGGGCCTCGGCCTCGAAGAAGGGTGGGGAAGCGCGCTCAGAGCACTTCGAACAGGCCGGCCGCGCCTTGGCCGCCGCCGATGCACATGGTCACCACCACGTACCGCACGCCCAGGCGTCGACCCTCCTGCAGCGCGTGGCCGATCAGCCGGGTGCCGGATACGCCGTAGGGGTGGCCCAGCGCGATGGCGCCGCCGTTGATGTTGAGGCGTTCGTCGGGGATGCCGAGGCGGTCGCGGCAATAGAGCACCTGCACGGCAAAGGCCTCGTTGAGCTCCCACAGGCCGATGTCGTCCACCGTCAGGCCGTGGCGCTCCAGCAGGCGGGGCACGGCAAAGACGGGGCCGATGCCCATCTCGTCGGGCTCGCAGCCGGCCACGGCGTGGCCGACGAAGCGGCCCAGCGGGCGCAGGCCCTTGCGCTCGGCGGTGGCGGCGTCCATCAGTACGGTCATGGCCGCGCCGTCCGAAAACTGGCTGGCGTTGCCCGCCGAGACCACGCCCCCCGGCAAGGCCGAGCGGATGCCGGCCACGCCCTCCAGCGTCGTGTCTTCGCGGATGCCTTCGTCCTGCGAGATGGTGACCTCCCGCATCGAGGGGGCGCCGGTGCGCGGGTCCACCTGCGCCATGGTGGTGGTCAGCGGCACGATCTCGGCGTCGAAGCGACCTGCCGCGCGGGCCGCCGCCGCCCGCTGTTGACTGCGGGCGCCATAAGCGTCCTGCGCAGCGCGGGCGATGCCGTAGCGGCGAGAGACGATCTCGGCGGTTTCGAGCATGCCCTGGTAGAGGATGGGGCGCTCGCGTGCCAGCGTTTCCTCTTCCAGCATGAAGGGGTTCATGTGCGATTGCACCAGCGTGATGGACTCGGCACCGCCGGCGGCCAGGATGCGGCTCTCACCGGTCTGGATGCGCTGGGCGGCCAGCGCCACGCTCTGCAGACCTGAGGCGCAGAAGCGGTTGACGCTGAAGCCGGCGGTGGTGACCGGGCAGCCCGCCCGCAGCGCGATCAGGCGGGCGGTGTTCAGCCCCGAGGCGCCTTCCAGGAAGGCGCTGCCGCAGATCACGTCCTCGATCTCGCCGGGTTCGATCCCGGCCCGCTGGATGGCGTGCGTGAGCGCGTGCGCCCCCAGCGTGACCGGATGGGTCGTGTTGAAACCGCCGCGGTAGGACTTGGCCAGGGGCGTGCGGGCGTAGGAGACGATGACGGCGTCTTGCATGATGAGTCGTCCGGTGGGGTCAGTCTTCGGTGCGCAGCGAGGCCAGGGTGCGGCCCTGGGCGGCCAGGCGTTCGAGCAGCGGGGCCGGACGCCAGAAGCGCCCCGGGTCCTGATAGGCGGGGCCGTGCGACCAGCGGCGCATCGCCTGCAGCACGCCCGGCAGGCCCATGCGGTCGGCCTGGAACATCGGCCCGCCGCGCCAGCGCGGGAAGCCGTAGCCGGCCAGGTAGACCACGTCGATGTCCGAGGCCTGGAAGGCGATGCCTTCGTCGAGCACCTGGGCGCCTTCGTTGACCAGGGCCAGCAGCAGGCGCGAGACGATCTCCTCGTCGGAGATGGCGCGCCGCGTCAGGCCCAGCCGGGCCGATTCGTCCTCGATCAGCGCCTGCACCTCGGCGCTGGGGCGCGGGCGTTTCTCACCGGGCAGGTGGTCGTACCAGCCTTTGCCGTTCTTCTGGCCGAGCCGGCCCGACTCGAACACCCGCTCGGCGGTGCGCGAGAAGGTCAGTTCGGGATGCTCAGCCTGGCGGCGTCGGCGGATGAAGGCGCCTACGTCGTGCCCGGCCAGGTCCGACATGCGGAACGGCCCCATGGCCATGCCCCAGGCTTCCATCGCACGGTCGACCTGCTGGGGCAGCGCGCCTTCGTCGAGCAGGAAACCGGCTTGGCGCAGATACGGTTCCAGCATGCGGTTGCCGATGAAGCCGTCGCACACGCCCGAGACCACGCCGGTCTTGCGGATGCGCTTGGCCAGTGTCATCGCCGCCGCCAGCACCTCGGGCGAGGTGGCGCGGCCCTTGACCACCTCCAGCAGCGGCATCACCTGGGCCGGACTGAAGAAGTGCAGGCCCACGACGTCCTGCGGCCGGCGGGTGAACGCGGCAATGCGGTCCAGATCGAGCGTGGAGGTGTTGGAGGCCAGCAGCGCACCCGGCCGCGCGACCGCATCCAGCCGGCGGAAAACGTTCTCCTTCACGGCCATGTCCTCGAACACGGCTTCGATCAGCACGTCCGCGTCGGCCAGCGCGGTGTCGTCGAGCGTGCCGGTGAGGGCGTTCTGGTAGGCCACGGCCTGTTCGGGCTTCATGCGGCCTTTGGCCACGGCGCCTTCGAAGTGGCTGCGCACGGTGCCGAGCGCACGCTGCAGGGCGGCGTCGTCCTGTTCCCGCAGCACCACTGGCAGCCCTGCGGTGAGCAGGCAGATGGCGATGCCGCAGCCCATCGTGCCGCCGCCGATGACGGCTGCGCGCTCGATGGTGCGGGGACGCACGCCCTCCGGCAGCGGCTCGATGTGGGCGGCCGCCCGTTCGGCAAAAAAGGCGTGGCGCAGTCCGGCCGAGGCCTCGCTGTGGACCAGCTCCACGAAGGCCTTTTCCTCCACGGCCAGGCCCTCGGCGAAGGGGCGGGTGCAGGCGGCTTCGACGGCGTCGATGCAGCGCAGCGGGGCGAGCTGGCCGGGTGGTTTGACGGCGGCGCGGGCGGCGGCGAAGAAGGCGGGGGCGTTGGGCAGGTGGGCGGCGCGGTCAGAGGTGCGGATCGGGGCTGGCTTTTCGGCCAGTCGCAGCGCCACGGCGCGGGCTTCGGGCAGCAGGGCGTCCGGGTGTTCGACCACGGCGTCGAACAGGCCTGTGTCGCGCGCGGTGCCGGCCGGGTGCGCACGGCCCTGAAGGATCCACTGCAGCGCCACGTCGGGGGCGATCAGGCGGGGCAGGCGCTGCGTGCCGCCAGCGCCGGGCAGCAGCCCGAGCTGGCTTTCGGGCAGGCCGACCTGGGTGTCGGCCACGGCCACCCGGGCGTGGCAGGCCATGGCCAGTTCTAGGCCCCCGCCCAGCGCGACGCCGTGCAGGGCGGCCACGACCGGCTTGTCCAGGTTTTCCAGGCGCAGGCACAGCTGGGGCGGTGTCGGCTGGTGGCCCATCGCCGGTGTACCGAATTCGCGGATTTCTCCGCCGCCACAAAAACCTCGGCCGGCGCCGGTCAGGATCACGGCCCGCACCTGCGGATCGCGTTCCACCTCGTCCAGCGCATCGGCCAGCGCCACGCGCAGCGGCAGCGCCAGGGTGTTGAGCGGGGGTGAATTCAGGGTCAGGACGGCGATGCCTTGGGCATCCGGGCCGTCGCGGTGGACAAGGGGTAGGGTGGACATGGCGCTCGGGGAGATGAGGCCGGGTGCGGGATGCCTCCGGAATAGTGTCAATTATCTTGACGTATTGGGCGCATCGCAACGCAGGGTCAACCCTTGCCTGTCCGGTTCGCCAGCCTCCAAGGCAAGGCATGGCCGCCAGACCAAGCAGCGCCCAAAGACAAAGCCCCGCGCATCTTGTGGATGCCGGGGCGATGAGGGCCACGAAGGCCCGGTTCAACGGCCGGAGGGTGTCCGGCCGTGGAGGGTTCGAAGGGTTTACAGACCCTTGGCCTTGAGCGCCGTGTCCAGGCGGCTGAACACGCGGCGGGCGTTGCCCTCGAAGACCTGATAGCGCTCTTCGTCGTTCAGGTTGGCCGTGGCGTTCACGTAGCGCTTGGTGTCGTCGTAGTAGTGGCCGGTGCGCGGGTCGATGCCGCGCACGGCGCCGATCATCTCGCTGGCGAACAGGATGTTCTTCACCGGGATCACCTCGGTCAGCAGGTTGATGCCCGGCTGGTGGTACACGCAGGTATCGAAGAAGATGTTGTTGAGCAGGTGCTCTTCCAGCACCGGCTTCTTCATCTCCTGTGCCAGACCACGGAAACGGCCCCAGTGGTAGGGCACTGCGCCGCCGCCGTGCGGGATCAGGAACTTCAGCGTCGGGAAGTCCTTGAACAGGTCGGACGTGAGGCACTGCATGAAGGCGGTGGTGTCCGCGTTCAGGTAGTGCGAGCCGGTGGTGTGGAAGCAGCTGTTGCAGCTGGTCGAGACGTGGATCATCGCGGGGATGTCGTACTCGACCATCTTTTCGTAGATGGGGTACCAGTGCTTGTCCGACAGCGGGGGCGAGGTCCAGTGGCCGCCGGACGGATCCGGGTTCAGGTTGATGCCGACGTTGCCGTACTGCTCCACGCACTTGACCAGCTCGGGAATGCAGGTGGCCGGATCGACGCCCGGCGACTGCGGCAGCATCGCGGCGGGGATGAAGTGGTCCGGGAAGAGCTGGCTGACGCGGAAGCACAGTTCGTTGCAGATCGCGGCCCAGGTGCTCGAAGTCTCGAAGTCGCCGATGTGGTGGGCCATGAAGCTGGCGCGCGGGCTGAAGATGGTGAGGTCGGAGCCGCGCTCCTTCATCAGCTTGAGCTGGTTGGTTTCGATGGTCTCGCGGATCTCGTCGTCGCTGACCTTCAGCGAGGAGGCGCTGGGCTTGCTTGATGGGTCCTTGAGCGCGGCGATCTGCAGGTCGCGCCAGGCGCCGAGGGCGGCCGGGGCGGTCGTGTAGTGGCCGTGGACGTCGATGATGAGGGGTTGGCTCTGGCTCATGGCGATCCTTGAAGCAGAAAAAGGGGAGTCGAAGAAGGCAGCGGGGTTGGGGCCGTCGCTGCGGACGATGGATTCAGGGGGAACTTTGAGCGGGTCGGTGCTGGTCGCTGCAGGTGTCGGACCGGCCTTTCAGGCCGGCTCCATCCCTTGGCGGCGCTTGGCTTCGGCGGTGCCGGGGCTGGCCATGAAGGCCAGCGCTCGGTGGGCCTCGTCCGGGCGGGTCGAGGTGGTGCAGACGGCACCGGAGAACGTCGTCGTGATGGCGATGGCCTCCGGCAGCGGGCCGACGATGTCCAGGCCCTCCACGTGGATCAGCTCGCTCAATTGCTGGAAGCCCAGTTCGACGTCGCCGCGCGCAACGAGGGCCCCCACGGGCGTGCCGGGTGGGGGCACGACGATGCGGTCTCGGATCTGCTCGGCGATGCCCCAGCGCTCGAACAGCTTGGACAGCGCCACGCCGCTCGGGCCGGTGGAGTAGCTGACGGTGCGGGCCGCCAGCACGGCGGCGCGGACGGCCTCTTCGCTGCCGATGTCCGGCCGTGCGGCGCCGGCCGGCACCGCCACCGACGTGCCCGAGTGCACGAGGTCGACGCGCGATCCGGGCACGACCCTGCCGGCGGCTTCCAGCTTGTCGATGGCGTCGGCGGCCAGGAACACGAGATCAAACGCCTCGTCGGCCTGCACACGCTTGGCGGCATCCACCCCGCCGACGGACTCGATGCGTGTTTCCTGGCCAGTGGCCGTCGTCAAGTCACGCGAAAGATCGGCCAGCAACTGGCGTGTGGCCATGGACGAGATGCCGGTGAGCGGGGTGTGGGACATGGTCGCAGTCAGGCTTCAGCGGGAATGGACCGATTCTTCCGCGGTGGAGCCTTCGCAACCAGAGGTGAAGGCCTATAGCTGCTATCTCGAAATGGCATGGATGGAACGTCGCTGCGTGCACTCGAAGGGGGCCAAGATCCGTGTGAAAACGGCTCTGCTCTGCCCGGCTCCGTTCGACAAGGGGCCGGCCATCTGCCTCTCAACCGGGCAGGGAGGCGGCCGCGACCGACTGCGGCAGGCCCGCCACCAGCGTCTGGAGCAGTTGTGTGGCGTGGCGCATCAGCGCGGTGGTGCGCTTGTTGGACGGCACGGCCAGGCACAGCACGGTGTGCAGCGTGGGCTGGCACAGGGGACGCACGCGCAGTTCGTCGGCGCGGCCCGATGCGGAAACGGCCCCCGCCGTGAGCACCGCGCAGCCGTAACCCGCGCAGACGAGGTCGATGATGGCCGCCACCCCGGACACTTCCCACGCGATGTCCAGGCGCAGGCCGGCCAGGGTGGCCTGGCTGTCGAGCTGGCGCCGGATGACGTGGGCCCGCTGCGGCAGGATCAGCGGGTGTTGGGGCAATTCGGCCAGCGGCAGGGCCGCCGCCGCCGGGGCCTTGCCGCGCGCACGCGGCTCCACCAGGCACAGCGTTTCCGACAGGATGGGCGTGAGCTCCAGCCCCGGCTGCGGCTCGGGGTTGTAGAGCAGCCCCAGGTCGACCCGGCCGGAGGTCAGCCACTCGGTGATGTGGGTGGACAGGCCTTCCACCACGGCCAGCTTGGCCTTGGGCATCTGGCGGCGAAACCCGTCGATGAGCGGCACCGTGAGCTGGCGCCCCATGCTCGGCGGCAGGCCGATGGTGATCTGCCCCACCGGTTCGTCGCGCATGGCGCCCATTTCCGCGCGCGCCAGCTCCAGTTGCTGGAGGATGACGACGCTGTGCTCGAACAGGCGCTGGCCGGGCTCGGTCAGCTCCACGCCCCGGCCGGTGCGTGTCAGCAGCGTCTCGCGCAGCTCGACTTCCAGCGCCCGCACCTGCCGGCTCAGCGCCGACTGGGCAATGCCCAGCGACACCGAGGCCCGGCTGAAGCTGCGGTGCTCCGCAACGGCGACGAAGTATTCAAGCTGCTTGACGTCCATCCGCCGAGTGTGCCGCACACGAGAAAAAGGCGGGACAGCGCCCGCCTCTCACGCTTCGTTCGGGGCCTGTGCCTCAGGTTGAGGGTTCCATGACCAGCAGCCCGGTGGCGGTGTTGGAGATGGGCAGGTGGTAGTTGCGGTGCACCTCGGTGACCTTCTCGCCCAGCGCGCCGCGCGCGGCCAGCCACATCACCAGCTCCACGCCCTGGGTGCCGCTCTTCTCGACCAGTTCCTCGATGGAGTACTGCGTGGCCCACTTCGGATCGTGGACGATGCTTTCCATGAAGGCCAGGTCGAAGTCCTTGTTGATGAAGCCGGCGCGCTCGCCGTCGAGCTGATGCGACAGGCCACCCGTGCCCATGATGGCCACGCGGGCGTCGCTGTTCCAGGCGCGGATGGCCTTGCCGACCTCTTCGCCCAGCTTGTAGCAGCGCGCCGCGCTCGGCAGCGGGAACTGCACGGTGTTGAGGCACACCGGCACCACCTTGACCGGCCACTTCTGGTCGGGCCAGCACAGGGCCAGCGGCAGCGTGAAGGCGTGGTCCACCCGCATTTCCTGGCAGGTGGTGAGGTCGAAGTCGGCGCCCACCAGGTGGTTGATGACCTGCCACGACAGGTCCAGCTCGCCGGTGAAGGGCGGCAGCGAGGGGATGCCCCAGCCTTCGTCGGCGTTGGTGTAGACCGGCGCGGCACCGACGGCAAACGTCGGCATCTTGTCGAGGAAGAAGTTCAGTCCGTGGTCGTTGTAGAACACGACGAGCACGTCCGGGCGGGCCTTGGCCAGCCAGTCGTGCACGGGCTTGAAACCGTCGAAGAAGGGCTTCCAGTACGGATCGTCCTGCAGGTTCTTGGCGATGGCCCGGCCGATGGCGGGGACGTGGGAAGTGGTGATGCCACCGACGATGTGTGCCATGGGGTGTCTCCTGTGTTCTGTGGGGGTGGTCAGTGGGCGTAGGCCAGCAGCATGGCCTTGAATGCTTCCTTGCTCATGCCGGTCTGCTGGGCGCCCAGGTCCTGCACGTCCAGGCCGAAGATGCCGGCGAACTTGGCGAGGTAGTACACGTTGCCGCCCGCCGCGATCAGTTGCAGCACGTTCTTGGCTTTCACGGCCGCGCGTTGCTCGTCGGTCAGCTGGTACTTGTCGCAGTAAGCGTCCTCGTTCTCGACGAAGGCGGCGCGGTTGGCGGCGTCGTTGAACGAGTAGCACATCTTGTTCAGCGCGTAGCCCTTGCGGGCCTGGTTGCCGTCGAACAGCGTGGTGCCGGGGATCTTGGGCTGGTTGGTTTCATGCATGGACATGATGGATCTCCTGGGGCGGGGTGTGGTGGGGACGGAGTATTTCGGCGGACTTGTCTCGGATCAAGTGGACTGAGATGATGGAATGCATGAATGAAATGAATGGATCCTGATGCTTTCCGAACTTCACCTCGACCTGGATGGGCGGGCGCTGGCGCTGCTGCTGGCGGTGCATGAAACCGGCTCCGTCACGGCGGCAGCGCAGCGCCTGGGGCTGTCGCAGTCGGCCGTGAGCCACGGGCTGGAGCGCCTGCGCGGGCTGGTGGGAGATGCGCTGTTCGTGAAGTCTGGGCGGGGCATCGTGCCGACGGTGCGTGCCGACGCGCTGGCCCGTGAGGCACGTCCGCTGTTGGACGGGCTGAGACGCTTCACGACGTCGGATGACCTGCAGTTCGATCGCCTGAACACCACCTGGACCGTGGCCGCCAACGACCTCCAGTGCCATCTGCTGCTCCCGGGGTGGCTGCGGCGGGTGCAGGCTCAGGCGCCGGGGTTTCGGCTGCGGGTGATCCCGTCGACGGTGCCGACACTGGAGATGCTGCGCAGTGAGCAGTGCCAGCTGGTGATCTCGCCGCGCCCTCCGGTGGGCGACGACGTGGTGCAGAAGCGGCTGTTTTCCGATTGGTGGCGGGTCTATTTCGACGCACGTTGTCGCTCGGCGCCGGCCACGCTGGCCGAGTACGAGGCGGCCTCCCACGTGGGGGTCCAGTACGTGCCGTCGCAGCGGGGCCTGGACATCGACCGCTGGCTGCGCGACCAGGGGGTGAAGCGGGACGTGGCGGTCACGGTGCCGGGGTTTTCGGGGCTGCGACCTTTCATCGAAGGCAGCGAGCGCATCGCCACGGTGCCAGGCCTTCTGACGCGGGGGCTGTTGGCCGGACTGGCCCTGTCCGAACTGCCTTTGCCGGGGCCGGAGATGCCGATGTTTGCCATCTGGCACCTGCGTCACCAGCACGACCGGGTGCACCAGTGGTTGCGGGCACAGCTGGAAGCCGAAGCCCAGGCCACCGGCTTGGTGGAGGCGGCTCGCGAGTGCATCGGTCCCGCCACTGCGGTGTGACGGTTCCGTGTCTGGAATTCCAGACAGCAGGGGGTTTGACTTGATGGGGCGGTGCGCGGTTGTTGACGACGATCACGCCACCAGTGACCGGACGTCACTGCCCAACCATCCCCCTAGGAGCCCCTGATGAAGAAGATCCTGACCCTGACGGCCGTGGCCCTGGCGGCTTGCGGCGCCGCCCACGCGCAATCGGCCGTGACCCTGTACGGCATCGTGGACGTCAACGTCAGCAACTACGCGGCAGGCAGCAACAGCACCGCCGGCAACGTCACGAAGATGAACGACGGTGTGGTCAACGGCCTGAACGGTTCCCGCGTCGGTTTCAAGGCCGTCGAAGACCTGGGCAGCGACCTGACCGCCAGCACCGTGCTGGAAATGGGTCTGGCCGCCGACTCCGGCACCTCCACCCAAGGCGGTCGGGCCTTTGGCCGTCAGGCCTTCCTGTCGCTGGCCTCCAAGTCGCTCGGTGAAGTGCGCCTGGGCCGTCAGTACACCTTCGGCGATGGCGTGCTGGCCATGACCAACCCGTTCGGCAATGCCATGCAGCTCAACCCTGGCCTGACCCAGGGCGGCATGACCCTGTGGTACGACCCGGAAGTGCGCTGGGACAACACGGCCCAATACACGACCCCCACGTTCGGTGGCTTCAGCGCGGGTGTGCAGGTCGCTCCGGGTGAAGGCACGTCCAACCGCAAGCACACCGCCAAGGTGGGCTACTCCGGCAATGGCCTGAACGTGGCCGTGTCCTACGAATGGCAGAAGGACCGCACCACGGGTGACAAGGTCGGCAAGAGCACCAGCCTGGCCGCCAACTACACCTTCGGCACGATCAAGGTGCTGGGCGGCCTGCAGAGCAACCGCGAGGTCTCCTTGGCCGTCGTGGGCGCCAATGCGTTCACCGCCACGAAGTCCGACGTCATCACGCTGGGCGTCGAAGCCGCCGTGACCCCCACCGTGAGCCTGGGCACCAACTACACGCTGGCCAAGCTGAAGAACAACACCAACGACGAGAAGGTCGGCCGCTTCGCTCTGGGTGCCCGCTATGGCTTCTCCAAGCAGACCTTTGCCTACGCCAGCGCCAGCTTTGGCACCGGCGACACCAAGGAATACCACGCCGACAAGCGCGTGCTGCAAGTCGGCCTGCGCAAGATGTTCTGATTTCCGAAGGTCCGGCCCTGCAAGGGCCGGGTCGCCGGACGTGGGGGCGGCTTTTTTCCACTTTCTCCGGAAAGCCGCTCCCGCACCTCCGACGCGATCCGGGTCGAGAACCGTGTGGTGGAAGGACGCAGGAACCAGCAGCCAGAAGGTCCGTCGATGCAGGTCGACGGACCTTTCTGCTTTGGCGGGCGGGTGTCGAGGGTTGGCGTGTGCGGGCGACCGGCGTGGCGCCTTCTCAGAGGATCTGGCGTAACTCCTGAGCGGCTTCTGCCAGCGGCGGCACCAGTTGACGCTCGATCTGTTCGTCGCTCCAGGCGGAGACCTGCACCGTCATGCTCAGCGCCCCTTGGCACACGCCGCGCCGGTCCGGCAGGCTCACCGCCACGCCGCACAGGCTGGGATCCAGCATCTGCTTGGTCACCCAGTGGCCCCGGGCCGGCACGCCCTGCACGCAGGCGCGGAACTGCTCGGGCGTGAGGGGCGCGTGCGTGCCGTGGCTGTGGAAGTCGTGCTCTGCCAGCCAGCGATTCAGCGCGTCGTCGCTGAAGGCCGACAGCAGCACCGGGCCGGGCGTCACCAGATGGGCCGGCACCCGCGCCCCGGCGTGAAACCCGATGGAGATCATCCTCGGGCTGTTGCTGCGCGCCAGGTAGACCACCTCGTGGCCATCGAGCACGCTGAAGTTCACGGTTTCGCCCGTGGCCCGGGAGATGCGCTGGATGAACGGCTGCACCAGCCGAGGCAGTCGCGCCGCACCCAGGTAGCTCTGGCCCAACCGCAGGATGCGCGGGGCCAGCCAGTACTGCTTGCCATCGGTCTGGGCGTAGCCGAAGTAGCACAGGCTCAGCAGGTGCCGGCGCGCCGCCGAGCGGGGGATGCCCGTGCGGGCCGCCACCTCGGCCACCGTCATGCGTGGGTGCTCGTCGTCGAAGGACTCGATGACCGCCAGGCCCCGCCCGAGACCGGCGATCAGATCCTGGGGTTCCATGGCCAGGCCGGCAGGGGGTGCAAAGGCGGCGGTGCTCATGGGACGCGGCTCCGTGGAAACCCAAAATGTATTCGATCACCGAACATGACTGTTCGATGATCGGATGTTTTGTCGGTTTCCACCCTTGCCGCCCCGGAGCCTGGCTCCTACTGTGTGGGCCAAGTCGCCACCGATCACCGAGCGACTCCCTCCCTCGAAGCAAGGAACCCTCCCATGAAGCCGTCCCGCCGAAACACCCTGCGCAGCATCGCCCTGGGCGCTGCTGTCCTGTGCACCACTTTGATGGCCCAGGCCGCCGACATCAAGGAACGCACGATCAAGTTCGCCATGCAGAACAGCGCCGGCAGCGCGCAGTACGACGCAGCGGTGAAGTTCGCCGAGATCGTGAAGGCCAAGAGCGGTGGCAAGCTGACCGTCAAGGTGTTTGGCGGCGGTGCGTTGGGCAAGGACGTGGCGGTGGTGTCGGCCATGCAGGGCGGCACGGTCGAGATGTGCGTGATGAACTCCAGCCTGCTGGCGGGGGTGGCCAAGGAAGTCAGCGTGCTGGACTTCCCCTTCCTGTTTGCCAACGAGAAGGAGGCCTACACCGTGGTCGACGGCCCCTTCGGCAAGAAGCTGCACGGCCTGCTGGAGCCCAAGGGGCTGGTGGGCCTGTCGTACTGGGAGCTGGGTTTCCGCCACTTCCACAACAGCAAGCGCCCGATCGCGAAGCTGGAAGACCTGCAGGGCCTGAAGATCCGCGTGATCGAGACGCCGATCTACGTGGATTTCATGAACGCCATGGGCACCAACGCCGTCCCCCTGCCGTATCCCGAGCTGTACGGCGCGCTGGAACAGAAAGCCATCGATGGCGGCACGCAGCCCGTCATCAACATGACCAACGCCAAGCTGTATGAGGTGCAGAAGTACTTCTCGCTGACGGGCCACATGTACAACCCGCAGTCGGTGATCTTCAGCAAGAAGCTGTGGGACAGCTATTCCGCCGACGAGCGCCAGATCCTGCAGAGCGCCGCCGACGAGGCGCGTGAATACCAGCGCCAGATCTCGCGCGAGCGCAACGCCAAGGGCATCGAGGAGCTCAAGGCCAAGGGCATGGTGATCAACGAGCTCTCGGCCGCCGAGCGCGCCAAGATGAAGGAACGTGCCAAGCCGGTGGTCGAGAAGTACACCCGCATCGTGGGTGAGCCGCTGGTCAAGGAGCTCTACGCCGCTGTCGAGAAGGCCCGCGCCGGCAAGTGAGCCTGCGCAGGGGCGCTCCCGGCCCCGGCCCCGGCACGGACCGGGGGCGGGGCACAGCGCATCGGGTTCAGCCCCGGGCCTGCACGGCTGAAACGGCCGCCCGCAGGGCCAGCAGGTAGCTGTCGACGCCGAAGCCGCAGATCTGCCCCATCACGATCTCGGCGAAGACCGAGGTGTGGCGGAAGGTCTCGCGGGCGTGGATGTTGGACATGTGCAGCTCCACGACCGGACAGGTCAGGATGGCCAGCGCGTCGCGGATGCCGTAGCTGTAGTGCGTCCAGGCGCCGGCGTTGATGAGCACGGCGTCCACGCCGTCGGTGTAGCCCTGGTGGATGCGCTCGACCATCGCGCTTTCCGCGTTGGTCTGGAAACTCTCGATCTGCGCGCCCAGCTCGGCGCCCAGCGCCTCCAGGCGGGCGTCGATCTCGGTCAGCGTGATCGTGCCGTACTGCTTCGGGTCGCGCTTGCCGAACATGTTGTGGTTGATGCCGTGCAGCATGAGGATCTTCATGGGGACCTTTCGGAGCGTCAACGCCAGCCGCCGGGGAACAGCACCGGCAGCAGCGCGATCAGGGTGTTGAGGGTGATGAACGAGCCCACGGTGGCCGCAAGCAGGGCCCCGGCGCAGAAGCGGTCGTGTCCGTGGGGCTGGCCGAGCATGGGGTACACGCTCATCATCGGCATCGCGGCAAACATCAGGGCGCAGGTGCGCATCACCGGATCGGCCGGCGCCCAGACCAGCAGGACCAGGCCCACGCACAGCGGGTGCAGCATCAGCTTGCCGCCCGCCACGAGCACCAGGTCGAGCTTCATGCTGCCCAGCTGCAGGCCCACCAGCGATCCCCCGATGACGAACAGCGCGGTAGGAGCGGCCGCCCCCACCAGCATGCCCAGCGCCTTGTCGAGCGGGCCCGGCAGCGTCAGCCCCGTGGCCGAGATCAGCACGCCCACCACGATGCCCTGGATCATCGGATTGCGCGACAGCGTGCGCAGCGTGGCGCGCAAGGCGTCCAAGGGGTGTCGTCCGCCCTGGGCGTCGGACAGGATCAATCCCAGCGGAATCATCACCAGGTTTTCCACCACCTGCACCAGCGCCAGGGCCAGGGCCGCAGGCGCTCCGACCAGCTGGTGCAGGATCGGAAAGCCGATGAACATGCTGTTCGACGACGAGGCCCCCAGCGCCTGGATGCCCGCCAGCGACATCGGTCGGCGCAGCAGCGCCTTGGACACGGCCAGCGCCGTGCCCATCGCCACCAGCGAGCCGATCAGGTAAGGCCCGATGAAATCGACCTGCAGCGTGGTCGACAACGGCGCGTGCGCCAGCGTGCGCACCAGCATGGCCGGCACGCAGAACTGGATGACGAAGCGGCCCAGGGCCCGCACGTTCTCGGCGGCCATCCAGCCCCGCTTCACCGCGAGGTAGCCCAATCCGATCAGCAGGTAGACGGGGCCGGTGACTTCAAGGACGTTGGTGCTCATGCGAGCCGACCATAGCGGTCACGGCATATATCGGCAATTCAATGGCGCCAATGTGTTCATTGGCAAAGGCAATACAGTGCCCACGATGGCTTTTCCCGATGTGCCCTTGCCCGACCTCCGGCTGCTCCAGCTCTTCGATGTGCTCTACGGCACCCGCAGCGTCACGCGGGCGGCCGAGGTGCTGGGCCAGAGCCAGCCCACCGTGAGCCTGGGTCTGGGACGCCTGCGGCGGCAGCTGGGGGATCCCCTGTTCGTGCGCACGCCCACCGGCATGCAGCCCACACCGCATGCCGATGCGCTGATCGGGCCGACGCGGGAGGTGCTGGAGTCCCTGCGCCGCCTGGCGACCCGCGCGCCCGAATTCAAGCCTGCGACCGCGCAGCGGCGGTTCCGCATCTGCATGACCGATGCCAGCCACATCACCTTGCTGCCGCGCCTGCTGGCGCAGGTGCGCGCGCGGGCTCCCCAGGTGGTGCTGGAGGCCATGCGGATCGACGAGCACACCGCGCTGGCGCTGGAGTCCGGCACGGCGGACCTGGCGCTCGGCCTGTTGCCGGGCCTGGAGGCCGGCTTCTACCAGCAGGCCCTGTATCCCCAGGACTGGGTGTGCCTGCTCAACGACCGCCACGGCCGGTCCGGCGAGCCGTTCGGGCGGGCGGCCTACGAAGCGGCGGCGCACATCGGCATCGTGGCGGGCACCGGCCAGGGCCTGATCGCGGAAGCGCTGCAGACCGTGGGCCTGCAGCGCCGGGTGAGCCTGGAGCTGCCGGGTTTTCTGGGCCTGGGGGCCATCGTCTCGACCACCGATCTCGTGGCCACGCTGCCGCGACAGATCGGCGAAACGCTGGCGGCCACGCACGGCTTGCGGGTGGTCGACTGCCCGTTGCCGATTGCGGGCTTCACGGTCAAGCAGCACTGGCATGCGCGTTATCACCACGACCGGGCCAATGCCTGGCTGCGCGGGGTGGTGGCCGAGCTGTTCATGGCCTGAAAGGCCACTCAGCGCAACAGGTAGCCCAGCACCACGTCGCGCACGTGCGAGATGCGCTCGGCCAGCGCCTTGGGCGAATCCGCCCGCCGCCCGAAGATCACCGACAGCGTGTGCCGGTTCGACAGATAGAAGTAGGTCAGCCCGGCAATCGAGATGTAGAGCTGCTGCGGGTCCACACCGCCCCGGAACACGCCTTCCTCGCGCCCGCGCTCCAGCACCTGGCCCAGCGTGGCGATCAGCGGCGAGTTCATCTCCCGGATGCGTTCGGACTGCTCCAGGTGCCGCGCCTTGTGCAGGTTCTCGCTGTTGATGAGCGCGATGAACTCGGGGTGGTCCAGGTAGTACTGCCAGGTGAACTCGATCAGCCGGGTGATGGCCTCCAGGGGCGGCAACGCGGTCAGGTTCAGCTGGGACTCGGCCGAGCGGATGCCAGCGTAGACGTCTTCCAGCGCGGCCAGGAAGAGCCGGTCCTTGTTCTTGAAGTAGTAGTAGATGAGCTTCTTGTCGACCCCGGCGCGGGCGGCGACGTCGTCGATCCGGGTGCCGCCCAGTCCCAGCTCCGAGAAGGCCGCTCGGGCCGCGTCGAGGATGGCCTGGCGCGAACGTTCGGCGTCCCGGGTGCGGGTTTCGGCCACCGGCAGAGGGGGCGATGGCGGTGCGGACGAGGACGGGGGGGATGAAGTCATGGGGGTGCCGACGGCGGCTGGGCGGGGTGCCAGCAAGTCTCCTTCTGGTGAATTATGCCGGGGCGAGTGATTCACTCATTCGGGAAATCACGGAGTAAATTGGCTCATTGATGTGGCGCATCAATCTTGTTATTCACTAAATAGTGAACTAAGATGCCCCCACGTTCCCGGCAGAGCGAACGTCCACTTCCATCCAGACAGGAGACATCCATGTTCCATCGACTCAAGTCCACCGTGGCGGCCGCTTTGACGGTCGGGCTGCTGGCGGCCGGCGCCTCGGGCGCTTGGGCGGCCGACCTCAAGGAGCGCACGATCAAGTTCGCCATGCAGAACACGGCGGGCAGCGCGCAGTACGACGCAGCGGTGAAGTTCGCCGAGATCGTCAAGGCCAGGAGCGGCGGCAAGCTGACCGTCAAGGTGTTTGGCGGCGGCGCGCTGGGCAAGGACGTGGCGGTGGTGTCGGCCATGCAGGGCGGCACGATGGAGATGTGCGTGATGAACTCCAGCCTGCTGACCGGCGTGGCCAAGGAGATGAGCGTGCTCGACTTCCCGTTCATCTTTGCCAACGAGAAGGAGGCCTACAAGGTGGTGGATGGCCCCTTCGGCCACAAGCTGCACGCGCTGCTGGAGCCCAAGGGGCTGGTGGGGTTGTCGTACTGGGAACTGGGCTTCCGCCACTTCCACAACAGCAAGCGCCCGATCGCGAAGCTCGAAGACCTGCAGGGGCTGAAGATCCGGGTGATCGAGACGCCGATCTATGTGGATTTCATGAACGCCATGGGTGCCAACGCCACGCCGCTGCCGTACCCCGAGCTGTACGGTGCGCTGGAGCAGAAGGCGCTGGACGGCGGCACGCAGCCGGTGATCAACATGACCAGTGCCAAGCTGTACGAGGTGCAGAAGTACTTCTCGCTGACGGGCCACATGTACAACCCGCAGTCGGTGATCTTCAGCAAGAAGGTGTGGGACACCTACTCGGCCGACGAAAAGAAGATCCTGCAGGACGCCGCCGACGAGGCGCGTGAATACCAGCGTCAGATCTCGCGCGAGCGCAACGCCAAGGGCGTGGAAGAGCTCAAGGCCAAGGGCATGCAGGTCAACAGCCTGCCGCCGGCCGATCTGGCCAAGATGAAGGAGAAGGCGCGTCCGGTGGTCGAGAAGTACACCCGCATCATCGGCGAGCCGCTGGTCAAGGAACTGTTCGCCGAGATCGACAAGGCCCGCGCGGCCAAGAACTGATCGCGCGCGTCGTCATCCAGAAAGAGCAGGGAGTCTCATGCGGCTGGACCTCAACGCGGTGTCCGACGACGGTACCGATGCCTATGACGTGCTGGTGATCGGGGCCGGGGTGTCCGGGTTGGCGGCGGCCTTGGGGGCCACCCTCGAAGGGGCCCGCGTGCTGCTGGTGGAACGCACCGGCTTTGTTGGCGGGACCTCCGCCTGGTCGGGCGGCACCACCTGGGTGCCGGGCACCCACCACGCGGCGGCGGTCAACCCCGGCGACACGCTGGACGCGGCCCGGCTCTACCTCGACCACGCCGTGGGCGAGCAGGCGCCACGGGTGTTGCGCGAGACCTTCCTGCAGCAAGGGGCGGCGGTCGTCGCGCACCTGGAGGCGCACAGCGAGTTGAAGCTGCGGCCCTATGCCCGCCACCCCGACTACCTCTCCGATCTGCCGGGCTCTACCGTCAATGGCCGGGCGCTGGAGCCGGTGCCGTTCGACGGAAGGCGCCTGGGGCCGCTGTTCTCGGTGCTGCGACCGCCGATCCCGGAGTTCACGGTGCTGGGCGGCATGATGGTCGACCGCACCGATATCAACCACCTGCTGGGCATGAAGCGCTCGTGGGGGTCGCTGCGCCATGCGATGCGCCTGTTGGGGCGCCACGCCATGGATCGCCTGAGCCACCCGCGCGGCACGCGCCTGGTGATGGGCAATGCGCTGGTGGCGCGGCTGCTGGCCTCGCTGGCGGGGCATCCGCAGACCCGGTTGCTGTTGAACACGGAGGCGGTGGCGGTTCGGGCCCTGGGGGGCGATGCGCAGGTCTCCGAAGGAGGCGCTGACGGGTCGCGGGGCGATTCCGCGCGGCGAGTGGAGGCAGGATCTGGCGGTTTTGAGGTGACGCTGCAGAGCGGTGCGGTGAAACGTCGTGTGCAGGTCAAAGGTGGGGTGATCTGGGCCAGCGGTGGCTTCAACCGCCACCTGAAGCGCCGGGCGGAGTGGTTGCCGGGCGTGGACGCCAAGTGGTGCCCCGCCGCGCCCGGCCACACGGGGGCGGCGCAGGAAGTGGCCCTGCAACAGGGGGCGCAGTTTGATGCGTCCGGCATGTCGCCGGCCTTCTGGGCGCCGGTGTCGCGCCGCACGCGGGCGGACGGCAGCCAGGCCGTGTTCCCGCATTTCCTGATGGACCGGGCCAAGCCGGGTTTCATCACCGTGAATCAGGCCGGGCGGCGTTTCGTCAACGAAAGCACGTCCTATCACCTGTTTGGACTGGCGATGCAGTCGGGTGCAGAACCCCGCGCGGGCGATGTCGGCCGAGCGGTTTCTGCCATCCCGGCGTACCTGATCTGTGATGCCGATGCCCTGCACCGTTATGGCATCGGCATGGTGCGTCCGGGTGGCCAGGGCCTGGAGCCGTTTCTGGCCGACGGTTACCTGGTGCAGGGCACCACGCTGGACGAATTGGCCCAGCGCCTGGGCCTCGACGCGACCACCCTGCGCGAGACCGTGGCCCGATTCAACGACCATGCGGTTTCCGGCGTGGATCCCGATTTCCACCGGGGCGAAACCGCCTACCAGCGCAACCTGGGCGACGCCAGCCGAGGCCTCGCCAACCCCAACCTGGGGCCGCTGACGCAGGCGCCGTTCTACGCCGTGCGCCTGTATCCCGGGGACATCGGCGCGTCGGCCGGTCTGCGCACCGACGAACACGCCCGCCTGCTCGACGCCCAGGGCCAGCCGCTGCCCGGCCTGTACGCCGTGGGTAACGACGCCCGTTCCGTGATGGGCGGTGTCTACACGGGCCCCGGCATCACCCTCGGCCCCGGCCTGGTGTTCGGGTGCTTGGCCGGACGTGCCGCCGCCCGCCGCGCCGGTCACGGCGCCGGGCCCGCCACGTTCTGAGCACCGCCGGCTGGATTCCAGACACCCCACACCCGACACCGCCCACCCGTCAGCGGACCGACCCTTCTCGAAGAACGCCCCGACATGAACATCTCCGACACCCTCAGCGGCGCCACGCGCGTCATCGGCATCATCGGCGACCCGATCGCCCAGGTGAAATCGCCCTCCGGCGTCACGCAGCGGCTGATCGATCGCGGCTGCAACGCCGTCGTCGTGCCCCTGCACGTGGCCAGTGCCGATCTGGCCGACGTGGTGGCTGGCCTGAGCCGCATGCGCAACTTTGACGGCCTCATCGTCACCGTGCCGCACAAGCTCGACAGCTACCGCCTGTGCGCCACCGCCACCGAGCGCGCGCATTTCCTGGGGGGCGTCAACGTGCTGCGCCGCAACCCGGACGGCTCCTGGCACGGCGACCACGCCGACGGCCTGGGGTTTGTCGAGGCCCAGCGCCAGGCCGGCTGCGAGTTGAAGGATCGCCGCGTGCTGCTGGCTGGGGCGGGCGGCGCCGGATCGGCCATCGCCCAGGCGGTGCTGGAAGAAGGCGCGGCCCTGCTGGCGATCCACGACGGCGACGTGCCCAAGCGCGATGCCCTGATCGCCCGCTTGGCGCAGCGCTACGGCGACCGCGTGCAGGCCGGCACCGCCGATCCCAGCGGATTCGACGTGGTCTTCAACGCCACGCCCGCCGGCATGCGCGAGGGCGATGCGTTGCCGGTCGAGGCCCAGCACCTCACGGGCGAGATGTTCGTCGGTGACGTCATCACGCTGCCGGCCGTGACGCCGCTGCTGGAGATCGCCCGCAGCAAGGGCTGCCGGACCCAGGTGGGCGCGGGCATGTTTGCCGCCGTGTGCGAGCGCATGGTCGATTTCCTGCTGGAGACCGGGCCGCTGACCCACGCGCCTCTGCCCCGCACGACGGCTTGCTGAGCCGGCTCTCTCGAACACACCCCCACCATGAAGCCGTTTGCCGCCCCCACTGAGCCCGCCGCTGCCGCGCCCCATGCCGAGGCCGTGGAGGTCGACACCGTGGACCTGCTGGTCATCGGCTCCGGCGCCGGGGGCCTCTCGGCGGCGGTGACGGCGGCGGCGCTGGGCCTGTCCGTGCGGGTGGTGGAAAAGGAGGCTGTGCTGGGCGGCACCACGGCTTGGTCGGGCGGCTGGATGTGGCTCCCGGGCCACCCGCTGGCCCGGGAGGCCGGTCTTGTCGAAGACCCCGACGCCCCGCGCCGCTACCTGCGCCACGAGCTGGGCGCGCAGTACGACGAGGCCCGCGTGGACGCTTTCCTGGACCATGCACCCCGGATGGTCGAGTTTTTCCGCCGGCACACGGCCATGGCGTTCATCGACGGCAACGGCATTCCGGACTTCCACGGACGTTCTCCAGGTGCGGTCGAAGGGGGCCGTCAGCTCGGCACGGCGCCGTTCGACGGCCGGCAACTGGGGCCGGACCTGCACCGCCTGCGCCCGCCACTGGACCTGATCTCCTTCTGGGGCATGGGCATCGCCAGCGGGCCGGACCTGCGCCACTTCATGAACGCGACGCGCTCGCTGGCCTCGTTCACACACGTGGTGCGCCGTGTGGTGCGCCACCTGTGGGACACCGTGCGCCACGGCCGGGGCCGGCACCTCGTCAACGGCAATGCCATGGTGGCGCGCCTGCTGCGCTCGGCGCTGGACCGGGGCGTGGATCTGCGCACCTCCTCGCCGGTGATTCGCCTGATCCGAGAAGGCGATCGGGTGTGTGGGGCGGTGATCGGGCAGGTGGGAGGAGCGGGCGGTGCCGATGGCGCGGCGGGCCATTCCAGCGGGGGTGTCCGCGAAACCGTGGTGCGAGCCCGTTGCGGCGTGGTCCTGGCCTGCGGCGGGTTTCCGCACGACCCGTCGCGCATGGCCGAACTGGACCCCCGGGGGCTGGTGGTTTCGTCGCCCGCTCCTGGGGTCGCCTCCCCGGGTGCCGGGCGGCGGCATCCCTCTGCCGCTCCTCTGTCCAACACTGGGGATGGTCTGCGCTTGGGCGAATCCGTCGGGGCCACGGTGTCCGGCGATCTGTCTGCGGCGGTGGCCTGGGCGCCCGTGTCGCTGGTGCCTCAGGCGGACGGCCGCTTCGGCCGGTATCCCCACCTGATCGAGCGCGCCAAACCGGGCCTGATCGCCGTGACTTGCCAGGGCCGGCGCTTCGTCAACGAGGCCGACTCCTACTACGACTTCATGCGCGGCCTGTTCGCCGCCGTGCCGCCGGGCGAGCCGGTTCAAGCCTGGCTGATCTGCGACCACCGCTTCATCCGCCGCTACGGGCTGGGAGCGGCCAAGCCGGCACCGGTGCCGCTGGGGCCTTCGCTGGCCAGCGGTTACCTGCAGCGCGGGCGTGACCTGCCGGATCTGGCGCGCCGCTGCGGCATCAACGCCGCCGTGCTGCAGGAAACGGTGCGCGCGTTCAACCACCACGCCCGAGAGGGCCGGGATCCCGCCTTCGGGCGCGGCGACACCGCCTACAACCGCGTGCAGGGCGATGCCGGGCACCGACCCAACCCCTGCGTGGCACCCATCGAGCACGGCCCGTTCTATGCCGTGCGCGTGCTGCCCGGCAGCCTGGGCACCTTCGCTGGCTTGCGCACCGACGCCCGAGCGCGGGTGCTCGACGCCCAGGGCCAGCCCATCGCGGGCCTCTGGGCCAGTGGCAACGACATGGCCAGCGTGATGGGCGGGTGCTACCCGAGCGGCGGCATCACGCTCGGCCCGGCCCTGACCTTCGGCTACCTCGCGGCGCACGACGCTGCGGGGCAGGGGCCGGGCGCCGCGCCGGTCGCGTCTGACCCGGCGGCTCTGTCCGCCACGCCTTGAGTCGTTCGCCCGATTTCTTGTCCTGGGTTCATCCGCGCTCGTTTCTCTCCCCGATTCACTTTTCCATCAGGACCTCCTCATGCTCTACGACATCTCCACCCTGACCCTCAAGCTCGGCACCACCGCCGCAGCCGCCACCGCCATCGAGGCCTACTGCCGCGAGCCCGAGGCTCAGGGCCAGCTGCTGGGTTGCTGGTTCGCCGACATCGGCACGCTCAACGAGGTGCTGGTGCTGCGCGGCTACGCCGACGAGGCGGCGCTGCTGGCCGAGCGCCGCCGCACGCTGCTGTCGTCCAATCCCTTCGGCTGCGCCGATCACCTCACGCACCTGGAGATGCACAGCTACGCTCCGTTCCCCTGGATGCCCGACGTGCAGCCCGGCACCTTCGGCCCGGTCTACGAGATCCGCAGCTATGAGCTCAAGACCGGTGGCCTGCAGCCCACGCTCGACGCCTGGGAAAAGGCGCTGCCCGCGCGCACGCAGATCTCGCCGTGCACCATCGCCCTGTACGCGCTGGACGGCCTGCCGCGCATCACCCACATCTGGCCAACGGCCACGCTCAACGATCGCTCGAAAGCCCGGGCCGACGCGGTCCAGCAGGGGGTGTGGCCCCCGGTGGGCGGTCCGGCCTGGCTGATGCCGAACATGAAGTCGGGCATCTACCTGCCCACGGCGGTCTCGCCGCTGAAGTGAGGCGCGCCATGTCGAACCCCCGCCTGCTGTCGATGGCCCAGCTCGTGTCCGTCACGAGCGATCCGCCGCATCTGCTGCAACTGGCGGCGCGCACCGGCTGTGCCGGCGCGGGGCTGCGCCTGCTGCCGTCTGCGCCGGGCGGTGTCCACCACCCGCTGATGGATCGCCCCGAGCTGCTGCGCGAAACCCGGGCGGTCATGCGCGACACCGGCATGCGGGTGTTCGACCTGGAGGTGGTGCGCATCGGCGAAGACTTCGTGCCCGACGATCTCCTGCCTTTCCTGGACGTGGGTGCCCAGCTCCAGGCGCGCCACCTGCTGGTGGCGGGCGACGATCCCGACGAGTCCCGCCTGGTCGACCGCTTCGGTGCCCTGTGTGACCTGGCTGCCCGCTTCCAGCTGACCGCCGACCTCGAGTTCATGCCGTGGATGGTCGTCTCCAACCTGCGCACCGCCGCCCGGGTCGTGGACGCCGTGGGCCGCCCCAACGCCGGGCTGCTCATCGATGCGCTGCACTTTTTCCGCTCGGACAGCACGCTCGACGAGGTCTCGGCCTTGCCCCGCGCCTGGCTGAACTACGCGCAGATCTGCGACGGCCACGTGCCGGCGCCGGCCACCGTGGAAGGACTGATCTTCGACGCCCGCTGCGAGCGCCTGCTGCCGGGGGAGGGCGGCTTTGCACTGGCCGACCTGGTGGCTCGCCTGCCTTCCGACCTGCCCCTGAGCATCGAGATCCCGAGCCAGTCCCGGCACGAGCAGCTGGGCGCCGAAGGCTGGGCGGACCTCGCCGTCGGCAAGACGCGGCGCTGGCTGGCCGCCTGGCCCGAAGGCCAGCGTGCCTGACTTCACGGCGGCGCCCACGCCATTGCCCACGCGGGATGCCGGGCGCGGAGAAATCCGGGATGGCGCGGGCGATCGGGCTTCGATATGCTCGGTTCACCATGAACGAACTTGTCCGTCCGCGCAAGTCGCGCACCGCCGCCGCTGCCGAAAACCCCTCGTCCGAAGCGTCCTCCGGGCGCACCGCCGATTCGGGTCGCACGAACGACCCCGAGGCCACGATGGCCAACATCCTCGAGGTGGCCACGGCCGAGTTTGCCGACAAGGGGCTGGCCGGTGCGCGCATCGACGAGATCGCCGCGCTGACGCGCACCAGCAAGCGGATGATCTACTACTACTTCGGCAGCAAGGAAGGCCTGTACATCGCCGTGCTGGAGGATGCCTATCGCCGCATCCGCACGATCGAGGCCACCTTGCATCTGGAGGACCTGGAACCCGAGCCGGCGCTGCGCAAGCTCGTGGGCTTCACCTTCGACTACGAGACGGCCAACCCCGACTTCATCCGCCTGGTCATGAACGAGAACATGCACCGTGCGGCCTTCCTGGCGCAGTCCAAGACCATCCAGCAGCTCAACGTGCCGGTGATCCACTCGGTGCAGTCGGTGTACCAGCGCGGCGTGGCCGCCGGGGTGTTCCGCCCCGATGTGGATCCGGTCGACCTGCACCGCTCAATCTCGGCGCTGTGCTTCTTCACGGTGTCCAACCAGCACACCTTTTCCTTCGTCTTCCAGAAGGACCTGACCTCGGCGGATGCGATGGCCGCCCGGCGTGCGTCGATCATCGAGATGATCGTGCGTTTCGTGCGCCAGCCCTGAGGCCCGTGGGCTGCCGGGATTCCCCTCTAGGGGAAATTCCCGACGAAGAAAACTAACCAGTTCGTACATCATTCGATCACTGTGAAATGAGGAGACCGACATGGGTGCTCTGATGCGGCGTTTCTGCCGCTTGTCGGAAGGATTGATGGCGCTGATGCTGGCGACGATGGTCGCGCTGGTGTTCGGCAACGTGGTGCTGCGCTACGGGTTCAACTCGGGCATCACCGTCAGCGAGGAAGTCTCGCGCTGGCTGTTCGTGTGGATGACGTTCCTGGGCGCCACGGTGGCCCTGCACGAGGCCGGGCACCTGGGCACCGACATGCTGGTGTCGCGCCTGCCCGCCTGGGGCAAGCGCCTGTGCCTGATCGTCTCGCAGATCGCGATGCTCTACATCACCTGGCTGATGTTCAAGGGCAGCTGGGACCAGACGCAGATCAACCTGGAGGTGCAGGCGCCGGTCACCGGGCTGTCGGTGGCGTGGTTCTATGCGGCCGGCGTGGTGTTTGCGGTCTCTTCGGGGCTGATCCTGGTGGGCGACCTGTGGCGCACCGTCACCGGCCAGATCAAGGACAGCGAGCTGGTCATGGTCAAGGAGTCCGAGGATCTGGCGCAGATCGACGAGCTGCACCTGACCCAGAGCCAGACCTTCAAGCGCTGAAGCCGCACGGCCCGCGCGTTCACCGAATACCAAGCGAGTCTATGCCATGACCGTTTTCATCTTCCTGGGCTCCCTGCTGGGGGCCATGGCGCTGGGCATTCCCATCGCCTACTCCCTGCTGCTGTCGGGCGTGGCCCTGATGTGGCAGCAGGACCTGTTCGATGCGCAGATCCTGGCGCAGAACGTCGTCAACGGCGCGGACAGCTTCCCGCTGCTGGCCGTTCCTTTCTTCATGCTGGCCGGCGAGATCATGAACGTGGGCGGCCTGAGCCGCCGCATCGTGGGTCTGGCCATCACGCTGGTGGGTCACAAGAAGGGTGGCCTGGGTTTTGTGGCCATCGTGGCCGCGTGCATGCTGGCCGCGCTGTCGGGCTCGGCCGTGGCGGACACTGCGGCGCTCGCCGCCCTGCTGCTGCCGATGATGGTGGCCGCCGGCCACGACAAGGCCAAGTCGGGTGGTCTGATCGCTTCGGCGGGCATCATCGCGCCGATCATCCCGCCGTCCATCGGCTTCGTGATCTTCGGGGTGTCGGCCAACGTGTCGATCTCCAAGCTGTTCCTGGCGGGCATCGTGCCGGGCCTGATGATGGGCCTGTCCATCGCCATCGCCTGGTGGTGGGTGTCCAAGCGCGAGAACATCACGCCCCCGCCCAAGGCCACGTGGGCCGAGCGCGGCAAGGCGCTGCGTGAATCGGTGTGGGCGCTGGTGCTGCCGGTGATCGTGATTGTCGGCCTGAAGATGGGGGTGTTCACGCCCACCGAAGCCGCCGTGGTGGCTGCGGTCTACGCGCTGCTGGTGTCGATGCTGGTGTACCGCGAGATGAGCTGGCACCAGCTGTACGAGGTCTTCGTCAATGCGGCCAAGACCACCGCCGTGATCATGTTCCTGGTGGCGGCGGCCATGGTCAGCGCCTGGCTGATCACGGTGGCCGACATCCCGAGCCAGATGATCAGCCTGCTCGAACCGTTCATGGACAACAAGACCCTGCTGCTGATCGCCATCATGCTGCTGGTGATGGCCGTGGGCACGGCCATGGACATGACGCCCACCATCCTCATCATGACGCCGGTGCTGATGCCGGTGATCAAGGCGGCCGGCATCGACCCGGTCTATTTCGGCGTGCTGTTCATCATGAACAACGCCATCGGCCTGATCACGCCGCCGGTGGGCACGGTGCTCAACGTCGTGGCCGGGGTGGGCAAGATGAAGATGGACGACGTCACCCGCGGGGTGCTGCCCTTCATGACGGCGCAGTTCATCGTGATGTTCCTGATGGTGTTCTTCCCGCAGATCGTCACCGTGCCCGCCGCCTGGTTTGCGCCCTGACGCCCGCTTTCCTGTTCCAGCCAGCCCGGGGCTTTGACCGGGATTTCTTCCAAAACCCATTGCTCTCAGTCCCAGGAGACTCGCCATGACTTCCATGATCCGCCGCATGTCGTGCATCGCCGGTGCCTGCGCCCTGACCCTGGCGGCGTTGCTGCCGGCCGGCGCCCAGGCCGCCGACATCAAGGAGCGCACCATCAAGTTCGCGTTCCAGAACCAGAAGGGCCACCCGCAGGAGCAGGGCGCGGCCAAGTTCGCCGAGGTCGTGGCGCAGAAGTCGGGCAACCTGATCAAGGTGAAGCTGTTCCCGGGCGGCACGCTGGGCGGTGACCTGCAGACCGTCTCGGCCCTGCAGGGCGGCACCATCGAGATGACCGTGCTCAACGCCGGCATCCTGAGCGCCCAGGTCAAGGAATTCGCGGCGTTCGACCTGCCGTTCCTGTTCAACAGCGCGCAGGAAGCCGACGCCGTCACCGACGGTTCGTTCGGCAAGGGCCTGTTCACCAAGCTCGAAGCCAAGAACCTGGTCGGCCTGGGCTACTGGGACCTGGGTTTCCGCAACCTGACCAACTCCAAGCACCCGATCACCAAGGTCGAGGACATCGCCGGCCTGAAGATCCGCGTCATCCAGTCGCCGGTCTACATCGACCTGTTCAACGCCCTGGGCGCCAACGCCACGCCGATGCCTTTCCCCGAGGTCTATCCGGCGCTGGAGCAAAAGGCCATCGACGGCCAGGAAAACCCGTTCACGGTGATCCGTTCGTCCAAGATGAACGAGGTGCAGAAGCACTTGGCCGTGACCCGCCACATCTACAACCCGCAGGCCCTGCTGGTCAGCAAGAAGCTGTGGGACAGCCTGAGCGCCGACGAGAAGAAGATCTTCCAGGAAGCGGCGGCCGCGGCCACCACCTTCCAGCGCGGCGTGTCGCGCGTGCAGGCCGACGTGGCCCTGGCCGACCTGAAGAAGTCGGGCATGCAGGTCACCGAGTTCTCGCCGGCCGAGCAGAAGCGCCTGCGCGAGAAGGTCAAGCCGGTGATCGACAAGTACAGCGCCAACATTGGCCCGGACGCGGTCAAGCAGCTGTACGCCGAGATCGCCAAGGTCCGCAAGTGACGTGACGGGGCCGGAGGCGGGACCTCCGGCCGGGGCGTCCGGGAGGGGGTGCGAAAGCGCTGGTCCGGGCTGCCCTTGCAGGGCGGTGGAAACCCTCGACTGCAATAACTAACCAGTTCGTACAATCTGAGCATTTGCCGCATGCCATGACTTCAGCCATCCATCCTCAACGCAAGATTCTCCTGGGCCTGATCGGCCTGGGCATCCAGCAATCGCTGACCCCGTCGATGCACGAGCGGGAGGCGGGTGAGCAGGGGCTGCGCCTGCACTACCAGCTCATCGATCTGGACCGCACCCACTCGACGGTCGAGGACCTGCCGGTGCTGCTCCAGGCCGCCCGCATCATGGGCTTTGCCGGGCTGAACATCACGTATCCGTGCAAGCAGGCCATCATTCCGTTGCTGGACGAGTTGTCCGAAGAGGCGCGCGCGATGGGGGCGGTGAACACGGTGGTCATTCGCGACGGCCGGCTGATCGGCCACAACACCGATGGTTCGGGCTGGACCCGGGGGTTCACGCGGGCGCTGCCGGGGGCGGACCTGTCGCGCGTCGTGCTGCTGGGGGCCGGTGGGGCGGGCGCTGCCATTGCCCATGCGGTGCTGCGACTGGGGGCGGGTCGGCTCACGATCGTGGATCAGGATCCGGCCCGTGCCGAGGCCCTGGCCGCCGAGCTCAACCGGCTGTATGGCGAACGGGCCCGCCACAGTGCCGACGTGGCTGCGGCGATGGCCGACGCCACCGGCCTGATCCATGCCACGCCCACCGGCATGGACAAGCTGCCCGGACTGCCGCTGGAGGCTTCGTTGCTGCGCCCGGACCTGTGGGTGTCCGAAGTGGTCTATTTCCCGCTGGAGACCGAGCTGGTCCAGCGCGCCCGTGCGTTGGGCTGTCCGGTGTCGGGTGGCGGCGGCATGGCGGTGGGCCAGGCCGTCGGGGCTTTTGAGCTGTTCACCGGCCAGGCCGCCGATGCCGACCGCGTCGAGGCCCATTTCAACGCGATGGTGGCCGAACGCTACCGCGCCGCCTGATGTGCCGCCTTCGCTGCGGCCACGCTTTCGCTTGAGGAGACACGCATGACCACCGCCCCCTTTTCCGACCGGGAGTCCATCGGCGAGATGCCCAACCCGATGGGCCTGGAAGGCGTCGAGTTCATCGAGTACGCCACGAGCAAACCCCAAGGCATGGGACACCTGCTGGAGCAGGCCGGTTTTCGCCTGGTGGCGCGGCACCGCTCGCGCGAGGTGCTGCTGTACCGCCAGGGCGACATGAACGTGATCGTCAACGGTCACCAGGGCGGACTGAGCGGGCAGGCCCAGCCGCAGGAGACGCCCCGGCTGACGGCGGTGGCGCTGCGCACGCGGGACGCTGCCGCGGCCTATCACCGGGCGCTGAACCTGGGCGCCTGGGCGGTGCCCACGCAGGTCGAGGTGATGGAGCTGAACATCCCCGCCATCCACGGCGTGGCGGGCACGCGCATCTACTTTGTGGACCGCTGGCGCGAGTTCTCGATCTACGACGTGGACTTCGTCCCGGTGCCGGGTGTTGATCCCCATCCGCCCGCCTTGCATGGCATGCACCTGTTCGGCCTGGTGCAGTACATCGGCCTGGACCGCCTGGACGACTGGCTGGCGTTCTACGGCGAGCTGTTCGGCTTTGCGCAGCTGTCGCGCGAGCAGAGCTTTGGTGTGCTGTCGCGCGGCACCATCCTGGCCAGCCCCTGCGGTCGGCTGTACTGGCAGCTCATCGAGCCCGAGCCCGACACCGTCAATTTCGAGCACGATGAGTTCCTGCAGCGCGTGGCCTTCGGCTGCGACGAGGTGCTGGAGACCGTGGCCACGCTGCGTGCGCGCGGGTTGGAATTCGTCGAGTCGGCGCAGGGGGTGCGCACCCAGGCGCGTGGCGCGCTCACGCAGACCCGCCTGGGCAGCGTGGCCTTCGAGCTGGTGCACGCCCCGCGCCAGACCGCCGACTGAGCCGCGGGTTTCCGGAGCACACCATGAGCCAGATCACCCAGAACGTCGCCGATTTCGGCATGGACACCATCACGCTGGCGGGGCCGCTGGAGGCCAAGCTGCGGGCGGTGAAGGATGCCGGTTTTGGCCAGATCATGCTAGCCTCGCGCGACATAGTGGGCCATCCGCAGGGCATCGAAGCGGCGGTGCAGGCCGTCAAGGACAGCGGCCTGCGCGTGACGGGTTTCCAGGTGCTGCGCGACTTCGAGGGCCTGGGCGAGCACCTGCACGGTTACAAGGTCGACGTCGCCAAGCAGATGATCGAGATGGCCAGCGCCTTGGGAGCCAAGGTGCTGCTGGCGTGTTCGTCCACCTCTCAGCACGCCACGGGCGACACGCTGGCCATTGCGCGTGACCTGCGCAAGCTGGCCCTGCTGGCGATCCCGCACGGCATCCGCGTGGCCTTCGAGGCGCTGTCGTGGGGCCGGCACATCAACGAATACCACCAGTCCTGGGAGGCGGTCGAGCTGGCCGACATGCCCAACCTGGGCGTGTGCATCGACTCGTACCACGTGCTGGCGGCGCAGACCTCGCTGGCCTATCTGGACGACATCGATCCGGAGAAGATCCATCTGGTGCAGCTGGCGGACTTCATGTGGAGCGAGGTGCGCTCACACCAGGAGCGCATGGACACGGCGCGGCATTTCCGCGTTTTCCCCCGAGAGGGCGTGCACACCCAGCAGATGAGCGAGCTGGTGCTCAAGCTGCACGAGCTGGGCTACCGGGGCGATTACAGCTTCGAGGTCTTCAACGACGACTACCAGCAGTTGCCGCTGCCGTTTGTGACGCAGCGGGCGTGGGATTCGGCGGTGTGGCTGGCTGAGGGGGTGCTGCGGCGATCGGTGCCGTTGCCGGGGCGGATGCGCTTGCGGCAGGCCTGAGTCCTGCTGGGACGCACGGCACCAGCCGGGGATTCCAGGGGGCCTGGACCCCGAGGGATCGCGACAATCGGCCCATGCCCCGCACCCGCCAGCCTGTTCCGCGCCGTGTCCGAGCGGCGCTGCCGACGTTCTCGCTGTATGGCGAATCGGGGACTCCGGCGCCCGCGGTCCTGCACATCGAAACCATCCAGTCCCGCAGCAGCCTCTACGACTGGGAGATCGACACCCACGTGCATCAGGGCCTGCATCAGGTCGTCTGGGTGCGCCGGGGGCCGGTCGAGGCCGTCCTGGACGCCTCACGCACGTCGGCCGAAGGGCCGGTGCTGATCGTGATTCCCCCCGGGGTGGCGCACGCCTTCCGGTTTTCTCCTGCCAGCGATGGCCATGTGCTGACGCTGGACGCCTCGCGCCTGGCCGAAGGGGAGGCTCAGGACGTGGGCTCGGCCTTGCAGCGGCTGTTTTCCGCGCCCTGTTCCTTGCCGCTGGAAGAGGCCTCGCCCGACGTGGCCCGCCTGCAGCCCCTGTTCGAGGCCTTGCAGGCGGAAGAAGAGGGTGAAGTGTCGGCCAGCGAGGCCGATCGGCCGGTGCCGCGCTGGCTGGCGCGGGCCATCGTCTGGCGTCTGGCCCAGTTGGCGGAGCGGGCCCAACAGGATGCGGAGCGGCGCCGGGGGGCGGCCACGCGGCGTTCGCTCTACACGCGCTGGGTGGTGGGGGTCGAGGCGCATTACCTCGAACACTGGCCGGTGTCGCGCCACGCCGAGCAACTGGGCCTGTCCACGGAAAGCCTCAACCGCATGGTGCGCGCCGAGACCGGCCTGAACGCGCAGGCCGTGCTGCACGCCCGGCTGGTGCGCGAGGCCGGGCGGCGGCTGGTGCACGTGGCCGCGCCCGTGTCCAGGCTGGCGTTTGAGCTGGGCTTCGAGGATCCGGCCTACTTCTGCCGGTTCTTCAAGCGCCACACCGGGCTGTCGCCGAGCGACTACCGAAGCCGCGCGCAGCAGTCCCTGGGGGGAGAGGTCGTGGCCGACGCTGCTGCGGACTGTGCGGCGGACGCCCCTGTTGAAAAACAAGGGGCGGTCTGCGAGGCTCAACGCTCGAACGGCAGCCCGACGTAGTTCTCGGCCAGCGCGGTCATCGCGGCGGGTGAGTGCACGAGGTAGTCCAGCTCGGCCGTCTGCATGCGGTGGCCGACTTCGCCCGTGTCGCCGGGACCGGCGGGGAAGCGGTGCAGCAGGTTGGTCATCGACCAGCTGAAGCGCTCGGCCTTCCACACGCGGCGCAGCGCCTTGCGCGAGTAGTCGTCGATGCCGGCGCTGGTTTTTTCCTGGTAGTACTCGAACAGAGCCCAGCTCAGATAACGCACGTCGGAAGCGGCCAGGTTCAGGCCCTTGGCGCCGGTGGGCGGCACGATGTGGGCGGCGTCACCGGCCAGGAACATCCGGCCGAAACGCATCGGTTCGGCCACGAAGCTGCGCAGCGGGGCGATGCTCTTCTCGATGGACGGGCCGGTCACCAGATGGGCGGCGGCTTCGGGGTCCAGGCGCAGGCGCAGTTCGTCCCAGAAGCGGGCGTCGCTCCAGTCCTCGACCTTGTCCTGCAGCGAGCACTGCAGGTAGTGGCGCACGCGGCTGCGGCTGCGCATCGAGCACAGGGCAAAGCCGCGTTCGTGGTTGGAGTAGATCAGCTCGTCGCCCACCGGCGGCACGTCGGCCAGCACGCCCAGCCAGCCGAAGGGGTAGACGCGTTCGAAGTGCTGGATTTTTTCAGGGGGCACGCTGGCGCGGCACACGCCGTGGAAGCCGTCGCAGCCGGCGATGAAATCGCAGGCAATCTCGTGGGCCACGCCGTCTTTCACGTAGCACACGCGGGGGTGATCGGTGTCAAAGCCGATCGGCTGTACGTCGGCAGCTTCGTAGACGATGGGGGCGCCGCTGGCGGTGCGGGCGTCCATCAGGTCACGCGTGACTTCGGTCTGGCCGTAGACCATCACCGTGCGTCCGCCCGTGAGGGCCTTCATGTCGATGCGGTGGCGCTGGCTGCTGAAGCACAGCTCGATGCCGTCGTGCACCAGGCCTTCGCGGTGCATGCGCTCGCCCACACCGGCCTCGTCGAGCAGGTCGACGCAGACCTGCTCCAGCACGCCGGCACGGATGCGGCCGAGCACGTAGTCGGGGCTGCGCTGCTCCAGGATGACGTTGTCGATGCCGGCGCGGTGCAGCAACTGGCCGAGCAGCAGGCCGGAAGGACCGGCGCCGATGATGACGACCTGGGTGCGGGAGGGATGGGACATGATCGGACCTCGGTGAATCGTGGGGATGGCACGATTCTGTGGATCCGGGTCGAATTCGGCAGTGGACGGATGCCTGCCGTGTCTTGCACTTTTCTTGTACCTGAAAACCCTGATCCGGATTCTTCAGGTTCCATGAGGGGCCTGTTTTCAGGCCTCGTTGTCGGATTCTTCGGCGTGGATGCGGTGGCGAGCCACCTTGGACAGAAGCTCCACCAGCATGGCCCGCTCGGCCGGGGTGAGGCTCTCCCCGATCTCGCCTTCGAGCAGCGGTGTGCGGCGCAGGAGTTCCGCCACGAATGCCTGGCCGGACGTGGTGAGCAGCACCTGCTGAGAACGCCGGTCGATCTCGCTGCGCACACGCTCGATCAGGCCCCGGTCCTGCATGCGGTCGAGCAGCATGGTCAGGTTGGGGCCGGACAGGGCCAGCATCTGGCTGAGCTGCTTGGGCGTGAGGCCGGTGTTGGCGTGCAGCAGCATCAGCAGCGAATAGTCCACCGGGCGCAGGTTCAGCGGCTGGCCCACATGGCGCAGGAACAGGGCCTGGGTCGTCACGCGCGCCTTGGCCAGGTGAAAGCCGATGAGGGTGTCGAGCACGCCCACCGACAGGGGCGTCTTCTTGGCTTTTGTCGGGGTCATGTCGTCATCATGCCGTCAAATCACGCCGATTCCGGCAACCAGGCCAGCGTCAGTTGCGCATCCCGCACACGGTCCCAGTGGATCTGGGCGGCCGGCAGCAGCCAGGTCCGGCCGTGTTCGGTCAGGGCCAGCCGGTGCGCCATGGCGGGAGAGACCGGTTGCGCGGCGCACACGCGGGCCAGTCGGGCCCAGGCCCAGGCCAGCAGACTGTGGCCCAGGCCCTGGAGGTAGTCGTCGGCGACGCGGAAGGCGCGTTCGCGGTCGGAGTCGCGGCTGTCGCGCAGGGACTGGGTGGCGCCGGTGACGAGATCGATCTGCTGCTGCAGGGTGGTGGCCCAGGTCCGCAGGCGGGCCGAGTGGACGCCATCGGGCCCTGCGGCTTCGGCGGCTTGTTCCAGCAGGGCGATTTCGTCGGACCATTCCGCCAGCAGGCTGTCCAGCCGGTCCGGGCGGTCGAGCACCTTGCGCTGCAGCAGGTCGATGGCCTGGATCTCGTTGGTGCCCTCGTAGATCATGGCGATGCGGCTGTCGCGCACGTGCTGCTCGATGCCGTACTCGTGGATGTAGCCGTAGCCGCCCAGCACGCCCAGCGCGCGGTCTGCGCCGTGGTGGCCGATGTGGGTCAGGAAGCCCTTGACCACTGGGGTGAGCAGGGCCACGCGGTCGTGGCGTTGTGCGCGGGTGGCGGCGTCGGGGTGGTGGTGCGCCTCGTCAAGCAGCAGGCCGGTGCGGTAGGCCAGCACGCGTGCGCCCAGGCATTGGGCCTGCACGTCCAGCAGGATGCGGCGCAGGGCGGGGTGGCGGTGGATGGGGTCGGCTGCACTGCGCGGCGCGGATGACGCCGCCGGGTCTGTTCCTGCAACTGCGGTGGCTGGCGTGATCGGTGCCCTCGACTGCAGGCGCTCACGCGCATAGCCCGTGGCGATTTGCGAGGACGCTTCCAGATGCGCCAGTCCCTGCATGCCCACCAGCAGCCGCGCCGAATTCATCATCCGGAACATCGCTGCCAAGCCGCCGCCGGGCTCGCCCAGTAGCCATCCTTCGGCGGCTTCCAGCCGCATCTGGCAGGTGCCGCTGCCCTTGATGCCCATCTTCTTTTCGATGCCGTCGCAGTACAGCGTGTTGATGCGCCCGTCGGGCAGCACCTTGGGCACGAGGAACAGTGACAGCCCCTTGGTGCCCGGCGCTGCACCGGGCAGGCGGGCGAGCACGAGGTGGACGATGTTGTCCGTCATGTCGTGGTCGCCGCTGGAGATGAAGATCTTGCTGCCCGTCACGCGCACGGCGTCGCCGTTGCGCACGGTGCCGTCTTCGCGTGGGCTCAGGGCCTCGGCGCGGCTGCGCAGCAGGGCCAGGTCGCTGCCGGCCTGCGGCTCGGTCAGGTGCATGGCGGTCAGCCATTCGCCGCTGACGACCTTGAGCAGGTAGATGTCGCGCACCTCACCCACGGCCGTGGCCTGTAGGGCGTCGTACGCGCCGTGCTGCAGGCCGGGGTACATGGTCCAGCCATGGTTGGAGGCCACCAGCATCTCGAACAGGGCGACGTTGAGCAGGTGCGGCAGGCCTTGGCCGTCGTGCTCGGCGGCACAGGCCAGCGCGGGCCAGCCGCCTTCGACGAACTTTGCCCAGGCTTCGGGATAACCGTCGGGTGTCGTGACGCGGCCGTTTTCCCAGCGGCAACCCTGTAGATCGCCGGAGCCGTTGAGGGGCTGCAGGATCTCGCTGCAAAAGCGCGCGGCCTGCTGCACGACCTCGCGGGCCACGTCCAGATCGACGTCGGCCAGACCGGGCAGGGTGCGCCACGAGGCCGGGGCGTCCAGCACGTGTTCGATGACGAACAGCATTTCCTCGACAGGAGGGGCGTAGGTGCTCATGGGGCGGTTTCCTTCAATCCTTCTTGGCACCGAGATAGGACTCGATCACGCGCACGTCGCCGGCCAGGTCTCGGGCCGGGCCTTCGAGGGCGATCTCTCCGGTTTCCAGCACGTAGCCGTAGTCCGACACCTCCAGTGCGGCGCGGGCGTTCTGCTCGATCAGAAGGATGCTCACGCCCGTCTCGCGCAGGCGCTCGATGATGCGGAACACCTCCTTGACCACCAGCGGCGCCAGGCCCAGGCTGGGTTCGTCGAGCATCAGCATCTTGGGCTGGCTCATCATGGCGCGGCCCACGGCCAGCATCTGGCGCTCGCCGCCCGAGAGCGTGCCGGCCAGTTGCTGGCGGCGCTCCTTCAGCCGGGGAAACAGCTCGTAGACCTGTTCGAGCTGTTCTTTCCACTGGGCATTGCCCAGGCGCAGCTGGCGGTAGCCGCCGAGCACGAGGTTGTCCTCGACGATCATGCTGGAGAACAGCTCGCGCCGCTCCGGCACCAGCGCCATGCCGCGCATGACGCGGGTTTCCAGGTTCACGCGCTTGAGAGATTGGCCGTCGAAGACGATCTCGCCCTTGGACGGCAGCACACCCATCAGCGCGTTGAGCGTGGTGGACTTGCCGGCGCCGTTGGGGCCGATCACCGACACCACCGCGCCGCGCGGCAGCTTGAGGTTCAGGCCGCACAGGACCTCGGCGCGGCCGTAGCCGGCGTGCAGGTCGCGGACTTCGAGCAGGGATTCGTTCATGTCAGTGCTCCGTTCCGAGGTAGGCCGCGCGCACGGCGGGGCTGGCCTGCACTTCGGCGGGTGTGCCCTCGATCAGCTTGGTGCCGAACTCCATCACGACGATGCGGTCGGTCAGGTTCATCACGAAGTCCATGTCGTGTTCGACCAGCAGGATGGTCATGCCTTCGCCCTTGAGCTGGCGCAGCACGCCGGCCAGGGCCTGCTTTTCCTTGTGGCGCAGGCCGGCGGCGGGCTCGTCGAGCAGCAGCAGCGCGGGGTCGGTGCACAGCGCGCGGGCGATTTCCATCAGGCGGGCCGGGCCCAGCGCCAGGTTGCCGGCCATCTCGTGCATCTGGGCGGCCATGCCGATGCGTTCCAGCTGGCGTTCGGCCTCGCGGAACAGGCGCTTTTCCTCGTCGCGGTCCAGGCGCAGCACGGCGTCGACCACGCCGGCGTGGCTGCGCAGGTAGCCGCCCAGGGCGACGTTTTCCAGCACCGTCATGTCGGGCAGCATCTTCACGTGCTGGAAGGTGCGCGACATGCCGCGCCGGGCGATTTCGCGAGAAGGCAGCCCCCCCACGGATTCGCCGCGGAACTTCACGTCGCCGCGCGTCAGCGGCAGCACGCCGGTGATCAGGTTGAAGGTGGTGGACTTGCCCGCGCCGTTGGGACCGAGCAGCCCCATGATTTCGCCGCCGCGCAGCGTGAAGCTCACGTCGTTGACGGCCACCAGCCCGCCGAACTCCTTGCGCACGGCCTGCACGTCGAGCACCAGTTCACCGACGGCCGGCTTGCTGCGCTCTTCCAGCGGCTGGGCGTCGGCCCAGTCGCGGGTGCGGACCTTGGCCGGCACGAAGCGCTGAACCAGCTTCTCGAAGTAGGGCCACAGGCCCAGCGGCGCGTACTTGAGCACCACGACCAGGATGATGCCGAACACGATCAGCTCGTACTGGCCGCTGCCGCCGAAGAGTTTCGGCAGCCAGACCTGCAGCTGGTCTTCCAGGATCTTGGCCACCGCCGCGCCGGAGAACGCACCCCACACGCTGCCGATGCCGCCCAGCACGACCATGAAGAGGTACTCGATGCCCTTGGCCATCGAGAACGGCGAGGGGTTGACCGTGCGCTGGTAGTGCGCGAACAGCCAGCCCGACACGCAGGCCAGCATGGCCGCCACCACGAACACCAGCACCTTGTAGCTGTAGGTCGAGATGCCCATGGCCTCGGCCATCGTGGTGCCGTTCTTGATCGAGCGGATGGCCCGACCGGTGCGCGAATCCAGCAGCCGGATCACGCCCGCCGCCGCCGCCAGGGCGATGATCCAGATCGCGAAGTAGTAGCTGCGCCCCGACGACAGTTCCCAGCCGAACAGGTTCAGCGTGGGCACGTTCAGGATGCCGTCGTACTTGCCCAGGAAGTCCATGTTGGACATCGTGTAGTACAGCGACAGCGCCCAGGCCATCGTGGCCAGCGGCAGGTAGTGGCCCGACATGCGCAGCGTGATGCCGGCCAGCACCAGCGACACGGCGATGGTGACGGCCATCGCCACCAGCAGCCCCAGCCAGGGCGACCAGCCCAGGGCCGTGCTCAGGTAGGCCGAGGTGTAGGCGCCCAGGCCCACGAAGGCGGCTTGACCGAAGGAGGTCAGGCCCGCCACGCCCGTCAGCAGCACCAGGCCCAGGCCCGTGATGGCGTACAGCCCGACGTAGTTGAGGTTGGAGATCCACAGCTCCGGGACGGGCGCCAGGGGCATGATCACCACGGCCACCGTCAGGAGCAGGAACAGGATGCGGCGCTGGGACAGGACCGAAGGGCGTCCCGAGGACTGCGAACGCAGGGAAGAGGAGGTTGTCATCTCAGTGCTCCTCGTGGTGCGGATCGCTCAGCGAGCGCCACAGCAGGACCGGCAGGATGGAGGTGAACACGATCACTTCCTTGAAGGAACTGGCCCAGAACGAGCCGAAGGATTCGAGGATGCCCACGGCCAGGGCGCCCACCGCCGCCAGCGGATAGCTGTGCAGTCCGGCGAACACGGCGGCCACGAAGCCCTTGAGGCCGATGAGGAAGCCGCTGTCGTAGAAGATGGTGGTGGTCGGCCCGATCAGCAGGCCCGACAGCGCTCCGATGGTGGCCGCCAGCGTGAAGGACATGCGCCCGGCGCGCACGCTGGAGATGCCCATCAGCTGCGCCCCCAGCCGGTTCACCGCCGTGGCACGCAAGGCCTTGCCGTGCACCGAGCGCTCGAAGAACAGCCACAGCATGCCGATCATCGCGGCCGAGACCGCGCCGATGATCACGGCCTGACCCGCCAGCGTGACCGGTCCGAGGCTGAACCGCTCGTCCCAGAAGCTCGGGTTGCGGAAGCCTTCGGCGCCGAAGAACAGCAGGCCCAGCCCCGTCAGCGCAAAGTGCACCCCGACCGAGACGATGAGCAGCGACAGCACCGAGGCGTCCGCGATGGACTCGTAGGCCAGGCGGTACACCAGGCTGCCCAGCGGCGCCACCAGCGCCACCGACAACGCGGCCTGCACCAGCAGCGGCAGGTGCATCGGCGCGGCCAACCACGTCACCGCCGAGATTCCCACCGGAAAGGCCAATGTGCGCAGCGCCTGCAGCAGGGTCGCGCCGGCCGACTCGCCCTGCCACAGGCTGCGGGCGGCGTCGAACACGGCCGTGGCCACCGCCATGATCAGCAGCAGCCAGACGGTGCCGGGTACCTGTCCGTTCTGCAGCATGGCCAGGGTCAGGGCGCCGAAGGCCACAAATTCACCCTGGGGAATGAAGATCACGCGCGTGACCGAAAACAGCAGGACCGTCGCCATCGCCAGCAGCGCGTAGATGGCGCCATTGGAGAGTCCGTCCACCGTGAGAATGCTGGCGATGGAGAGGTCCATGGTTCAGTCCACCTTCCAGTCGCCGCCGACCACCTTGAGCATCACCGGCGTTTCGGTGGTGTAGCCCCAGTGGTTGTCCTTGGTGAACGAGACCACGCCCTGCGAGATCACGGTGCGGCCCATGGTCTCGAAGGCGTTGCGCAGCGCGGTGCGGAACTCGGGCGTGCCGGGCTTGGCGCTCTTGAGGGCGATCGGCACGGCCTTTTCCAGCAGCAGCGCGGTGTCGAAGCCGTGCGCCGCGAACTGGTTGCGCGAGCCCGGGCCGTAGGCCTTCTCGTACTTCTGCACGTAGTCGGTGGCGATGGCCTTGGACGGGTGCTTGGCCGAGAGCTGCTCGGCCACCAGCGCCGGGCCCGAGACCACAAAGGCGCCTTCGACGTCCTTGCCGCCGATGCGCATCAGGTCGCGCGAGGCGGCGGCGTGGGTCTGGTAGATCTTGCCCTTGAAGCCGCGCTCGATCACGGCCTTGTGCGGCATGGCCGCGCCCGAACCGGAGGCGACGATCAGGATGGCGTCCGGGTTGGCGGCGGTCAGCTTCAGGGCCTGGCCGGTCACGGCGGTGTCGGAGCGGGCGAAGCGCTCGGTGGCCACGATCTTGACGTTCGGGGCGATCTTGGGGGCTTCAGCCTGGAAGTCCTTCAGCCAGCCTTCGCCATAGGCGTCGGTGTAGCCCAGGAACCCGACGGTCTTCACGCCGTGTTCCTTCATGTGCTCCAGCACGTTGGTGGCCATCACGGCGTTGGACTGCGCCATGCGGAAGACCCAGGCGTCCTTGCCGGCGGGCAGGTTCCCGGGCGAGAGCATCAGCTGCATCGTCGAGGCTTCGGCGGCCGGGCCGGCCATGGCGATGGCCACCGGCGTGGCGACCGAGCCCACGATCAGGTCGGCCTTGTCCTCGGTGGTGAAGCGCTTGACGTTCTGCACACCCTTGGTCGGGTCGGTGGCGTCGTCGAGCACGATCACCTTGAGCTTTTCCCCGGCGATCTGTGTGGGCCACAGCTTGATCGCGTTCTGCACCGGGATGCCCAGGCCGCTGGCCGGTCCGCTCAGCGGCAGGCTCACGCCGATGGTGATGTCGGCGTGGGCGGCCATGGCCAGGGTCAGCAGGGCAGCGGCGGCGGCGGTCTTCTTCAGGATGTTCATTTCTTGTCTCCGGGAAGGCGTTGGGACGGGAAGGTCAGACAACAGGGAAGCAAAGAGCGGGGCGAGTCGGGCGTTGGCGTGGGGGGCAGGGGCAGGCGATGGCCTCAGCGCGGTGCCATGCGCAGGGCACCATCCAGGCGGATGACTTCGCCATTGAGGTGGCCGTTGGCCACGATGTGGGCGGCCAGTGCGGCGAATTCCTCGGGGTGTCCGAGGCGCTTGGGGAAGGGGATGGACGAGGCGAGGCCCGCCTGCACCTCGGCGGGCAGTTCCTGCAGCAGCGGCGTGGAGAACAGGCCCGGTGCGATCGTGCACACGCGGATGCCGTGCTGTGCCAGGTCGCGCGCCAGCGGCAGCGTCATGCCGACCACGCCGCCCTTGGAGGCCGAGTAGGCTTCCTGGCCGACCTGGCCATCGAACGCGGCCACCGAGGCGGTGCACACGACCACGCCGCGCGCACTGTCTTCCAGGCCGTCCAGCTTGGCCATGCGGGCCACGGCCAGCCGGGTCATGTTGTAGGTGCCGATCAGGTTGACGCGCACCACACGTTCGAAGTCGGCCAGCGGGGCGGGCTCGCCCTGGCGGTCGATGATGCGCTTGGCCGTGCCGATGCCGGCGATGTTCATCAGGATGCGGGCCGGGCCGTGGGCGGCTTCGGCGGCGTTCAGTGCGGCGGTGACCTGCTCGGCATCGGTGATGTCGCAGCGCAGGGCCAGGCCGCCGATCTCGGCCGCCACGCGCTGGGCGCCGGCTTCGTTGACGTCCAGCACCGCCACGCGGGCGCCCTGGCGGGCCAGCTCGCGGGCCACGGCCTCGCCGAGGCCCGAGCCTCCGCCCGTGACCAGGGCGGCGTTTCCTTCGATCTTCATGACGGTCTCCTTGCGACGGGGCGCTGAGGGATGGGGTGGTCTTGGGGGAGGGGCTGTGCGTGGCTCGGCGTCTTCAGGCCGCACGCCGTTCAGCCCGTCGGGGCAGGATCAGCCAGGGGTCGGCGTCCGGCCCCCGGTAGAGGGCTTCCACCAGCGAAGCGCGGTGGTGAAGCACGGCGCGCACGTTGATCGAGTTCTTGTCGGTGACTTCGCCGTGGTCCACCGAGGGCGGCTCCACCAGCACGTGCAGGCGCTCGATGCGGTTGGCGCTGCCGGTGCCCTGCGCGCGCAGGCGGTCGGCCAGGTCCTGGAAGAAGGCGCGCACCTTGGGGTGGTGAATCACCGCCACCGGATCGCTGCCGGCGGGCAGGCCGCTCAGCGCGAGGCAGTCGGCCAGTCGAGGGAAGACCAGCGCGCCCAGTTCGTCGCGGTTCAGGCCGGTGAGCACGGCGTCCTGCACGCAGGGGTGGCCTTCGAGGATGATGCGCGAGCGCAGTGGGCCGACGCTCACGAAGGTGCCGGTCGAGAGCTTGAAGTCCTCGGCGATGCGGCCGTCGAACATCAGGCCCATGCCCAGGTCGTGCTCGTCGACGAAGCGCACGGCGTCGCCGGTGCGGTAGTAGCCGTCCTCGTCGAAAGCCTTGGCCGTCTGGGCCTCGTCGCGCCAGTAGCCGGGCATGACGTTCGGGCCACGAAAGCGCACCTCCAGCTTGCCGTCGTTGGGCACCAGCTTGGCCTCCACGCCGGGGCAAGGCAGCCCGATGTAGCCCGAGCGGGCGTGTGTGCCGACCACGAACAGGCACGACGGCGCGGTTTCGGTCATGCCCAGGCTGGTCAGGATGCGCACGCGCTCGCCGCAGGCGGCCACGCCGTGCTCGTCGAGCTTGTCCCACACCGCCTGCGACAGGCCGGCGGCGGCGAACATGAAGGCCTGCACCTTGGCGAACAGCGAGTCGCGCAGGGCGGTGTCGTGGTCCATTGCCTTGGCGATTTCCTCCAGGCCCTTGGGCACGTTGAAGTAGACCGTGGGCGAGATTTCCTTGAGGTTGCGGATCGTCTCGGTGATGCCGGCGGGCGTGGGCTTGCCGTCGTCGATGTAGAGCGTGCCGCCGTTATAGAGCGCGATGCCGACGTTGTGGTTGCCGCCGAAGGTGTGGCTCCAGGGCAGCCAGTCCACCAGCACCGGCGGCTCGTCGGCCAGGAAGGCGATGCACTGGCGCAGCATCTGCTGGTTGGCGCAGAGCATGCGGTTCGTCTGGATCACGCCCTTGGGCTGCTGGGTGCTGCCGCTGGTGAACAGGAACTTGACGATGGTGTCGGGGCCGGTGGCCTCGTGGGCGGTGTCCACGGCGGGGCCGGGCTCGGCGGCCAGCAGGTCGGCAAAACGGCGCCAGGGGCGGTGGCCCGGTTGGCCCGCAACGCCCAGCACGGCCTCAACGTCTGACGTTGAGGCTTCATCCCCGAAGACCAGGGCCACGTCCGCGGGCACCACCGCGGCGATGGCGCGGGCGTGGCCGGCGTGCGCGGCGTAGACCATGCCGGGCGTGACGGTGCCCAGGATGTGGCGCAGCTTGGCGTAGTCGGTCGAGACCAGCGAGTAGGCCGTCGACACGCTGATGTAGGGCACGCCCACCCAGGTCGCGGCCATCATCAGGCTGGCGTGTTCGAGGTCGTTTTCCGACAGGATGGCCAGCGGACGTTCGGCCGAAAGCCCGGCATCCAGCAGGGCCTGACCCAGGCGGCGGGCGCGCTGGAGCATCTCGGCGTAGCTCACGCGTTGCCAGTCGCCGCGTTGGGCGGTGACGGTGCCTGTCGTGGCCGATGTGTGGCCTGCGCGGGGCGAGCCGATCGCATCGGTTGTGGCGCTCTGTGTGTCTATGGCGGCTGTGTTCGGGGCGGCACGTCGGGCCACGAAGGTGCGTTCCGGCGCGGTTTCGGCCCACTGCTGCAGCACGTCCGACAACCGAGCCGGGTACCAGCCCAGCGGTTCGCGCGAGGTGATGAGGATCGAGCCATCGGCCTGCACCGTGCGGTCGGCTTCCAGGCAGCCGCCCACACGGGTCGGGCGGTAAGGGGCGTTTCGGAAGTCGCTCATGACTTCACCACCTTGGCGGCCTTGCCCTGCAGGAACGCCTGCAGGCGAGCTTGCGCCTCGGGCGTGTTGGCGGCCACGGCCGACATCAGCGATTCGGTGAACAGGCCTTCGCTGGGCGACTGCTCGGCGATGCGCGGCAGGGCGTGCATCACGGCGAAGGCCGTCATTGGCGCGTTGCCTGCGATCTTCTCGGCCAGCGCCATGCCCTTGGCCAGGCCTTCGCCTTCGGCCACCAGGTAGTTGACGACGCCGTAGCGCTCACCTTCGGCCGCGTCGAACACCCGGCCGGTCAGCATCATGTCCGTCATGCGCGACACGCCCATCAGCCGGGGGATGCGCACCGAGCCGCCGCCGCCCACGAAGATGCCGCGTTGCCCCTCGGGCAGACCGAAATAGGCCGAAGACTCCGCCACCCGGATGTGGCACGACGCCGCCAGCTCCAGCCCGCCGCCGATCACCGCGCCGTGCAGCACCGAGATCACCGGCACGCGGCCGTACTGGATGGCGTCGAAGGTGTTGTGCCAGCCGCGCGAGTGCTGCACGGCCCCACCGATGTCGCGCTCCACCAGCTCCGACAGGTCCAGGCCGGCGCAGAAGTGCTCGCCTTCGCCGGAGATCAGCACGGCGCGCACGTCCTGCGGCAGGTTCAGGAAGGCGGTGTGGATCTGGGCGATCAGGCGGTCGTTGATGGCGTTGCGCTTGCTCGGGCGATTCAGGCGCAGGTGCAGCACGGCCCCGACGTGTTCGATCTGCAGCAGATCGAGCGTGGCCAGTGTTCCCTCAACGGGCTTGGAGGGGCGTTCAGAGGAGGGGGTGGCGTCGCTCATTTGCTTTCAATCTTGAACTAATTGACGAAACGAATGATGCTTCTGAAGTTGAAGCAGTTCAAGGGTTGTCACATGGGGATTACCCGTGTTTTGGCATTGGTGTTTGCCCTGATCTGCCCTGAATGCGGAGGCGAATCTATTGCTTCAATGAATTAATGGTTCTACGATTGAATTAAATCGAGAGGAGTCCGACATGTCTGCATTCATTCCCTACGGGGCTTACTGGTCGACGCCGTTTGCCAAGTGGCAAGGCTCGCTCGCGTCGATGAACGCTTTGCGTCTGGCGGCGCATTGCGGCCGCGAGGCGCTGACGTCGAAGGGCGTGCCGCTGGAGGCCATCGACCTGGCCGTGCTGGGCCAGACCAATCCGCAAAAGGGCAGCTTCTATGGCCTGCCCTATGTCACGGGGCTGATGGGCATCGACCGTGTGGCCGGGCCGACGGTGCAGCAGGCCTGCGCCACCAGCGTGCGTGCGCTGCAGATGGCGAGCCAGGAGGTGATGTGCGGCACGGCCACCTGCGCCTTGCTGGTGATGGCCGATCGGCAGTCCAACGGACCCGTCGTCTACTACCCGGATCCCACGGGATCGGGCGGCTACGGCATCACCGAGCACTGGGTGCCCGACAACATGGCCAAGGATCCCTACGCCGGCCAGCCCATGCTCCAGACCGGCGAGAACGTGGCCGCGCGCTACGGCATCTCCACCGAAGAGCAGCATGCGCTGAAGCTGCACCGCCACGAGCAGTACCAGCAGGCGTTGGCCGACGACCGGGCCTTCCAGCGCCGCTACATGGTGGAGGCACCGCTGTTCGACTCGCGTTTCCGCAAGCAGAGCGGGGTGTTGTCCGCCGACGAGGGGATTTTCCCGACCACGGCGGCGGGGCTGGCCAAGCTCAAGCCGGTGTTGGAGGGCGGCACGGTCACCTTCGGCGGGCAGACCCATCCGGCAGACGGTAATGCCGGGGCCATCGTGACCACGCGCGAGAAGGCGCGCGAGCTGGCGACCGATCCCGGCGTCGAGGTCGAGGTGCTGTCCTTCGGCATGTTCCGTGAGCAGCCGTCGCACATGCCGGCCGCACCCGCACCGGCGGCGATGCGCGCGCTGGCGGCCGCAGGGCTGGGCATCGGTGACGTGAAGGTGCTCAAGACCCACAACCCGTTTGCTGTCAACGACATCGCCCTGGCCCGTGAAACCGGTTTTGCCTGGGAGCGCATGAACCACTACGGCAGCTCGATCATCTGGGGTCACCCGCAAGCTCCGACCGGCCTGCGCGCCATCCTCGAAATGATCGAGGAACTGGTGCTGCTCGGTGGTGGCGTGGGCCTGTTCACCGGCTGTGCGGCCGGAGACACCGGCCTGGCCACCGTGATCCGTGTGACCGACAGCCGTCCACGCTGAGATTTTTCATCCTCGTTGGGATGCGGCGCCACAGACGATGCCGCCAGCACCCGGACCCGCAAGCGCATCTGCAGGAGCCTCCATGAAAGTCATTCAGGCCGACGACGTCGGCGCCCTCATTCCCGACCATGCCACGATCTTCCTGGGCGGGCTGGCCGTGACCAGCCTGCCCGAGGAGATCCTCCAGGGCGTGGAGCGCCATTTCCTGTCCACCGGGCACCCGCAGCAGGTCACGACCTGGGCCTGCGGTGCGGTGGGCAACTCCGGCGAGGCGGGCATGAAGCACTTCGCCCACGCGGGCCTGATCAAGCGCGTGGTGGCCGGACACTTCGGCCAGACCGGCAAGGAGATGATGAAGATGGTCTTCGACGGCGAGGTCGAGGCCTACAACTTCCCGCAGGGCTCGCTGTCGCACCTGACGCGCCAGATCGCCTGCCGCTCGCCGGGCCTGCTGACGAAGGTGGGCCTGGGCACCTTCGTCGATCCGGCGCTGGAGGGCGGCAAGATGAACAGCCGCTCCACCGAGGATCTGGTGCGCCGCGTGGCCTTCGAGGGCGACGACTGGCTGTACTACCCGAGCCCGAAGATCGACGTGGCCATCATCCGCGGCACGCTGGCCGATGAGCGCGGCAACATCACGCTGGACAAGGAAGGCGTGCTGCTGGAGCAGCTTTCCATCGCCCAGGCGGCGCGGGCCTGCGGCGGCATCGTGATCTGCCAGGTCGAGCGCATCGTCAAGGCGGGCACGCTGCACCCCAAGGCGGTGAAGATTCCGGGCATCGTCGTGGACTACGTGGTCGTGGCCAAGCCCGAGAACCACATGCAGACCATCGCCACGCAGTTCGACCCGGCGCTGTGCGGCGACATCCGCGTGCCGGCGGACACGCTCAAGCCCATGGCGCTGGACGAGCGCAAGGTCATCGCCCGCCGCGCGGCGCTGGAGCTGACACCGGGCGCCGTGACCAACCTGGGCATCGGCATCCCGGCGGGCATCCCGTCGGTGGCGGCGGAAGAGGGCGTGTCCGATTCGCTCACGCTCAGCATCGAGAGCGGTGTGACGGGCGGCATTCCGGCTCAGTTGGGTGACTTTGGCCTGGCCTACAACGCCGAGGCCATCATCGAGCAGAGCTTCCAGTTCGACTACTACGACGGTGGCGGCCTGGACGCCAGCTTCCTGGGCCTGGCCCAGGTGGACGCCAGTGGCAATGTCAACGTCAGCAAGTTCAACGGCCGGCCGGTGGGCTGCGGCGGGTTCATCAACATCACCCGTTCGACGAAGAAGCTGGTGTTTTGCGGCGCCTTCACGGCCGGCGGGCTGGAGCTGTCCATCGGCGATGGCGAGCTGAAGGTGGTCAAGGAAGGCCGTTCGCGCAAGTTCATCGAGCGGGTCGAGCAGATCACCTTCAACGGTCGTGATGCTGCACTGCGTGGGCAGGACGTGGTGTTCGTCACCGAACGTGCCGTGTTCGCGCTGCGTCCGGACGGACTGGAGCTGACCGAGATTGCGCCTGGCGTAGACCTGGAGCGCGATGTGCTGGCCCACATGGATTTCCGGCCCATCGTGCGTGACGTGAAAACCATGGATGCGGGCCTGTTCCGCGAGGTGTGGGGTGGTCTGCGCCAGGCGCTGCCAACCTCGACGCACTGAACAAGCCGGGCGCGGCGTCGCGCAATCAGTGGACGTGGGGGCATCGCTGACTGCGGGCTCTTTTTCGTCCTCTGCACACGATGGGGGCGATCGAATCGATGCCCTCCACAGACAAGAAAGGCATGAGCATGAAGGCACTGATCCCCGTGAAGCGGGTGGTGGACTACAACGTGAAGGTACGCGTGAAGTCCGACGGGA
>CAYYCN010000013.1:0-45397 GCA_964470355.1 uncultured Sphaerotilus sp.
GGCGCGGGCGCGGACGAACTGGCGGTCAAAGTCGGTGTATTGATACATGGCTTGCGGTCAGCGGGCGAAGATTCGGTTCGAAGAATTGGGCGCGGGTGGGAGCGTTGGCGTCGGGCCAGGCAGATGGTTCAACGCCGAAGCGTTTCAGGCCAGCTTGAGGATCTTGTTGGCGGCCATCAGCAGCGAGGCACACAGGGCCAGGCGCGTCAGGGTGTCGGGCAGCATCTTGGTCAGGCGGGCACCGATCCAGATCGCCGGCACGGAGCCCACCAGCAACTCGATCAGCAGCGCCCAGTGCACGTTGCCCAGCGTGGCGTGGCCGATGCCGGCCACGATGGTCAGCGGCACGGCGTGCGCGATGTCGGTGCCCACAAGGCGCACGGTGGGCAGGCGCGGATACAGCAGCAGGATCAGGGTAGCGCCCAGGGCGCCAGCGCCGATGGAGCTCAGCGACACCAGAACCCCCAGGATGAGGCCGCAGATCACGGTCAGCACCGGTTGCCGCGTGGGGGTGATCCAGCGTTCCAGATACAGGCCGACGCGGTGCCACACCGGGCGGAAAATGATGGTCACGGCCGTCAGCAACAGGGCGATGCCCAGTGCGTAGGTCAGCGCGCTGTCGGCTGACTTGGAGATGCCGACCATGTGCATGTAGGCCGTGGTCGCCAGCGAACCGGGAATCGAGCCGGCCAGCAGCAGCATCGTGATGTGCTTGTCGACGTGGCCGTGGCGTGCGTGGGCGATCGAGCCCGACACCTTGGTGAGACCCGCAAACCACAGATCGGTGCCGATGGCCACGGCCTTGTCCAGATGGAACACGCCGATCAGCAACGGCGTCATCAGCGAGCCCCCGCCCACGCCCGTCACGCCCACGATCAGGCCGATGCCGAATCCGGCGGCGATGGCCATCCAATCGATGGTGAAGGGGAGCATGGGAGAGGTCCGGGTTGATCTGAGTCAGGGGCGGACTGTAAGGAGGGCCTTCATATAAGAAAAATACATATTTGGATGATGCATATGGGCATCTGGAATAAAGAACCGCGAATTTGCGGGCTTCGGCATGGAAGGGGTTGTCCGAGGGATGGGGCAGACAAAAAAAAGCACTGGGCTGACTTGCCAAGTGCTTTGTGTTCGCGGGTGCGAATGTATGGTGGACCGAATGAGGATCGAACTCACGACCTCTGCATTGCGAACGCAGCGCTCTCCCAGCTGAGCTATCGGCCCATGCCAGAAAGTATAGCCAAAGCCGCTTGGCTCACTCCGGTGTTTGCGCACGTTTGGCGCGGGCGCGAGCGAGGGCGGCTTCAACGACGCTGCGCTTGCGTTCCAGCTCGGCGGGGGTGTTGGCCTTGGTGAGGTCTTCGAGGTGGGCCAGTTTGTGCTCGGCCTTCAAGCGCAACTCTTCGGCATGGCGCTGTTCGGCCCTGGCGCGGCGATCGGTGGTGGCACGGTAGCGGAGCCGGGCGTCCAAGGCCTGTTCAGCCGTCCAGGCCTGCCAGCCGGTGCGTTTGCCGGTGACCGGCTCCAGCGAGATGCAATCCACCGGGCAGACCGGCACGCACAATTCACAGCCTGTGCAGTCCGACTCGATGACGGTGTGCATGGTCTTGTGGCTGCCGACGATGCAGTCGACCGGGCATGCCTTGATGCACAAGGTGCAGCCGATGCACCAGTGTTCGTCGATGACGGCCACGGTGCGAGGCCCTTCTTCGCCGCTTTCCGGATCCAGGGGCAACACCGGTCGCCCGGTCAGGGCCGACAGCCGTTGGATGCCTTCCAGGCCGCCAGGCGGACAGCGATTGATCTCGGCTTCACCGGCCACCACGGCTTGGGCATAGCGACGGCAGTCGATGTAGCCGCATCGGCGGCATTGGGTCTGCGGGAGCAGGGCGTCGACGGCTTCGACGCTGAATTCGGGCGAGGGCATGCGGGCGGGGGAAATGGCGATGGGCCCTGGACTGGCCGACCGGCCCGTGATTGTGCCGCAGCCCCCCGCGCTCAGACGACGTGGGCCAGCGGTTCGGCCAGTGCGTCTTCCCACAGGACGATTTCGTCCTTGTGGACCTGCAGATGGTAAAGGCAGGCTTGTCCGTCGCGTTCCCACTGGAGGGTGGGGGGCTGGCCCTCGTGCCGACACACGATGTGGTCGGCCACGCCGATGATCGCAATCAGGTGTCGCACGACGTCGTCGACGTCGGGGTCCGTGAGCGCGGTGATGTCGTGGTGCAGGCGAATCGCCACCTTCAATTCGGGCGGCAGGCGCCAGGCCCGGGCGACCAGCGCACCGACGATGGTGTGGTCGGTGTGGTGGGCGGCTTGTTCGGTTTCCGTGAAACTCATGTCGCGCCGGGCGCGGGCCTCGGCCAGAGTGCCGGCGTAACCCCGCATGCCCTGGAGCAGGATGGGGATGCCCACGTCGGCGAACAGGCCGCAGGTGTGCGCCAGGTCCGAGGGCACGTCATAGAGCTGGCGCGCGATGTAGCTCATCGCCATGGCGCGGCGTGTGGAGGTCTGCCAGAAATGCTCGAGCGCGGGGTGGTTGGTGCGCAGGGCGCGGGCGGTGAGAAATTGGGTCAGCAAGGCCGTGCACTGCCGCAGGCCCAGCAGCGACATGGCCTGCTCCACGCTGTTGACCTGGCTGGAGCGTGCGTACATCGGGCTGTTGGCGGCCCGGACCAGCGAAGCGGCCATGGCCACGTCCGCGCTCGCGATGTCGGCGATTTCGTCCCAGTCGGGGTCGTCGGTGCGCATGGCGCTCTGCAGGCGCGTCAACAGTTCGGGACAGGGGGGGATGCGCAGCGTCTGGGCAGGGCCTTCACGCTGGGCCAGATCCAGTTCGGCGTCGATGTCTCGGGATGTCATGGGGGCGGCTCCTGCATCCGACTCTAGGCGCCGTCGCCTGGTGCGGATCACCGGAACAAGGTGGTGGAGCCGTCCCTGTTTCGCCTGACAGACGACACGGGCGACGCAGGGGGCCCCGTAGAATCTGCGGCGCTGCCCGGAGGCGGCGGTGGTGCTTGCCGCGTCACGCCTCGGGCTCCGGATTTCCGCCACTTTTCATTCAGAGAGACCTCCATGAGTCTGAACAACGTCCCCGCCGGTTCCAAGGCCCCCGAGCAGTTCAACGTGATCATCGAGATCCCGATGAACGCCGAGCCCGTCAAGTACGAGGTCGACAAGGCCTCCGGCGCGCTGTTCGTGGATCGTTTCATGAGCACGGCCATGCACTACCCGTGCAACTACGGCTACATCCCCCAGACCCTGTCGGACGACGGGGATCCGTGCGACGTGCTGGTCATCACCCCGGTGCCGCTGGTGCATGGCTCGGTGGTGCCTTGCCGTCCGCTGGGCGTGCTGCACATGGACGACGAGGCCGGTGGCGACGCCAAGCTGGTGGCCGTGCCGACCGAAAAGATCTGCCCGTTCTACAGCCACATCCAGAAGGTGGAAGACCTGAACCCGCTGGAACTGCAGCGCATCCAGCACTTCTTCGAGCACTACAAGGACCTGGAGAAGGGCAAGTGGGTCAAGGTCAAGGGCTGGGACGGCATCGAGGCCGCCAAGACAGAGATCACCCAAGGCATCGCCAGCTACGCGAAGGCGGCCCAGGCCGAGTGAGGGCGTCGGCACGCCGTGGGCGTGTCGCCCTGAAAAGAAGGGAACGCATCCGCGTGTCCCCTGTCGAAGAGGCCCTGCGGGGCCTTTTCCGTTTTCTGCCGGAGGCCCCTCGTTTCTTGACCTCTTCCACATAGACTGCGCCCGATGCAATGGGATCACGAACTCGTCCAGAGCGCCTGGTGGCTGCTGCGGACCTACGCCGTCACGCTGGTGGTGTTTTTCGGGGGCATGGCGGCGCTGATGCGCTGGACGGCCTGGGGACGACAGTTCCATGCCATCACCGGCGGGTACTTCTCGCCGCGCCGCAGTGTGCGGCCGCTGTTGGGCGTGGCGCTGATGCTGTTGTTCGTGCTGTTTTCGGTGCGGATGAACGTGCTGTTCTCGTTCTGGTACCGAGGCTTCTACAACGCGCTGCAGGCGCTGGATCAGCCCGAGTTCTGGTTCTATCTGAAGCTGTTCGGCGTGCTGGCCTCGGTGCATGTGGTGCGGGCGCTGGTCAACGCCTACATCCGCGGGTCTTTTGCCATCCACTGGCGGGAGTGGCTCAACGACCGGGTGGTCGGGGAGTGGCTGGGCAGCCGGGCCTACTACCTGGGCCGTTTTGCCGAGCCGCAGGTGGACAACCCGGACCAGCGCATCCAGCAGGACACCACCGCGCTGGTGTCGGACACTCTGGCGCTGTCGCTGGGGCTGGTCGGGGCGGTGGTCTCGATGATCGAGTTCACCGGCATCCTGTGGGGCCTGTCGGCCTCGATGACGGTGGCGGGCACGGAGGTGCCGCGTGCCATGGTGTTCCTGGTCTACCTGTACGTACTGGTGGCCACGGTGTTTGCCGTGTGGATCGGTCGGCCCTTGATCCGGCTGAATTTCCTCAATGAAAAGCTCAGCGCCAACTACCGCTACCTGCTCATGCGCCTGCGGGAGTACGGCGAGAGCGTGGCCCTGTACCGGGGCGAGGCGGTGGAGCACCGGGCGCTGGACTCGGGTTTCAAGGCCGTCATCGCCAACGCCTGGGCCCTGCTGTGGCGGGGCCTGAAGTTCGACGGCTACAACCTGGGCGTGAGCCAGTTGGCCGTGATCTTTCCCTACCTGATTCAGGGGCCGCGCCTGTTTGCCGGGCAGATCAAGCTGGGCGAGGTGATGCAGACGGGCGAGGCCTTCGGGCAGGTGCAGGACGCGCTGTCGTTCTTCCGCAGTTCGTACGATTCCTTTGCGGGCTACCGGGCGGTGCTGGACCGTCTTTCGGGCTTCGAGTCCAACGTGCAGGGCTCGCGCACGCTGGCCTTGCCGGCGCTGAAGGCCAACGACCACGCGCTGGTGCTCGACGGGTTGACCGTGCTGCGCCCGGACGGCCAGACGCTGACCCGCGACCTGAACCTGACGCTGGCTCCCGGGCAGGCGCTGTTGATCCGCGGCCCGTCCGGTTCGGGCAAGACGACCTTGCTGCGCACGCTGGCGGGCCTGTGGCCGTTCTCGCAGGGGCGGGCCGAACGCCCGGCCGGTGAAGCCAGCCTGTTCCTCTCGCAGAAGCCTTACCTGCCGTTGGGCACCTTGCGCGCGGCGCTGATCTACCCGCAGCAGCGGGTGCTGGACGATGCCGAGGCGTCGGCGCTGCTGGAACAGGTCCAGCTGGGGCATCTGGCCTCGCAGCTGGATGTGGAGCAGGACTGGTCGCAGGTGCTGTCACCCGGCGAACAGCAGCGCCTGGCCTTCGGGCGGGTGCTGGCCAATCGGCCGGCGCTGGTGTTCCTGGACGAGGCCACTTCGGCCACGGACACCGGGCTGGAGCACAGTTTGTACAGCCTGCTGCGCCGCGCCTTGCCTGAGGCCATGGTCGTGAGCGTGGGGCATCGCGAGACCTTGCAGGCCTTCCACGACCGAGTGTTGGACGTGGCGCGCGACGGATCGTGGCGCCTGGGCGGGGCTCAGTCCGGCACCGGTTCCCGGTAGCCGGCGAAGGGGTCGCGCGCTCGGGGGGCGGGGGCTTCGGCGTCCGCCTGGGCCTCGGGGCGCACGAGGGAACGCTCCAGCTCCTTCAGGTGCCGGCGCATTTCACTGGCGGCCGCAGCCGGTTGGCGCTGCAGGGCCTCGATGAGTTCGACGTGTCGGTGGGCCACGCAGGCGGGGCGCGGTCCCCGCTGGTACAGCGCCATCAGCAGCGACGTGGTGGGCAGCAGCCCATCGAGCATGCGGCCCAGCAGCGGGTTGCCGCTCATGCGTGCCAGCGCCCGGTGGAACTCGCCCGACAGCCGGATGGCCTGGGGCCGGTCCTGGGCCCGGGTGGCGCGCTCCTCGGCCTGGACCAGGGCGTGCAGTTCGTCGAGCTGCACCGGGCTCAGCGCCCCGGCCAGGCGCCGGGCGACGTCACATTCCAGCAGCTGGCGCGCATCGAAGACCTGCCGAGCCTCTTCGTAGGTGGGCGACGGCACGACCGCGCCCCGGTTGTGGCGCAGCTCGATCACCTGGTCCTGGGCCAGCCGGTGCAGGGCCTGGCGCACCAGCGTGCGCGAGACCTGGAACTGCTCGGCCAGCGCTTCCTCCCGCAGGCGGGTGCCCGGCGGAATCCTCAACTCCAGGATCGCCGACAGGATGCTGTCGTACACCCGCTGCGTGGGCGTGGCGGATTCAGCGGGCGCGGCCTCGTCGGAGGTCGGTGCATCGGCAAGAAGGCGTGCGTCGTCGGCCATGGGGGGGCGGAAGCTGGGGCGGGAACGTCGCCGAGTATGACGGTTGGGATCTCACGCCCGGCGGCGGCGCTGCCAGAGCGTCACGCTGGCCACCGTCAAGGCCATGACGGCAAAGGAGATGACCGTGGTGACGGTGCCCAACGCGTAGATGACCGGCGTGGTCACGGTGGTCGTCAGGCCCTGCAGTTCCAGCGGCAGGGTGTTGAGGTCGCCCATGGCCTGCGAACTGCGCGCGATCTCGTCCCAGCTCAGCGTGAAGCCGAACATGCCCACGCCGATCAGGCTCGGGCCGATCAGGGGCAGCACCACATGCACGAAGGCTTGCCACGGACTGGCACCCAGGTCACGGGCGGCTTCCTCGTAGTTCGGGTTGAAGCGGTTGAACACCGCGAACATGATCAGCAGCCCGAACGGCAGGGTCCAGGTGAGCTGCGCGCCCAGGCCGGAGGTGAACATGCCCAGCGTGGTGGTGAAGGTGTCCAGCGCCTGCGGCCAATGCGCTTCGAGCACCGCCTTCCAGCCGGTGTCGAGCAGGCGGAACATCAGCCCCACGCCCAGCGAGACGATGATGGACGGCATGATCAGGCTGGCCACCACCACGTAGAACAGCACCGTGCCACCGGGCAGCTTCTTGCGGTAGGCCAGGCCCGCCAGCAGCGCACACCCCACGGTCAGCACCATCACCACCGTGCCCAGCAGCAGCGACCGCCGCAGCGCAGCGCCGATGTCGATGACGCCGATGCCCTCCCACAGGGTGTGAAACCAGTGCAGCGAGACGCCCCGCATCGGGAAGGTCAGCCCCCCCTCCGGGCCCTGGAAGCAGAGCACGAAGATGGCCAGCATCGGCCCGTAAAGAAAAAGCACGAACGCTGCGAACACGGCGGCCAGCAGCCAGAAGCTGAGCGGTCTGGGCGTGCGGCGGCGAAGGGTCGAGGCCATTCAAAGCTCCTTGCGCAGGTTCACCAGGCGCATCAGCGCGGCGATCATCATCAGGACCACCGCCAGCAGGATCACGGCGTTGGCGGCGGCCATCGGGAACTGCAGGTAGCTGGTCTGCACCTGGATCACCTTGCCCACCGAGGCGATCTGCTGGCCGCCCATCACGCCCACGGTGACGAAGTCGCCCATCACCAGCGCCACCACGAACACCGAGCCGATGATCAGCCCCGTCTTGGACAGCGGCAGCACCACGTGCCACACGGTCTGCCAGGGTGTGGCGCCGTTGTCCCGGGCGGCTTCCAGCAGGGCGCGGTCGATGCGCATCATCGAGTTGAAGATGGGCACGATCATGAACATGGTGTAGAGGTGCACAAAGGCCAGCACCACCGAAAAGTCGGAAAACAGCAGCCATTCGATGGGCGTGTCGATCAGGCCCAGCCCCTGCAGGCTCTGGTTGATCAGCCCGTTGCGGCCCAGCAGCGGCACCCACGAGATCATGCGGATGACGTTGCTGGTCCAGAACGGCACCGTGCAGACGATGAACAGCACCGTCTGCGTCAGCTGGCTCTTGACGTGGAAGGCCAGGAAATACGCCAGCGTGAACCCCAGCACCGCCGTGATCGCCCAGGTCAGCAGGCTGAACTTGAGGGTCGAGCCGTAGGTCTTGAGGGTGACGCACCAGTCGCCCTCGTTGACGGGGCAGCCGGCGAAGACATCCAGGTAGTTCTGGAAGGTGAAGGCGGGCAGAAGCTCGTACTCCGTGGCCCGCCAGAAGCTGACCATCAGCACCAGCCCGATCGGGATCACGAAGAACAGCACGAACACCGCCGTCAGCGGCATGGCCTGGAGCCAGGCGTGGAAGGAGGTGCGGGCGTGTTTCATCGTGAGGGCTCGGGTGGGGCTTCAGGCCAGACGGATCGGGCGGGTCAGGCGGCGACGAACTCGTTCCACTTCTGGACCATGTAGGCGTTTTCGTCCATCACGGCGTTCCAGCAGGCGATGCCGCCCATGCGCTGCTCGTAGCTGCCGCCGTCGCGCACCGAGCCGGCCTTGGCCAGCACGTCGCCGTTCGGGCTCTTGATGTCCTGGGTGGCGGGCTTGCCTTCCATCCAGTAGGCCCACTCGTAGGGCTCCATCTTGGCCTTGGCGGTGTCCAGCACGGCGCTGTAGTAGCCCTGGCGGTTGAGGTAGGCGCCGGCCCAGCCGTCGAGGAACCAGTTGATGAACTCGTAGACGCCGTCGGCCTTGCGGCCCGTGACGGTCTTGGGCACGCCGAAGCCGGCGGCCCAGGCGCGATATCCTTCCTTGAGCGGCTGGAAGGTGCAGGCGATGCCCTTGGTGCGCACGGCGGTCACGGCCGGCGACCACATCGACTGGATCACCACCTCGCCCGAGGCCATCAGGTTGACCGACTCGTTGAAGTCCTTCCACAGGCTGCGGAACTGGCCGGCCTTCTTCGCCTCGATCAGCGTCTTGATCGTCAGGTCGATTTCCTTTTTCGTCATGTTCCCCTTGTCGGGGTACTTGTACAGGCCCATGGCCTCGACCACCATCGCCGCGTCCATGATGCCGATGGACGGGATGTTCAAGATCGCGGCCTTGCCCTTGAACTCGGGGTTGAGCAGTTCGGCCCAGGAGCTGATGGGGCGCTTGATCAGGTCGGGACGGATGCCCAGCGTGTCGGCGTTGTAGACGGTGGGGATCAGCGTCATGAACTGTGTCGGCGACTTCGCGAAGGTCTTGCCGGTCGGGCCATCGAGGTACATCACCTTCTTGGGCGCGGTGCCCTGGTCGCCCACCTTCTTGCCGGCCACTTCGCCCTTGGTGAACAGCGAGGTGATCTTGTCGGCGTTCTTGATCCGCTTGGCGTCGATGCCCAGCAGGTTGCCGGTCGGGATGATCTTCTTGAGCGAGAAGTACTCGGTGTCGATCAGGTCGAAGCTGTTGGGGGCCGTGACGGCGCGCTTGGTGACGTCGTCGGTGGTGACCGGGATGTACTGGATCTTGATGCCGGTGTCGGCCTCGAACTTCTGGGCGATGGCCTTGTCCTGGTTCACGGCCGTGCCCAAGTAGCGCAGCACGATCTTTTCCTGGGCGTGCACAAACGGAAAACCGGTGATGCCGGTGGCGGCCACGCCGACCCCTGCGGCCGCGCGCAGGAAGCCGCGGCGCTGGGTTTCGGGTGCCGTGCTGGGGGCTGGGGCAGCCACATCCAGCGCGGTAGAGGAAGACTTGGACTCGATCTCAGAAGACATGGGGATCACTCCGGGTTGAGGAAGGGAAGCGGGGAACTTGGGGGCTCAGGCGGCCAGTGGGTGGGCATCCACCTCGTGCCACTGCAGCGAGACGCGCTCTCCAGGGGCGTGGGGCCGGGCGTGGAACTGGGCGTCGGTGAGCGTGGCCGTCCAGCTGGGGGCCTGGGTGTCCAGACTGCCGGCCGCGTCGTGGCCGGGTGCGGCCGGGGCGAGGTGCACCTGCACCTGGGCGCCCTGGTACTCGACGGCCAGGATCTGGGCCTGCAGCCGCCCGTCCGACGTCGGCTCGGACAGGCGCAACTGGTCGCAACGCACGGCGACCTTGCCGGCAGGGGCCTCGATGACGTTGTGGGCGCCGATGAAGCGCGCCACGAACTCGGTGCGCGGGCGCTCGAACACCTCGCGGGCGGTGCCGGCCTGCTCGATGCGGCCGTGGTTCATCACCACCACGAGATCGGCCAGCGCCATGGCTTCCTCCTGCGAGTGGGTGACGTGGATGAAGCTCATGCCCAGCTTCTGGTGCCAGCGCTTGAGTTCGGCGCGCATCTTCACGCGCAGGAAGGGGTCGAGCGCCGACAGCGGTTCGTCGAGCAGCAGCACGCGGGGCTGGGTCATCAGCGCGCGGGCCAGGGCCACACGCTGTTGCTGGCCACCGGACAGGGCCGCCGGCAGCCGTTCGGCCAGGGTGTCCATGGCCACCAGCTGCAGCAGCTCATGCGCGCGAGCCTGGCGTTCGGTGCGGGCCTGGCCTTTCATGCGGGCGCTGAAGGCCACGTTGTCCAGCACGTTCAGGTGCGGAAACAGGGCGTAGCTCTGGAACATCATCGCCGTGCCCCGCTGCGCCGGCGACAGGTGCGTGATCTCGCGACCGCCCAGCAGGATGCTGCCGGCCGTCGGGTCCTCGTGTCCCGCGATCATGCGCAGCGTGGAGGTCTTGCCGCAGCCCGATGGCCCCAGCAGGCAGCAGTAGCTGCCCGCCGGAATCTTCAGGTCGATCCCGGCGACGGCCAGAGACTGGCCATAGTCCTTTTCCAGGGCGATCAGTTCGAGGTCGTTGGTGAGGCTCATGCCGGGTTTTGTATGCAATCCATGTGCCATCCTTCGGCGCCTGTGCCACGGCACGGTCCGAAAAGGCGGCTGGGGCACGGCTCGCCTCTTGCAATTCCCCTGGCGACCCCGACCGGTGGGAGCGTGTGCGCGGCGGCCACCCTGTCGCCACACGGGATCCCGCACCAAATGCACGCAGCCGCTTGCCCCATGCTGTGGCCTGATGCACAGTTTTTGTATGCAATCCGGACCTTTGAACCCGAGACGCCCGATGAACATCCTCCTGATCAATCCCAACACCTCGACGGCCATGACCGAGGGCATCGCTGCGGCGGCCCGCCACGTGTGCGCCCCGGGCACCTCGATCCTCGCGACCCAGCCCAGCTTCGGTCCCGCCTCCATCGAAGGGCATTTCGACGAAGCGATCGCGGCGGCTGGCGTGGCCGAGCAGGTGCGCCTGGCCCCGGCCCACGACGCGGTGGTGATCGCCTGTTTCGGGGATCCGGGGTTGGACGCGGCGCGCGAGGCGACGTCCGCCCCGGTGCTGGGTGTGGCGGAGGCGGCCTTTCACGCCGCCAGCTTCCTGGCCACGGGTTTTTCGGTGGTCACGACCATGACCCGCACCTGCGTGATCGCCGAACACCTGTTGCACCGCTACGGGTTCGAGCGGCGTTGCCGGGGCGTGCACGGCACGGACCTGCCTGTGCTGGCGCTCGAAGACGGTGGGGTGGCGTGCCTGCCGGTCATCGAGGCCAAGGCCCGCGAAGCGCTGGAGCGCGATCGCAGCGGGGCCATCGTGCTGGGCTGCGCCGGCATGGCGGCGCTGTGCACCGAACTGTCACGCCGGCTGGGCGTGCCGGTGATCGACGGTGTGGGGGCCGCCGTGAAGATGGCCGAGGCGCTGGTGGGACTGGGCCTGCGCACCAGCGGCGTGGGGGACTACGCGCGCCCGTTGCCCAAGACGTACCGGGGCTGGGCTGAGCCGCTGGGCTGGTAGTCTCCTGCAGTTTTGCACTTCGGCGGGGATCGGACTGCGGACGGGCCGCGGTCCGGTGCGGCGCTCACTGCGTGCCGAAGATGCGGTCGCCCGCGTCCCCCAGGCCCGGCAGGATGTAGCCGTGGTCGTTGAGCTGGCGGTCGATGGCGGCGGTGTAGATCGGCACGTCGGGGTGGGCGCTGCTCAGGGCCTCAACGCCTTCCGGGCAGGTCAGCAGGCACACGAACTTGAGCGAGCGCGGTCGGGTCGCTTTCAGCCGGTCGAGGGCCGCGATCGCCGAGTTGCCGGTGGCCAGCATGGGGTCGACCACGACGACGTCGCGTTCGTGCATGTCCGAAGGCATCTTGAAGTAGTACTCCACCGCCTGCAGCGACGTGGGGTCGCGGAACAGGCCGATGTGGCCCACGCGGGCGCTGGGCACGGCGCGCAGCATGCCTTCGAGGATGCCGTTGCCGGCGCGCAGGATCGAGACGAAGACCAGCTTCTTGCCGTCGATGACGCGGGTCGTCATGGTCTCCAGCGGGGTCTCGATCTCGAGGTCCTGCAGCGGCAGGTCGCGCGTGACCTCGTAGGTCATGAGCATGGCCAGCTCGCCCAGCAGCGTGCGGAAGCTGTTGGTGCTGGTTTCCTTGCGGCGCATCAGCGAGAGCTTGTGCTGCACCAGCGGGTGGTCGATGACGTGGATGAGGCGCATGGTGGGGTGTGAAAGGGCCGGGGATTCACGCAGCATGCAGCAAGGACGGTGCCATCGTTCCTGCCGGGATTTTTTCGGCTAGCGGTCGGCTGGATCGCTGGAGGGCGTCGCAGGCGGTGCCGTGTCGCGCGCCAGGCAGGCCCGGTAGCGCATCTCGCAACGCTCGGCGAACCAGGCGCTGGTCAGCTCGCGGGTGATCTTGGGGCTCTTGAGGTCGATCTGCGGCAACTGGGCCGGCTCGGTCTTGATGCCACGCAGCGCCGCCAGGGCGTACACGCGGTTGTAGGTGGGCGAGGACTCGAACTTGAAGGTCTTTTCCAGCTTGAGGTCGCGCTCCACTTGCGCGCAGGACACGCCCAGCTCACGGAGGCTCATCAGGGCGGTCCAGGCCTGGCTGGGCTTTTCACGGGGCGAGACCGGCTCGCTGCCCTGGTAGTTCAGCAAGTCGCCGTCGAGCACGATGTCGCGCCGGGTCAGGGCGGCCAGCGCGGCCTGGAAGGCGGCGTTGCGGCTGCTGTAGCGCCCGGCGTTGTAGTCCGCAAAGCGGTAGAGCATGCGGTTGTAGGACACCGGGTAGTCCAGCAGCATGGCCGAGCCGAAATACACCGCCCCCCGGCGCGAGAACACCTCCTGGCGCGGGCTGCGCGCGGGCGCCCAGGGATAGGGCCGAGTCTTCATCTGCTCGGCGGCGAAGGTCATGCTGACCTGCGTGGCCCCGCCGGTGCGCACGGGGTTCTGGCCGGCGAAGATCGTCGCCCCCATGGGGATCTCGCGGATCATGTCCTCGAACAGGTCCGAGAGTTCGCGCTCGGTGCGCAGGCTGTCGATGCGCTGCTGGTAGGTCTTGCCGGTGGGCGAGGTCTTCATCAGGGCCAGCGCGAGTGCCGGGCCGGGGATGCCGTACTTCTCGCGCTTCTTGTCGAGTTCACGCTTGGCGATGGTGGGCAGGTTGCTCACCACCGGGTCGGCCTGCCAGCCCGATTCCTGCTCGATCACGGCCGCGATGGCGCAGATCTTGTGCGGCTGGGCGGGGATCTGCAGGGCCTCGAAGGACGCCGCGAGGTCGTCGATCCAGCCGTTGCGCTGGGCCAGCTTGGGCGGTAGCACCCGCTGGGCGACGGCGCGCACGTCGGCGGCCCGCACGGGAGCGGGCTCCGGGGCCGGTGCGGGTTTGGGCGCGGACCAGGGCCAGCTGGGGGCGGGCGCGGGGGCAGGCGGGTTGGGCGCCGGCACGGGGGACGAGACGCTGCCCGGTGGAAGTGGTGCGGGCGCCGGAGTCGGCGAGGTGGTCGAGGGCTTGGGCGCCGGCGCCGGAGGCAAGGGCGTGCGTGTGGACGTGGGCACCGTGGTGCAGGCCGAGACCGCCAGGGACAGCGCGGCGATCCACAGCAGCCGATCGCCACGAGGGGACGGGGCTGAGGGGAGCGGACAGGCGGAGAGGGGCGTCTGACTCACGGCGGGCTTTCAGCGGTCGGGGAGGAGGTCGCCGATTATCGGGGGTGGGGCCGTGCCGCTCCGCCTGCACAAGGTCGCCCGCGGGCGGCGGGCATCAACTGGGCTTGAACGGATTGCGCTCCCGCAACTCGTCCAGATAGGCGCCCATGCCGGCCGCCTCGCGTTCCAGATGCCGCGCCACCGCATCGGCGAACTCGGGGTGTCGCAACCAGTGCGCCGAGTGCGTTTCCACCGGCATCAGCCCTCGGGCCATCTTGTGCTCGCCTTGCGCCCCGCCCTCGAAGCGCAGCCAGCCTTCTCGGATGCACCAGTCCAGCGGCTCGTGGTAGCAGGCGCAGAAGTGGAGGTGGGGGATTTCCGTGGTGCAGCCCCAGTAGCGCCCGTAGGCGGTGCGGCGCGCCGGATCGAGCGCGACCAGGGACGCCGCGACCCGCTCACCGTCGCGCCAGGCCACGAACAGCAGCCAATGCTCGGGCAGCGTGCGGGCCACTTCGGCGAAGAAGGCCCGGTTCAGGTACGGCGTGGAGGCGTGGGCGCGGTAGGTGCGCTCGTAGCAGCGGTGGAAGTGGTCCCAGTCGGCATCGGTGATCTCGGTGCCGCGCAGGGCCTGGAACGTCACACCCGCCTCGCGCACGTAGCGCCGCTCCTGCTGGATCTTCTTGCGCTTGTCGCGCGTCAGGCTGGACAGGAAGTCGGCGAAGTCCCCATACGGACGGGCGAGCTCCCGGATGGCGTTCGCCGTGTCGTCCTTCAACGGCAGCGTTGCCGCTTCGGCCTGTCGGTTTTCCCAGTGGAACTGCACCGTGGTGCGCAGCATCCAGCCGTCGGCCTCGGCGGCGTCCCGGTCGGCGCGGCTCAGGAACAGCAGGTGGGCCGACGAGAACTTCTCCTGCAGCGTCAGTTGACGCAGCGCCTGCAGCAGCACCTGGCGCACTTCGGGGTCGTCGGTCAACAGCCGGGTGCCCGGCACGGGCGTGAACGGCACGGCGCCCAGCAGCTTGGGGTAATAGCGGTGCCCGGCGCGCTCGTAGGCGTTGGCCCAGGCCCAGTCGAAGACGTATTCGCCGTAGGAGTGGCTCTTCAGGTAGACCAGGCAGGCACCGGCCAGCGCCCCGTCGCGCCGTGCCAGCAGCACCAGCGGCTGCCAGCCGGTCGGGGGGGCGGCGCAGCCGGTGGTGTGCAGGGCCTGCAGGTAGGCGTGGCGCAGGAAGACGGTCGGCTCGCTGCTGCGGGCCAGCAGGCCGTCCCAGGGGGCCGCTTCGATCTCGCCCAGGTCGTGATGGAGTTCGACGGTCAGGGTCGGTGCGATCGCGCCCCCGCCGTTACCATTGCCCGTCCTGTCCTTCGTTGATGTGCCGTCCATGTCGTCCATGCCTGCTGCGCTCTCCCTGTTGCCCGACGTGCGCGTCGCCCTCCTGCAGATCAACCCGGTCGTGGGCGACCTGGCCGGCAACCGCCAGCGCCTGTCCGAAGCCGCGCGGCGAGCCCACGCCCAGGGCGCCCTCGTGGCCGTGGCGCCGGAGCTGGCCCTGTGCGGCTATCCGCCCGAGGACCTGCTGATGCGCCCGGCCTTCCTGGCCGCCTGCGAGGACACGCTGGCCGCGCTGGCCGCCGATCTGGCCGACCTGGGCGACTTCACGCTGGTCGTCGGCCACCCGCAGGCCCTTCCGGTGGACGGGGATGTTCGCACGCGCTCCTGGTCGCTGCAGCGCTGCCTGAATGTGGCCTCGGTGCTCAGTGGGGGAAAGGTGCAGTCCACCTACGCCAAGCGCGAACTGCCCAACTACCAGGTGTTCGACGAGCGCCGCTATTTCGTGCCCGGCCGCGAGGTGGGTCTGAAGCCGGTGGTGTTCGAGGCCGGTGGCCGTCGTTTCGGCCTCAACATCTGCGAGGACGCCTGGTTTGACGAACCGGGTGAGGCGGCCCAGGCTGCGGGTGCCGAAGTGCTGCTGGTCGTGAACGCGTCGCCCTTCCACCTGGGCAAGCAGGCCGAGCGCGAGAAGCGCATGGCCGACCGCGCCCGCCGCCTGGGCATGCCCTTGCTCTACGCCCACCTGGTCGGTGGGCAGGACGAGGTGGTGTTCGACGGCGCCTCTTTTGCCGTGGACGCCCAGGGCGAGGTGCGCGTGCGTGCGCCGATGTTCGTCGAAGATGTGACGCTGGTCGACCTGGCTGCCGACGGCTCAGTGTCCGGCGAGCTGGCGCCGCTGCCGTCCGACGAGGCCCAGGCCTGGGGTGCGCTGACCACGGGCGTGCGCGACTACCTCGGCAAGAACGGTTTCCCCGGCGCGATCATCGGCCTGTCGGGCGGGATCGATTCGGCGCTGGTGCTGGCGGTGGCCGTGGACGCCATCGGCGCCGACAAGGTGCGCTGCGTGATGATGCCCAGCCCCTACACCGCCGAGATCTCGTGGGTGGACGCCCGCGACATGGCCCAGCGCCTGGGCGTGCGCTACGACGAGCTGAGCATCGTGCCGATGTTCAACGACTTCAAGGCCACGCTGGCCGAGGAGTTCCAGGGCCGCCCCGAAGACGCCACCGAAGAGAACATCCAGGCGCGCATCCGCGGCGTGCTGCTGATGGCGCTGTCCAACAAGTTCGGCTCCATCGTGCTGACCACGGGCAACAAGAGCGAGATGGCCACCGGCTACTGCACGCTCTACGGCGACATGGCCGGCGGTTTTGCGGTCATCAAGGACGTGGCCAAGACGCTGGTCTATCGGCTGGCCACCTGGCGCAACGAACAGGGCGTGGCCAGCGGGCAGGGCGAGGTCATTCCCGAGCGCATCATCACGCGCCCGCCTTCGGCGGAGCTGCGCCCCGACCAGACCGACCAGGACAGCCTGCCGCCTTACGACGTGCTCGACGCCATCCTGTCCATGTACATGGAAGAGGACCGCAGCCTGGACGAGATCGTCGCGGCCGGTTACGAGCGGGCTGATGTCGAGAAGGTCACGCGCCTGATCAAGTTCAACGAGTACAAGCGCCGGCAGGCACCGATCGGCATCCGCATCACGCACCGGGCCTTCGGGCGCGACTGGCGCTATCCGATCACGTCCAAGTTCCGCGCCTGAAGCGCCGGCATCCGAGCACACGGGAACACAGATGAGTCCGATTCGACGGGGGCAGGCTCCGGGCCGCCGCATGCACCGATGGGCACGAACCTCGACGGCCTGGGCCTGCGGGGTGCTGCTGCTCGGGCTGACGGCGTGTGCCGGCACCGGATCGGGCGCCGACCCGGCGCACAGCCCGGCAGGTCCCCAAGGCGCCGAGTCGGTGGGGACCCGGGCTGCGGCGGCATCGTCGTCGCCAGGTCCGGGTGCCGCCTCGTCTGCGGGGGCGTCTGTGGCGCGTTCCGGGTCGGTCAATGGCGGGGCTTCCGCCGTTCGTCCGGTGGGCCCCCAACCGGCCTTTGACAAGGTGATCGAAGGGGCGACCCGACTGCCCGGCCTGTGGGTGCTCTGGCGCAAGGACGACAAGGTCTGGATCGAGCTGGCCGAGTCCGATTTCGACCGCCCGATGTTCCTGTCGCCGAAGATTTCCAGCGGCATCGGTGAGGCCGGACTGTTCGGTGGCTTGATGGGCGGTCGCACCGGGAGTCTGGGCGGGGCCCAGTGGGTGGAGTTCCGGCGCGTGTTCAACCAAGTCCAGCTGCTGGCGCGCAACGCCGAGCATGTGGCGCAGGCCGGCACGCCGCAGGCCCGGGCGGTGGATGCGGCGTATTCCCCGAGCCTGCTGGGCAGTGCACCGCTGGCCAGCCAACCGCACCCCCAACGGGGCACGGTGCTGGTGGAGGCCCACAGCCTGTTGGCGGGAGATCTGCTGGGCATTGCGTCGCACCTGCAGCGCAGCTACCGCCAGGGTTATGGCCTCGATGCGCGCCATTCGGTGCTGTTGCGCGCTCGGGCCAGACCTGATGAGGTGGTCTTCGAATGGCGCCAGCATTTCGCGACGGCCGCCATCGGCGTGGCACAGCCGGGATCGCCGCCGGGCACGCCCGCGCCGAGCGTGCCCGACACCGTGCCGGATCCGCGCAGCCTGTTCATCGGCGTGAACCTGTCCTTGACCCGTCTGCCACCGGACGTGATGCGCCCTCGGCTGGCCGACGCCCGCCTCGGGCACTTCGTGGTGACGGTCCACGACCATGGCGATGAGCTGGCCCGCACGCCGCGGCGGCGGTTCGTGCAGCGCTGGCGCCTGGAAAAGAAGGATCCGACGGCCGAAATGTCGGAGCCGATCAAGCCCATCACGTACTGGATCGACCGCGACATGCCGCTGGCCTACCGGGACGCGGTCCGAGCGGGCATCCTGGAGTGGAACCGGGCCTTTGAGCGGATCGGTTTTCGCGATGCCATCGTGGTGCAGCAGCAACCGGACGACGCCGATTTCGACACCCTTGACACCCACCGGGCCTCGATCCGCTGGATGACCAACGCCGAGCCGCAGTTCGGCGCGATCGGACCCACCCACGTCGATCCCCGCAGCGGCGAGATCCTGGACGCGGACATCGCACTGGAGAGCCTGTCGTCTCGATCCATGCGTCAGTTGAAGGCCCAGTGGCTGGCGGCGCCTGTGTTGGCCGGTGCGGCCCGCAGCGTGCCGGAGGTGGACTGGGTGCGAGCGATCCAGAGCGCTGACCTGCCTTCCGCGGGGGTGGGGGGCAGTCGACAGGCCGGACACGAGGGGTGTCTTCACGCGGACCTCGCCGCCGAGCAACTCGACTATGCGGTGTCCATGGCGACGATCCGCGACCGGCTGCCGCCGGACAGTCCGGAAGTCCAGGCGTTTGTGCAGGCGTATCTCAAGGAAGTGACGATGCACGAGGTGGGGCACACGCTGGGCTTGAGGCACAACTTCAGGGCTTCCACGCTGCACTCGGCGCCCGAACTGGCGGATCCCCGCACGGAGGTGTTGTCGGGGTCGGTGATGGAGTACGCACCAGTGAACCTGGCCCGTCGCCGTGAGGCCAGGCCCCGGCCGTTCCAGACCACCCTCGGGCCCTATGACCACTGGGCGATCGAGTACGCCTACAAGCCTTTGGCGCCGGCGGACGAGGCACAAGCGCTGGCGCGCCTGGCCGGTCGCAGCGCGGAGCCCGGCCTGGCCTTCGCGACCGATGAGGACCATTTTCTCGGGGTTGATCCCGACGCCCTGCAGGGCGATCTGGGCGACGACCCCATCGCGTTTGCGGCGCGCCGGCTGGACATCGCCGAGGAGTTCCTCCAGGAACTGGAGGCCCGGGTGCTCGCGCCGGACGACACCTATGCGATGCTGCGCCGTGGCGTGACCTATGCCCTGCGTGATGCGGGCCGCAGTGCCGGCGTGTTGACCCGGCAGATCGGTGGGGTGCGCACCCTGCGCGATGCGCCGGGCACCGGGCGGGACCCCTTGCAGCCAGTGCCGGCGGTGCGCCAGCGCCAAGCCTTGGCGCTGCTGACCGAGCGCATCTTCGGGCCCCGCCGGCTGCAGGTGTCACCGGCCCTGCAACGCCGACTCGCTCCGGACTTCCTGGACCGGGGTGACCTCGTCTATGGCCAGCCACACGCCGCATCGATTCCAACCGATTTTTCGCCCGCCCAGATGCTGCTGGAGCTGCAGCGCACCGTGCTCGCCCAACTCATGAGCGACGGGGTGGCCCAGCGGCTGGTCGACAGCGCGGCCAAGTTCCCGCAGCACACCCCGGTCGATGAACGGAGCCTGACGTTGGAAGCCCTGCAGCGCAGTGTGGTGCAGGCCGTGTGGTCGGATCTGGACGTTCCGTCCGGGGACCTGTCGGCCGACCGGCGGGAGCTCCAGCGTGACCATGCCAACCGGCTGACAGCGTTGCTGCTGCGCCCGGCAGCGCTCAGCCGTGTGGACGCCCGCAGCCTGTGGCGCGAGCAGGCCCGTGAGCTGGTGGCGAAAGTGCAGCGTGCCCAGGCGCGAAAAGGCCTGTCCGAGGCGGCTCGGGCCCATCTGCGTGACGTGCAGGCCAGCCTCCAGGCGGCCTTGGCGGCCCCGCTGGCCCGGTCCGGCGGTTGACGCCGCGCTTGGTGCGGACCGGAATCGGGCCGAGAATGCAAAGCGTGGCGGCGCCATACCCCGATCCAGTGGTTCGGGGCCGCGTGACGCGGGGTTGAGCGTTCGCCGGGAATCGCCAGAATCCGTTGCAGATTTTCCCCTGCTGGAGACGCTGCTTGTTCACCCCCCTTCAATCGTTCCGAAAGAACCTGGCCCAGAAGTCCGAGCCACAGCGTTTGCGCCTGGCGCTCGGGGCCTTGTTTGTGTGGCTTGTGCTGCTTTCCGGCGCTGGCGTGTGGGCCTTGCGCCAAGCCAGCCCCCAAGGCGACCTGTCCGGGCTGGCCGGGACCCTTTACTCGGTGGTGTCCACCCTGGCCATCGCCTCGGGTGCGCTGCTGTGGTGGTGGGGCGGCCAGGCCGCGCCTGCCCGGACGGCACAGGCCGTCACCCGACCGATGCCGGCGCGTGCCGCGGATCCGGTGCCGCCGGCGGAAGAAGACCCCTCCGATGAGCGGCCCGAGCGGTACCGCGACGCCCAGGCGGACGCGGTCCGCACGGCCGAGCCGAGCCCCGCTTCGACCCAGGGGACGGCTCACTGGACCACGCGTCCCCTGGACGTGGCACCCCTTCGGACGGGCCTGACGACTGCGCCCCAGGGCGCTCCGGCGGATTCGCAGGCCTTGCTGCACTCGGCGGTCAATGCCGCCCAGCGCGGGGGCGAAGTGGTGGTCCAGGTGGTTCAGAACCTCGAGGACATCAGCGCATCCAGCCGCCGCATCAACGAGATCGTGGCCACCATCGACAGCATCGCGTTCCAGACCAACATTCTGGCGCTCAACGCGGCCGTGCAGGCCGCTCGGGCCCGTCAGGAAGGGGGCGGGCGGGCGTCCGTGGCGGCGGAAGTCCGCAACCTCGCCCAGCGCGCCGCCAGTGCGGCCAAGGAGATCCGGGCGTTGGTGAACCAGTCGGTCGACAAGGTCGAATCGGGCAATCGCCTGGTGCGCGACGCGGGGGCGACCATGGAGGCCATCGTCAGTTCGGTGCAGAGCGTGACGGACATCATCGGCCGCATCGGCTCGGCCGATGCGCAGGCGGCCACGCCCGGCGAAGTCACCGGCTCCGTCGACCAGCTCGACCGCTTGGCCGGCCAGCATTCGGTGCTGATCGAGCAGAGCGCCTCGGCCGCCGACGCCCTGCGCCAGCAGGCCGATCGCCTGCAGAAGGTGGTGTCGGCGTTCCGCCTGCTGCAGCAGACCCAGGAAGCGGCCTGGACCGCTCACAACGCGATCACCGGCGCACGTTCCAGCTCGCGGTTCGGCGCCTTGTCGGACCATCGGGGCCGCCAGGGCTCAGACGATGGGCGGGACCCGTCGATGCCCGGGGACTGGGAAAAGTTCTGATCTGGAGTCGCCCGACTTGAGATGGAAAAGGCCGGCCTTGTGTCGGCCTTTTTCGTGGATCGGGATACCGCCTGCCTGGGCAGACTGGACGCATCGCCTTCTTCCCGGTCCGCGCCTCGCGGAGACCGGGTTCGCCGTACCAGGATTGACAGGACATGCGTCACACCTCCACCCCGGACCACCACATGCGCAGCATCCGGCTGCGCGCCGACCGCCTCATGCTGGCGGTGCTGGGGGCTCAGGCCCTCATCACCGTGGCGTTGGCGTCCTACTACGGGAACATGGGGCTGGCCGTCGGGCTGTCGCTGCTGTTCGGGGCGCTGTCTGTGGGCGCCTGGTTCACCGCCTCCGGCACGGCCCTGTCCAGCGTCCTGATGGCCGTGTCGGCGATGGGCATGGTGGCCGCGCAGATCCAGATCGCCCGGGGCCTGGTCGAGACCCATTTCGGCGTGTTTGTCGTGTTGGCCCTGATGCTGGTCTACCGCGACTGGAAACCCATTCTGGCGGCCGCGCTGACGATCGCGGTGCACCACGTGGTGTTCGACCGCCTGCAAGCGGCAGGGGTGGGCGTGTACTGCCTGAGCCAGGCCAGCCTGCCCATGATTCTGGTGCACGCCGGGTACGTGGTGGTTCAAGCTGGTTTTGAGATCGTCATCGCCCAGCGCATGCAGGCCCAGGCGGCGGCCGGCGAGGAGGTGATCTCCCTGGTCGAGCGCATGGCGCCCGACGATGGCCGCGTGAACCTGGCGGTGTTTGAAGAGGGCGTGAACTCGCCCCTGGCGCGCCGATTCGCCGAAGTCATGGGCCGCATTGGCAAGGTGGTTTCGGAAGTGCAGGTGGCGACCTCGGGCATTTCCACGGCCAGCCATGAGATTGCTCAAGGTAACCAGGACCTGTCCAGTCGCACCGAGCAGACGGCCAGCTCGCTGGAGGAAACGGCCAGCTCGATGGAAGAACTCACCGGCACGGTGCAACAGACCGCCGATTCCGCCCGCACGGCCAACCAACTGGCAACGTCCGCGGCCGATGCCGCGCAGCGCGGGGGACAGGTGGTGGCCCAGGTGGTTCACAGCATGGAAAGCATCAGCGCCTCCAGCCGCAAGATCGCCGAAATCATCGGGGTGATCGATGGCATCGCCTTCCAGACCAACATCCTGGCACTGAACGCCGCCGTCGAGGCGGCCCGGGCCGGAGAGCAAGGGCGTGGGTTTGCCGTCGTGGCCGGCGAAGTGCGCAACCTGGCGCAGCGGGCGGCCAATTCCGCCCGAGAGATCAAGAGCCTGATCGGTTCCAGCGTCGAGCAGGTCGAAAGCGGGTCCCGCCTGGTGCAGGAAGCGGGCTCGACGATGACCGACATCGTTTCCAGCGTGCAGCGGGTGACGGACATCATCGGGGAGATCAGCGCGGCGGCGTCCGAGCAAAGCAGCGGCATTGGCCAGGTGGGCCAGGCGGTGACGGAACTGGACCAGATGACGCAACAGAACGCTGCCCTGGTCGAGCAGAGCGCCGCCGCTGCGGAATCCCTGCGTCAGCAGGCCGAGCGTCTCGCGGAGGCGGTTCAGGCCTTTCAGGTGGGATCGGCCGTTTCTGCGCCAGCCGGACGCGCGGCGTTCGGCGGTGTCCCGTTGCGGCCGCAGTCTGTGGCGCGAACTGCGGTGGCGCCCGCACCGGTCCGGGTTCCGCCGGCCCCGGTGGTGGTCGCGCCCGCATTCACCGCGTCGGCGGCGCCCAAGGCCCGCGATTCCGCTCCGGCCCTGGCGGACGCGGACGACTGGGAAACCTTCTGATCATGGCCAGGGCGCATGGCCCTGGCTGTGTGACCCCTGATCATCCCGGGCATGCCCGGGATGTGTGTTTTCAGGGCGGAATCAGCGGTCCTTGCTCAGCCGGCCCACGACGGTGCCGCCGGATCCCAGCACGAACACCGAATAGACCCCCTGGCTTTGCAGGTACAGGTCGCTGGAGGGCGTGAACAGCGTGCTGGTGGCGCTGTTGACTTCCAGTTGAGCCACCGAGCTGCTCGATGCCGTGACCGTGCTGTATGACGAGGCCGTGCCATACGCGATGTTGCTGGCCAAGGCGGCGTAGTTCACCGTCAGGAACAGATCGGCCGTGCCTTCGCTGCCGTGCACCAGTCGAACCTTGGCCTTGCCGCTGGTCGGCAGGCGGTTGTCGTCCTCGATGACCTGTACCGTGGCGGCGCTCGCACTGCCGCTGACCAGCACACTGAGTTCCTGTCCGGCTTCGACGTCCACGCTGGTGGTGCCCAGGGAGGTGCCGGACACGGAGACGCTCAGGGACTGGCCGTCTCCGGCGGTCAGGATCTTGTAGCCGCCCACCGCCGGAGAGGCGGTCGAGCTGGCCAGGGTCGTGCTGCCCAGGGAGGCGGACACCGGCGGGGTGGTCGTGGCGGACACTCCGGCCACCAGGCGAGCGCGCGCCAGCGTGGTCTTGAGGTAGGACACGCTATCGCCCTGCGGAATCAGCACGGAGTTGACCATGACCCCCCCGGAAGTCGGCGAGAGGACCAGGGTGTAGACCTCCTGGTCGCTCAGCGTCATCGACGAGACGTCCAGGCGCAGGTCGTCCTTGTCGTCGGCGCCGGTCACGCGCAGGCGCCAGTTGCCCTTCTTCACCTTCAGGAAGCCGGCGCTGTTGAACGCGGACGTGGACACCGAGGAGGCCACGGCCGTGCTGTCTTCCAGGCTGGCGCTGGTGTCGGTCAGATAGACGTCGAGCGAACCGGCGTCGGTGGCGCTGTTGTAGATGCGGAACTTGGCGTAGCCACTGTCGGCGGCCTCTTCGTTTTCGGTCAGGATGATGCTCTTGAGCGAACCCTTCCAGCCGTAGGCGACGATGGAGTACTGGGTGTCGTCGGAGGTGCTGCGTTCCGTGGTTTCCAGGGCGGTGGACGAGTCCCCCGCCGACAGCGTGGCATCCACGGTGCCCGAGCTCACGCCGGTGTAGCTGCTGGCCGCGCCCTGTTCCACGGACGAGGCGATGGTGGTGTCGTCCCAGCCCAGGCTGAGGGTGCTGTAGCCAGCACTCGCGTTGACCAGCCGCACCTGGGTGGAGGTGTCTTCGTCACCGCCGCCGCAGCCGGTCAGGATCAGGCCAAGCGTCAGGGCGGTGGTCGCGAGGTTCAGGGGGCGGAAGGCCGAACGGCCCGACAACGGGCGGTCCTCGGGGGACACGACGGTCCTGGATGCAAACAAGTTCACCAGCGGTTCTCCATACCGCGGACCGGATGTCCGCGTTGATGGGCATGGTGAGGGCCGCAGGTTGAGGGCTTCTGTCCGGCTGTGGCGGCTGGGTGAAGAATCGATGCGCTGGGCGCTCATGGACCGGGCGCCGCAAGGGCGCCGGCCCCCTGGAACCGGGCCGTTGCCTCAGAGGGGCGCGGTGCGCGCCAGAAGCCAGTCCAGGGCCGAACCCTGCAGCCGGGGGGCCAGGCGGGTGCGCACGGTGTCGTGGTAGCGGTTGAGCCAGTCGATCTCGTCCGGTCGCAGCAGCGAACGCTCGATGCACCGCGTGTCGATCGGACACAGCGTGAGGGTCTCGAACTCCAGGAATTCGCCGAATTCCTCGGCCGCTGCGGCCTGGCTGCGCACGTTGAGCACCAGGTTCTCGATGCGCACACCCCACCGGCCAGGCCGGTACACGGCCGGCTCGATGGACGTGACCATGCCGGGCTGCATCGCCATGGCGGGTTGGGCGATGGTCTTGGAGATGCTCTGCGGTCCTTCGTGTACGCCCAGAAAATAACCCACGCCGTGGCCGGTGCCGTGGCCGTAATCCAGACCACTCTCCCAGAGTGGCGCGCGGGCCAACGCGTCGAGGGCCGGGGCCAGCGTGCCCACAGGGAAACGGGCGCGTGAAAGGTTCATCGTGCCGCGCAGTACGCGGGTGTAGTCGGCCCGCTGGGCCGGCGTGGGGTCGCCGATCGGCCAGACCCGGGTGATGTCGGTGGTGCCGCCCAGAAACTGTGCGCCGGAGTCGATGAGCAGCAGGCCGTGCGCCGCCAGTCCGGTCGGGGTGGACAGCACGGCGTGCGAAGCGGGGGTGGCCCGGTAGTGCGGCAGCGCCCCATTGGCGTTGAATCCGGCGATGGTCGGGAAACTCAGCCCCACGCAGTCCAGCTGGGCCAGGCGGGCGGCCGTCAGGCGTTCATCGACGGTGAGCTCGGTGATGGTTTCGCGGCCCAGGGCCTGTTCGAACCAGGCGTAGAACCCGCACATGGCCGCTCCGTCGCGCGCCATGGCTTCCCGGATGCATTCGGCATCGGCGTCGGACTTGCAGGCTTTTTCTGCCACCGTGGGATTGGCGGCTTCGATCACGCGCACGCCGTCCGGCACGGCGTGGCGCAGACCGTAGGTCACGCGCTTGGGGTCGATCCACAGCACGGCGCCCTCCGGCAGTGTGGACAGGGCCCGTTCGGCCTCGGCATACGCCGCCAGGCGCACGCCATCGGTGGCCACCCGTTCGGCCAGCGCCGCGTCCACCTTGCCTTCGGAAATGAACAGCGTGGCCTGTTCCGGGGCCACGAGCAGGTGGGCCAGGAACATCGGGTTGTAGTCGACGTCCGAGCCGCGCAGGTTCAGCAGCCAGGCCAGATCGTCGAGGGTGGAGATGAGGTGGTGCGTGGCGCCCCGGGCCTGCAGCGCCTGGCGCAGCTGCGAGAGCTTGTCGCTGCGCGGGCGGTGGCAAAACGGGGGCAGGTGCTCAAAGACCGGCGCCTCGGGCAGGGCCGGGCGGTCGGCCCACAGGCCGTCCAGCAGGTCGAGGTCGGTGCGCAGGGTCCAGCCTTTGGCCCCCAGAGCCTCGGTCAGCTGCTGCGCCTGGGCCAGGCCCAGCACGCGCCCATCGACGCTGAGCACTCCCTCTCCGGACGGGGTGTCGGTGCCGGACTGCAGCCAGTCGGCGCAGGCAGGGGCGACCGCGCCCTCCAGGCGCACCAGATCGACGCCGGTGCCGGCCAGCTCGGCGGCGGCCTGTTCCCAATAGCGGCTGTCGGTGAAGACGGCGGCTCGGGAGGCGGTGACCACGAGTGTGCCCATCGATCCGGTGAAACCAGAAAACCACTCCCGGCCTTGCCAATGCCCCGGCAGGTACTCCGACAGGTGCGGGTCCGAGGACGGCACCATCAGGGCTTGGAGCCCGTGGGCGCCCAGGGCCTGTCGCACGAGGGCGATGCGTCCGGAAATCGGCAGGGGGGCGAGGTTCTGGGGCCGCGGCGGCAGGGCGTCAGCGTTCATGGGGCGGTGGGTTCAACGAGGGGATGGGCGGACGTGCCCGGCGCGACGGCTCCGGGATCGGCGGAGACCGGTTCGGCAAGGCCTTGCAGGCGGCGGCGCACCAGCGCAATGTGGCTGCGCAGGGCGTAGAGCTCATCGGCGTGGGACAACGGCACGTTCAGCCCACCGACCACGTGTTCGAGGGACTCCAGTCGCTCCAGGACGGCGGCTTTCTGGCCGGGCGAAGTGGCTTCGCGCGCCTCATCCTCGATCTGGCGCAGCTTGCCGTACCAGCGGAAGATGCGCGAGCGGATGCGAAAGGTGTACAGCGGCGGCACCACCCGCGAGAGGGGGAACAGCACCGCCAGGATGGACACCAACACCACCCACATCCGGTCGATCAGGTTGGCCAGCCAGAAGGGCAGGTAGCGCTGCAGCAGCGGCTCGCCGGTGGCGTAGAAGCGCCGGGCTTCGCCGGCCTGCGGAAATTCGCTGGCGCGGGCCTGGGGAAACTCGCCCAGGCGCTGGAACCAGTTGGGTTCGCCATGGATGCGCCGTGCCGCCTGAACCAGCAGCTGCTGGAGTGCGGGGTGTGTCTCGTCGCGCACGACCAGCGTGGCGGTCGGGGCCACCAGCCGGACGTCCTGCGCAGGCAGGTCCTGGGCCAGATCGACCACGCCACGGGGCAGCATCACCGGCTCGACCTGGGGCACCCGCCGGGCGTAGGCTTCGGCTTGGGCGAAGTCGAGCAGCCGGATCCCCGGCGTGATGAGCAGCATGCGCACCAGCGGCGATTCCGGGGCGGAGACGAAGGCCAGGGCATCCACCTGGCCGTCGAGCAGGGCCATGACCGCGGGCGTGGGCTCGAGCTCGCTGCGTTCGAGCGCGGAGGTGTCGAGCCCATTGGCATCGAGCAGCCGCCGCATGAGGTTGGTCACGCCGCTGCCGGGGTGACCGAGGTTGACCTTCCAGCCCCCCAACTGGGCGAGCGTGTCGAGCTGGGGGCGTCCCAGCCGGGCGTGGGCCGACGCCTCGCGGTAGAACACCCACACGGGTTCGCGGAACAGGCTGCCGAGGCTGAGCAGGCGCTCGTCCCGGTCGGGTTCTCCGGGCCGGAGTTCGCCGGAGCCGCCCTGGACAAAAGCGGCGTCCACCTCGCCCCGGCGCAGCAACTCGAGGTTGGCGAGCGATCCGGGCGTGGGCTGGAGGGTGACCCGGATGCCGTTGCGGGCCAGCTCGTCCCGGTAGCGCTTGCCGAACTCGGCGTACGCCCCCTGTTCGCTGCCGGTGGCCAGCGTCATCTCGCGCGGCGGGGTCGGATCCAGCACCCAGTAGGCCACCCCCAGCAGGGCCAGCGCCAGGACGATCACGGGTCCGGCGGTGACCAGCAGGTCTCGCGCGGACAGGAGGGTGGATTGCAGTCGGGACATGGTCGGCCACAAGGATACCCGTGACCGCGTTATGCTCCCGGCCCGCGCCACGCGTCGTCCCTGGGGCCGACTTTGATTTGGGCGCATTGCCTTCTGCCCGATCATGAACGACGCCTCCTCTTCTTCCGATCCTGTTTCTGCTGTTCACACCGCCCGCGCCCGCTCGATCCTGGAGGGAGCGCGCGGGCGCTGGACTCGGACGGTGCTGGCCCGGGGGGCTTTGGGCTTGGCGGCCGGGATCGCCTTGGCCGGCCTGGCGTTCACTGCCCTGGACAGCGGGGCGCGTGAGACCGCCCCCCGGACCGTGTCGCCGCGCGGCAAGCTTCTGTCCGACGAGCAAGCGGTGGTCGACCTGTTCGAACGCTCGGCGCCGTCGGTGGCCTACATCACCACCGAGACGGTGCAGCGCGACATGTTCGGCTCGTCCGATGTCAGCCAGGGGGCCGGCAGCGGCTTCGTGTGGGATGCGCAGGGGCACATCGTCACGAATTTCCACGTGGTGCAGGGCGCGCGCCGGGTGTTCGTGCAGCTTGATGCGGGGCAACCGATCGAGGCGGTTCCGGTCGGGGGCGCGGCCGAATACGACCTGGCGGTGATCCGCCTTCAACGCGTGCCGCAGGGCCTGCGCCCGATCCCGCTGGGCGCCTCGGCGGACCTGCGCATCGGACAGTCGGTGTTCGCGATCGGCAACCCGTTCGGTTTGCAGCGCACGCTGACCAAGGGCCTGATCAGCGCTCTCGACCGCGAACTGCCCACGGCCAACTACCGCGAGGTGGCGGGTGTGATCCAGACCGACGCCGCGATCAATCCGGGCAATTCCGGTGGGCCGTTGCTCGACAGCGCCGGGCGCCTCATCGGCGTGAACAGTGCCATCCGCTCGGCCAGCGGCAGTTCGTCGGGCATTGGATTCGCGATTCCGGCGGATCTGGTCAACCGTGTGGTGCCGGCGCTGATCAGCCGCGGCCGCGCGCCCTTGCCGGGCATTGGCGTGACTCCGGTGCGGCCGGACCTGGTGGCGCGGGCCGGGGTGCGCGGGGTGGTGCTGGCCGAGGTCGGGCGTGGCACGCCGGCCGATCGGGCGGGGCTGCGCCCGCTCAACCGGCGCTCGGGTGAGCTCGGCGACGTCATCGTGGGCGTGAACGGCCGTCCGGTCGAGACGCTGTCGACCTTCGTGGCGGAACTGGACCGGGCGGGGATCGACCAGACGGTGGAGCTCACCGTGCGGCGGGGCGAGGCCGAGCGCAAGGTCCGTGTGAAGGTGATCGACCTGCGCGACTGAGCGGGAGCGTCCTCAGGCCTGACGGCGCGTGGGCTCCAGCAGGATCTCGAGGTCCGGAGCCGGCACGGGGCGCGAGAACAGATAACCCTGGAACTGGTGGCAGCCGACTTGCGCGAGGTGGTCGTGCTGCTCCACCGTTTCCACGCCTTCGGCGATGACCTGGAGGTCGAGGGCGTGCGCCAGCTCGACGATGGTGCGGGTGATGGCCGCGTCGCTGCGGTCCGAGGGCAGGCGTTGCACGAAGCTGCGGTCGATCTTGAGCCGATGGATGGGCAGTTTCTTCAGGTAGCTCAGGCTGGCATAGCCGGTGCCGAAGTCGTCGATGGCCAGTTGGACCCCCAGGGCGGCCAAGCGGTTGAGCTGGGTCATGACCTGCTGGACGTCGTTGGCCAGCAGGCTTTCGGTGAGTTCGAGTTCGAGCAGGTGCGGCGGCAGCGAGGCGTCGCTCAGGACCTGGGACACCCGTTCCACAAAACCGGTCTGCTGGAACTGCAACATGGACACGTTCACCGACACCGGCAATGCCAGGCCGCGCGCCAGCCACCGCGTGGCCTGGGCCACGGCCTCGCACAGCACCCAGTCGCCCAGTTCAGAGATGAATCCCGTTTCTTCGGCCACCGGGATGAAGCGTCCCGGGCTGACCTCGCCGAGCTCGGTGTCGTGCCAACGGCACAGGGCTTCCGCGCCGACGACCCGGCCGGTGTGCAGGTCGATCTGCGGTTGGTAGTGCAGGCTGAAGCGCCCCGCCGGCAAGGCGCGGCGCATGGCGTGGTCGAGTTTCATGCGCGCCAGACGGTCGATGTTGACTTGCGGCTGGTGGAAGCGAACGCCGCCGCCGCGCCGCTCCTTGACTTCCCGCATCGCGTGTTCGGCGTGCAGCAGCAGCGTGTCGGCCTCGGTCCCGTCGGTGGGGCTGAGGGCCACGCCAATGCTGGCGCTCAGGTTCATGGGCTGGTGCTCGATCGGGAAGTCTTCAGCGATCTGGGCGAGCAGGCGCCGGGCGATGAGCTCCGAGGTCTGGGCGTCGGCGCCAGGCAGGAGGATGACGAACTGGTCCCCGTCCAGGCGGGCGACGGTGTCGCCTGCGCGCAGTCCATCGCTCAGCCGGCGAGCCACTTCCTTGAGCACCTCGTCGCCGCGGTGGTGTCCAAAGGTGTCGTTGATGTGCTTGAAGCGGTCCAGGCCAATGTGCAGCACGGCCATCGAGGCGGAGTCTGCTTCGGTGGCGTCGGCCGGTGCAGGGGCCGAGTCCGTGGCCGGCCCGTCGGTGTCGGGGAATTGCAGCGCCCGTGCCAGCAAGGCTTCGAGGTGGCGCCGGTTGGGCAGTGCGGTCAGGCCATCGGTCATGCGCAGGTCCTGCACACGCTGCTGCCAGGCTTCGCGCTCCGAGAGGTCTCGCAGCATGACGATGCCGGCCGGTGCCACCCCGTTGCCCATCGGCGAGAGTCCAGGCTCCAGTCCCTGGATCAGGCTCACCTGCACCGGCACGCAGCGGCCGGAGGCGCGATGCAGCCAGAGCTGCCCTTCCCAACGCGTGGGCCGGGCTGACATCCAGGGCAGGGGCGTGGTGCCCACCTGCTGGGCCTGTTCGCTCAGCAGGTCGGGAATGCAGGTGGTCAGCAAGGTGCCGGCGCTGCGTCCGCTGAGGTGTTCGGCCGCGGCGTTGGCGGCCAGCACCCGGCCTTGGGCGTCCAGCACGAGGATGGCGTCCATCGCGCTGTCGAAGACATGGGTGGCCAGGCGAAGACGGGTCTGGGCCGCCACCGCTTCGGTCTGGTCCGACCAGTGCTGGATCCAGCCGACGATGCGGCCCTGTCCGTATTGGGGCACGAGCCGGCGGTCCAGGATGCGCCCATCCGTGCAGGTCAGGCGATCCGTGATGGGCTCGGCGCTGGGGCCGGCCGCGGCTTGCATGCGCTGGCGCAACTGGTTGGGGTAGTCCACTGGCCAGGGCAACAGGGCCCGGATGGCCTCGTGCACGGCAACGCTGTCGACACCGCGCACCGGGGCCTCGGGCAGCCCGCACAGCTGTGCAAAGGCCGGGTTGTAGGTGCGCACCTCGCCCTGGAGATCGGTGACCAGCACGCCCTCGCGCGAGGCGCGCATCAGGCTGCCGACCTCTCCGGTCAGGCGGGCCAGCTCTTCCGCCATGCGCTGCTGGGCGCCCAGGTCCTTCCAGGTCACCAGCCAACCGATCCCGCCTCCCGGCAGGGACAGGGGCGCGATGCGGCGCTCGACCGGGCGCACGCCGCCCCCGGGGATCGGAGCGTAGGAGTCTGAGTGCAGCGATGGCAGGGCTTCACCCGTCCCCAGCGCCGACACGCCCAGCCAGAAGAACTGGTCCTCGGGACTGACGGCGAAGTCCTGGATGTCCCGTCCCGTCAGATCGGAAGTGGCCTCACCCAAAAGGGCTTGTGAAGCCGTCGAGTTGGCGCACACGATCCGCAGCGTTGGCGCGTCGACCACGCACGCGGCGTCGGCCATGCCGTCCAGCAGGGCCGACATCAGCTCACCGTGTGCGGTGGTCTGGGGGTCGGGGCGGGGTGTGCGCGAGGTCACGCGGCGATCCTGTCCGGCGCCGCTGGGGGAACGACGGTCGGTGACGGGGCAAAAAAGTAGGACGCACGCACCGGGGGCGACAAGGCGTCGAGCACCGTGCGCGGCAGGTGGTGCGGGTGAAGGCTGCGGCGGATGCTCAGGTCGGCCGCGGCGCTGAGTTCCACGCGTTCGCAGCGCTCACGGCGCTGGGCGGCGCGGTACACCCGCAGGATCGGCCGCAGCGGCTGGGTCGGATGGGCCTGCTCCACCAGGGCGAGCGCGCCGTCGGAGAGCTCCACCACCGAGCCCGGCGGGTAGACCCCCAGCATCTTCACGAAGCCGGTGAGCACCAGGGCGTCGTGGCAGTTGCGCAGCTTGGCGTACAGCAGCGCCTGGGCCTCGTGCGGGGTGCGGGACGGCGAGCCGTCCAGCGGATTGCACAGCCGGTCGTATCGGTCCACGACCCCGACGATGCGCGCACTGAGGTCAATGGCCTCGGCCTTCAGGTTCTTCGGCCCTCCGCTGCCGTCGGCGTGTTCATGGTGCTGGGCGATCACGCGCAGGGAGGCGGCTTCCAGCCCCATGGCCATGCCCAGGCGGACGCCCTGGATCACGTGGTCGTGAGAGGAGGGGGCCGGAGCCCCCGTGGCATGGGACTGTGCCAGCTTGCCCACGTCGTGCAGCAATGCACCCAAGGCGAGGCTGGGCAGGCTGGCCTCCGGTACCGAGAGGCGCCGGGCCAGCATCAGGGACAGCACACTGACATGGATCGCGTGCAGCGACGCGGCGGATCCGGAGGCCTCACCCACCAGGCGCAAGGTGGTGTGCTCGTCCTTCAGGAGCTCGCCGATGAGCGACTGGGCCAGAGACTGGGCACCTTGTCGTCCCGCTGCCGGGTCTCGAACCACATCGCGTGCCATGGTGGACCAGGCCTGCAGGGCGCGGGCATGGGCCTGTTCGCAGGCCCGGTCGGCGGTGCCGTCGGTCACGGCATCGGCCGGGTCCGAAGCGGGGGCGAGCACCGGGGGGGGCACCAGAGCCGAACCGGACGTCGGCCCGATGGGCGCGAGGTCATCGGCCTGGCTTTCGGCGATGGCGTCAAGAAAACTGTCGGGCGCGCTCAGGTCGCGGCGCACCCGGACCTGTTTCAGGCCCAGGCCGCGCAGCGTGGCGATCTGTTCAGCCGATTCGATCTGGAAGCGGTTGCGCCGGAACGGGTGGTCCATCCAGCCCAAGTCCAGCTGCACGAACATGCCCGGGCGCAAGTCGTCGAGGGCGACGAGCAGCAGTTCGTTGTCGGACGGCATCGGGTGGGACATGGCGGTGGGTTCCAGGCCCGAACCGTTCGGGCCTCACCGTCATATCGGAGGCGTGCCTTTTGACTTTAACGAAAGCTGTACGCCCCCCGTGCCGCCGATCCTCAGCGCCGCAGCGGGAAGGTGATGATCATCGTCGAGTCCGGGATCGTGCCGTCGACGTCGAAGGGGATCTGGTCGGTGCGGTCGATGGCCCGCATCACGGCACGGTCCCAGTCCTCCAGCCCGCTGGACTTGATGAGTTTGCTGCTGGTGATCGAACCGTCGGGGGCCACGCGGATCTGGACTTCCGCGACGATGCCGGGCTCGTAACTGCCGGCGTAGATCACGTGCGGCTGGATGCGGGCGCGCACGCGTGCGGCGTAGCCCGGGCTGGGGCCCGACTTGCCCCGTGACTTGCCGGCGCCTCCACCGGAGGAGTCTCCCTCCGCCCCGCTGCCTCCAGAGCCGCCGCTCCCGCCGAGGCTCTTTTGCATGCGCGCCAGGTTTTCCTTGCGCAAGGCTTCTGCACGGGCTTTGTCCGTTGCCGCCTGGGCCCGCTTGTCGGCTTCGGCCTTCTCGGCCGCCTCGCGCCGGGCGGCTTCCTTCTCGGCGGCCAGGCGTTTGTCGTTCTCGCGCTTGAGGGCGTCCTTCTTGTCGGCCTCGCGCTTGTCGGCCAGGCGCTTTTGCTCAGCCTGCTTTTCGGCGAGCTTCTCGGCTTCTTTGCGCTCGGCCTCCCGGGCCTTGGCTTCGGCTCGGCGCTTGTCGGCTTCGGCCTGCTCCTGTTGTTCCTTCTTGCGCTGGGCCAGCTTGCGTTGCTCTTCTTCGCGGCGCTTGTCTTCCTGCTGGCGTGCGAGGGCTTCGGCCTCACGGGCCTTCTGCTCTTCGATTCGGCGCTTTTCCTTCTCCCGGCGCAGGGCGATGTCTGCCTCGGCGGCCACCTTGGGCGCAGGAGTCGGAGCGGCCTTCGGGGCGGGGGCCGGGCGCGGGGGGGGCACGGGCGCGGGCGGCACCGCCTCCGGGGGCGGAGGAGGAGGCGGTGCGGGACGGGGTTCGGGCGCCGGCACCGGCGAGGGCTCCTCAGACGGCGGCGGTGTGCCGGCTCGACCGCCGCCCACCTGTGGGGTGTCCGCCCACAACTCGGCGGTCAGCACCGGCACTTCGCTGCGTTTCCAGCTCACGCCCAATGCCAACGCAGCGACCAGTCCCAGGTGGACGACGGTGGCCAAGGCCGTGCCGCGGCCCAGGCCGTCCAGCGACGGGGGACGACGGGGCACGTCGGAGCCGGGCGCCTCGGGCGCCGGGGGCACCTGCGATCGATTCACAGCGTCAGGCCCCCGTGGTGCGGACCGCCAGCCCGACGCGTTGCACACCCGCGCGCTGAAGTGTGTCCATCACCTTGACCACGGCCTCGTACTTCACGCCCTTGTCGGCGGCGATCACGACCGGGGCATTGGGAGCGCCGTCCTGGAGTTCATGCACCCGCACGGCCAAGCGCTTGAGCTCGACGGTGGAGGCGTCGCCGGAAGCGGAGGCCGGGGCCTCCTGGCCGTTCACCCGCAGGCGCAGGGCCTCGTCGGTGTCGACGATGACCTCGATGACCCGGTCGGGCTGGCGCTGCGCTTGCCCGACGGTGGGCAGATCGACCACGCCGGGGCTCATCAGCGGCGCACTCACCATGAAGATGATCAACAGCACCAGCATCACGTCGATGAAGGGCACCATGTTGATCTCGCTGACGACGCGGCGTCGGCGCCCACGTCCCGATCGGGAGGTCACGGCGGCCATGTGTGCTCCTGGCTCAGCGCTGGGCCACGCCACTCACGGCGGGCGGGGTCTGCGGGGCTTGCGCGATGTTGCGTGCCAGGATGTTGGAGAACTCCTCGATGAAGTTTTCCATCTGCGTGGCGATGCGGTCGCTGTCGTGGGAGAAGCGGTTGTAGCCCACCACGGCTGGAATGGCGGCGAACAGGCCCGTGGCGGTGGCCACCAGTGCTTCCGCAATGCCGGGGGCCACGGTGGCCAAGGTCACCTGCTGCAGGTTCGACAGGCCGGTGAAGGCGTGCATGATCCCCCAGACCGTGCCGAACAGGCCCACGTACGGCGAGATCGAGCCGACGGTGGCCAGGAACGACAGCCGCGCTTCGATCACGTCGAGTTCGCGCTGGAAGCCCGCCCGCATGGCGCGGCGCGCGCCGTCGATCAGGCTGCCAGTGTCGGTGATGCGGCGCTCGCGCAGCTTCATGAACTCGCGCATGCCGGCGGTGAAGATGCGGTCCATCGGCGCCCCGGCGTCGGCGCGGCGCTCACTCTGGTTGAACAGCTCCTGCACCGGGCGGCCGGACCAGAACTCGCGCTCGAATTCGTCGTTGAGCGCGCGCACGCGGCGCAGGCCCATCCACTTGCCGAAGATGACCGCCCAACTGGCCAGCGAGCCCAGCAGCAAGATGGCCATCACGATCTGGACAATGAAGCTGGCGTGCATCACCAGCTGCAGGATGTTGAGGTCCTGGTTCATGCGAGGGGGATCTGTTCGAGGAGGAGATTGGGGATGCGGCGCGGGCGAAAGTTCAACGCGTCCACGCAGCCGATGCGGATGCGGCCCTGGCACAGCAGGTCGCTGCCGCGCCAGGCCTGCTGGTCGATGACCAGGCTGGCTGGCCGGGCCTCGACGATGTGCACGGTCACGTCGAGCAGATCGTCGAGGCGGGCCGGCCTCAGGTAGCGCACGGAGGTTTCCGAGACCACGAACAGGGCCTGGGTCTCCAGTCGCAGCTGTTCTTGCGAATGGCCCAGCTCGCGCAGCCATTCCGTGCGGGCGCGTTCGAAGAACTTGAGGTAGTTGGCGTAGAACACCACGCCGCCGGCGTCGGTGTCTTCCCAGTACACCCGAACGGGCAAGCGGAAATGGGCTTCCAGGCTGGGAACGGCCAGCGCCGGTACGTGGGCCGAGGCGGGGGCCGGCACATCGGTGGTGCGGCGCACCGGATGGGAAGACGAGTCGGAGTTCGTGCTCATGTCGGCTTCTGGCGGGATCGGTTCAGGACGTGGAAAGGGTCGGAAGGACGGTTTCGAGCCGGGCCATCGCCTCGCGCAGTTGCGGCAGGCTGGTGGCAAACGACAGGCGCGCGTAGCGGCCGGTCTGGGCCAGACCGAAGTCGCGGCCGGGCGTGAGGGCGATCTGGGCGCGGCGCATCAGTTCGAAACAGAAGTCCCAACTGCTGGTGGCATGCCGCGTGACGTCGAACCACACGTAGAAGGCTCCGTCGGGCTGCACCGGTACGTGCAGACCCAGCCGTTCGAGGGCCGGCACGACATAGTCGCGTCGGGCCTGCAGTTCGGCGCGGCGGCGTTCGCATTCGGCCAAGGTCTCCGGCTCGAAGCAGGCCACGGCCGCGTGCTGGGCGATGCTGGAGGCGCAGATGTACAGGTTCTGCGCCAGCTTCTCGACGGCGGGCACCAGCGCTTCGGGCAGCACCAGCCAGCCCAGTCGCCAGCCGGTCATGCCGAAATACTTCGAAAACGAGTTGACCACCAGCACGTCGTCGCCCAGGGCCAGAGCGCTGGGCGACGGGGTGTCGCCATAGGTCAGGCCCAGGTAGATTTCGTCGACCACGGTGATGCCGCCCCGGGCACGCACGACCTCGACGATGCGGGCGAGCTCGGCCGGCTCGATGCTCGTGCCCGTTGGGTTGGAGGGCGACGCCAGCAGCACACCGCGCGTCTGGGGGCTCCAGGCCTGGGCAACGCTGTCGGCGTCGAGCTGGAAGCGCTGTTCAGGCCCGGCGGGCAACAGGCGGGCGTGGCCGCCACAGGCGCTCACGAAGTGCCGGTTGCAGGGGTAGCACGGGTCCGGCATCAGCCATTCGTCACCGGGCTCGACCAAGGCGCTGGTCAGCAGCTGCAGGGCCGCCGAGGCTCCGGCCGTCACCACGATGCGTCCCGGGGCGATGTCCAGCCCGAAACGCGTGCGGTACCAATCCGAGAGGGCCGTGCGCAGGGCCGGCAGTCCGGTGGCGGCGGTGTACTGGGTCCGGTTCTGCTCGATGCAGGCCATGGCGGCGCGCTGGACCGGCAGCGGCGCGGTCTGGTCGGGCTCGCCAATGTTCAGGTAGATCATCGGGCGTCCGCCCGAGGCCGGATCGCACAGCGGGCCACGAGCGATCTCGTCGGCCGCCTTGGCGCATTCCATCACCCAGAAAGGTTCGATCTGCTCGACGCGTTGTGCCAGTCGCCAGGGGGTGCTCATGGGGCGCAAAGGGTTCTCGTCAGGGCCGGCGGCGGGCAGGTTGCTGGGCCACTTCGACGGGACGCAGTTCGGCGGCTGCCTTGTCGAGCACGCCGTTGACGTACTTGTGGCCATCCGTGCCGCCAAAGGCCTTGGCCAGTTCCACCGCCTCGTTGATGGCGACCTTGTAGGGCACTTCCACACATTGCTTGAGCTCAAAGGTGCCGATCAACAGCACACCGTGCTCGATGGGCGAGAGCTCCTTGATCGGACGGTCGAGGTGCGGAAGGATCAAGGCGTCGAGGGCCTCGGACTGGGCGATGCAGCCATGCAGAAGCAGGTCGAACAGCTTGCGGTCGCACTTGTCGAAATCACCGTGCTCACGCATCTGCGCGTCGATTTCGCCCGCGTCGGCGCGGTTGATCTGCCAGACGTACAGGCCCTGCAGGGCAATTTCACGCGAGCGGCGGCGGGCCGACTTGGGCTTGCGGGCGGGGGGCGTGGCCGGAGCGGTGGCGGGTGCGTTCAAGTGAGATCTTCCAGCAGATTGGCCATTTCGACCACCACGCGGGCGGCGTCACGGCCTTTTTCTTCGACTCGGGCCCAGGCCTGGGCCTCGTTTTCGACGGTGAGGATGGCGTTGGCGATCGGCAGCCCGGTGTCGAGCGACACCCGGGTGACGCCGGCGCCGCTTTCGTTGGCCACCAGTTCGAAGTGATAGGTTTCGCCGCGGATGATGCATCCGAGGGCGATGAGGGCATCGTGGGTCTTGGTCTCGGCCATGGCCTGCAGGGCCAGGGGCACCTCCAGAGCCCCTGGCACCGTGACGTGGTGGATGTGCTTGAGCGCCACGCCCAGCGCCACCAGTTCATCGATGCAGTTTTGAGCCAAGCGGTCGGTCATGGCCGCATTGAAGCGGGCCTGAACAATGCCGATGCGCAGATCGTCGCCGTCGAGTCGGGCGGTCAGCGTGCCTTTGTCAGCGCCTTGCATGGGGACTCCTTTGGACGGATCAGACGTCGGAGGTGGACAGGAAGCCCGTCACTTCCAGGCCGTAACCGGTCATGCTGGGCATGCGGCGACGGTTGCTCATGACCTTCATTCGGCGAACACCCAACTCACGCAGGATCTGCACGCCCACGCCGTACGTGCGCAGGTCCATCGTGGCGGGCTGCGGAGCCAGTTGGGCGTCAGGTGCGAATTGGGCCGCCAGGGCATCGGCATCGCGTCCGCCGTTGAGCAGCACGGCCACGCCGCGCGGGCTGCCGGCCAGCGTCGACAGCGCCTTGGGCAGGGCCCACGAGTGGCTGCCTGTGCCGGCGTCGAGCAGGTCCAGGACCGACAGCGGCTCGTGCACACGCACCAGCACCTCGTCGTCGCCGGTCCATTGCCCGGTGCTCAGGGCCAGGTGCACTTGGCCCGTGCGGTCGCGGAAGGTGGTGCCTTGGAAGCGACCCCACGGGGTGTCCATTTCACGGGTGTGCAGCCGCTCGATCAGGCTTTCATTGCGGCTGCGGTAGGCGATGAGGTCGGCGATGGTGCCGATCTTGAGGCCATGTTCCTTGGCGAACACCTCCAACTGCGGCAGGCGTGCCATCGTGCCGTCGTCGTTCATGATCTCGCAAATCACGGACGTGGCCGACAGGCCAGCCATGCGGGCGAGATCGCATCCGGCTTCGGTGTGACCGGCGCGCATCAGCACGCCACCGTCCTGGGCCTGCAGGGGGAAGATGTGACCGGGCTGGACCAGGTCGGCCGGTTTGCTGTCCCGGGCCACCGCAACCTGCACCGTGCGCGCGCGGTCGGCGGCCGAGATGCCGGTCGTCACGCCGGTGGCGGCTTCGATCGAGATCGTGAACGCCGTGCCATGGCGGGTGCCGTTGCGGGCCGCCATGGGCGGGAGCTGGAGGTACTCGCAGCGCTCCCGCGTGAGGGTCAGACAGATCAGGCCACGGCCGTACTTGGCCATGAAATTGATGGTCTCGGGGGTGACGAGATCGGCGGCCATGACGAGGTCGCCTTCGTTTTCGCGATCTTCCTCATCGACGAGGATGACCATGCGACCAGCCGCCAGCTCAGCGACCAGCTCGGGAATCGGGGATATTGCCATGGTCCCGATTGTAGAGGGGGCGTGCACGCACCCGCAGGTCAGGGCCGATTCGGGCCACGTCGACGAGGTCGAGTGACAGTGTCCGGTCCAGTGCGGTGAGCTCGCCGAGCTCGGCCATTCCCCGTCCTTCCCCCAGCAGTCGGGGGGCCAGGTAGAGCAGGCATTCGTCGACCAGGCCGGCTTGCAGCAGCGCGCCGTTGAGCGTGGCCCCCGCTTCGACGTGCAGTTCGTTCACGCCACGCTGCGCCAGATCGGCCAGGACCCAGGCGGGGTCGAGCGGGGCACCGGGGCCGCCTGGCGCAGTGCACACGTGCACGGAGGCCATGCCGGACACTGCAGGCTGGGCCGTCATCTGGGCGTGTCGCCAGGCTTCGACCTCGGCTGCCTGGGCTTCGGTGTAGATCAGCACGGGAGCAACGGCACGGAGCAGTTTTGCGGAGACCGGGGTGCGCAGTTGACGGTCCAGCACGACGCGCATCGGCTGTCGAGCGGTGTCCACCAGCCGCACGTCGAGTTGGGGGTCGTCGGCGAGCACGGTGCCGATGCCAGTCAGGACGGCCGAGGCCCGGCGGCGCCACGCATGCCCGTCGGCACGGGCCTCGGGGCTGGTGATCCACTGGCTGACGCCGTTGGGCAGCGCAGTGCGGCCGTCCAGGCTGGCCGCGATCTTCAGGCGCACCCAGGGGCGACGGCGGGTGACCCGCGACAGGAAACCGAGGTTGAGTTCCCGGGCGGCATCGGCCATCAATCCCACCGAGGTCTGGAGGCCCGCCGCCCGCAGTCGCGCCAGCCCCTGGCCGGCGACGGCTTCGAACGGGTCTTCCATGGCCGCGACGACCCGGGCCAGGCCTGCGTTGACCAGGGCATCCGCACAAGGTGGGGTCCGGCCGTGGTGAGCGCAGGGTTCCAGGGTGACGTAGGCGGTGGCGCCTCGCACGTCGTGTCCTTGCTGGGCCGCATCCCTCAGGGCCATCACTTCGGCGTGGGGGCCTCCGGTCTCCTGGGTATGGCCTTGCCCGATGACGTGTCCGGAAGCACTCACGATCACGCAGCCGACGCGGGGGTTCGGGTCCGAAAGCCCGATGGCGCGTTCGGCCCACTTCAGCGCGAGGGCCATCATGCGCGTGTCGAAGTCGGTGGATGAGGGGGCGTGCGAGGGGTTCATCCGGTCGATTGTCGCGGGTGAGGTGTGTCCGTGGGGGTCAGGGCTGGTGAGGCTGGGTTGTCAGGTCGGTGGTGTCCTCTCCCGAAGCCTGGGCTGTGCCTGGACAGGCGCGATCTCCCCGCACGATCAGAAAATTCTGGTCGTCGAGCGACGTGTCCAGTTCCACGTAGGTGGCCGGGTGTTCGGCGTTGTCGATGCGGCCGTTGCCGTTCTGGTCTGCGCTGTAGCGACAGACCCGCCAATCCGAGGCCGTGGTGCCGAGGGTCCAGCCACGCGGAACGATGTCGATGCGTCCGGACCATGTGGGTGGGGTTCCCCAGGTCGGGAGCCGGCAGTGAAAGCGCACGTGGGTGCGAGGCAACGGCGAGGGCGTGTCCGGGGCGTTGTCGACGCAGGACCCGCTGGAAATGGAGGCCGGCGCGCCCTCGGACCGAATGTTGAGGTCCAGCCCGAGGGCGACGCCGCCGGGATCGGGCTTGGAAACCTCCGGTGTCGGGTCCTGTGGATCGGCAAAACGCACCGAACCGCTCAGCCACATCCCGCTCAGCGCCGAGCATCCCTCCAGGTGCGCGACGCGGAGGGTGCTCGCGTCCCGTGAGGGAGAGACCCAGCAGGACTGCGTGATCATTCCGGAGAGCCGATCCAGGACCCAGACCCGCCCGTCGTCAGGCCACAGGCGCAGCATGGCCAGGCGGCTGTCGAGCACGATCGCGTCACGCGGCAAGGACGCTCGCGCCTGCGTGGGGCTGGCCGGCGCGTGGGAGGGCGTGTCGTCCGGGTCGAGAGCGTCCCGCACCAGGGCCGCCACCGCTGGCAGCCGGGGATCCACACCACTGGCGAGGGTGTGCAGCGCGAGGTGTCGAGGCCGTCCTGCGAACGACCAGGACACCCCGGCCGTCACCGACTTGAGCAGCGGGAGGGCGGTATCGGACACTTGAAGTTGCACATGGGCGGGAGGCGCGTCGGTTCCCAGCGGAACGTCCTCTTGGATGGGGGCCAGCTGGGCCCAAGCGCGCAGGGGGACGGAAGGCGGTGTCGGGCCGACAGGCGCTGAGGCTTCAACGGTGGAAGTGGTGTACCGCAAGGCGTCTTCCAGTCGGTTTTGGGCCAGACGGTTGGCGGCGTCGCCCAGTCGCGTGATGACCATGGCTGTCGACAGCCTCTGGGTCAGGTGCCACCAGGCGGCAGCGCTGACGGACAGCAGCAGGAGGGTGAGCATGACTTCGATCAGTGCCACCCCTGCGAGGCCCGCACGCCGCCCAGCCCGATGCCGCTGTCCGATGGGGGGCTGTCGGGGTTCAGTCATCGGTCACGTCTTCCCAGGACCCCGCCACGGGAACCCAGGCGGGGGTGGCGCGAGCGAGCGCGGCCAGAGCGTCCGCGTCGTGCGTGATGTCCAGGGGTCCGGAGAGGGCGAGGGTGGTGGCGCTCCAGGCCGCGCCCTGCAGGGACGAGGCCCCCGGGCTGGTCCAGTGGAGGGCCTCGGCCATCAAGACGCCGCGCATGTGGACGCGGGCTCGAATCTCCAGCCGTCCCTGAACCACCAGCAACACGGGGTGGTGGGTGCCGAGATCCAGCCCTTGTGGGGCGTCCAGGCGAAGGTTGCCCAGGACGGCGATTCCCGGGCGACCACTTGCCAGGGCGAGGAGGAGCTCTTCGTGTGTACACCCCGTGACAGGACACGAAACCCGTTCCACCGTTGGCAGGCGAGACCACCAAGCCAAGGGCAGGCCCAGCAGGCTGCGCAAAGCGGCGTCCAGCGTGGAGGGCAGGCCGGAGGCACCCTGTTGCATCAGCAGGTCGGTGGGCGTGCCGGGCGGTCCAGTCAAGCCGCTGGTGCTGGCTGCGAGGTCCTGGCCTGCGACCAGCGCCCATCGGGGGGTGAGGGGCGGGGTGGGCGGTGCAGGGGGCAGGTGGATGCGGACGCCGGGCTCCACGGTGAGGCGGGTGCCCGCGACCAGCAGGGCCGGTGGCACCTGGCGCCATGCCCCCAACTGGGAAAACGATTGCCGGACCGCCCCACGTCCTCCGGACAAGGGGGCGTGCGACGGGTCGACACAGGCGTTTCCTTGGCACGCCTGGCTCAGCAGCGAGCCGGTCCATGCGGAGGGTCCAGGCGCCCAGGAGAGGTGGAATCGGGCCTCGTCCGAGGGGGCCGGATCGGCGGCGGTGTCCGGTCCGGTGCGCTCGGCTGCCGATTCGGTCGAGCAGCGGCACTGCCAGGTGTCGGCCGTCCGGGCGCACGAGGTGGCCACGCCTGTGGACGAGATGGCCGCCACCGCGTCCCCTGGCGGCAGTATCGGCGCGAACAGCACCTGATGCCGCCAAGGGACGGGGGCCGAGGTGTCCTCGGTGCGACAGGCCGCTTCCGCGTTGACGGGCGCGTTGAGCGCCGCCAAGGCCCAGGCTTGCCCGGCTTCTGCATTCAGCAGGGCCTGCACAGTGCGCTGGTGGTGGACCGAGGACCGCATCTCCACCAACAGGGGGTGGGCGGCCGACAGGAGGGCCAGCGAAGCCAGCGTCAACAGAATCATCGCCGCGGGCAGCGTCAGCAGCCCAAACGATGGGGCAGGCCTTTTGCCGACGGGGACCATCGGGTTCACTGGCCCGAAGGGCATCGCCCCACCAGTGCCACGTTCCTGGACCGGACGGACGCGGACCAGGTCAGGGCCGGTGCGTTCGGCGTCGTGCCCGTCACCCGACCGGTCACGCCTGCGAGGTGGCGCGTCCATGCCGGAGGGCAGTGATCATCCGATTCGGCGCACACCTGTCGCGGGCAGGCATCCAGGACCGTTGCCCCGTCTTCCTCCACAAAAAACTGGGTGTGGGTGGCTTCCCACAGCCGCGTGTCTTGAACGGCTTGCCATTGATCGTCGGTCGACGGGGCGAGGGTGCTGCCTTGAAGGCGCAGGTCGATGGTGCTGGAGCGGGCGTTCTGGCGCCAGCCGTGGTGTCCCCGCCCGTCCGGCGCTTCGTGGCTGTACAGCAGTGTGCGTGCATCGGTGGAGATCCACAGAGCCGCCCAGGGGTTGTCCTCTGCCAGGTGAGCGCCTGGGGGCCAGAGGCTCTGTTCGGCGTTCTGCCAGCGTCCGCTGCGGCGGAGCTCGCGTCGAAACAGTTCGTCCATGTGCCGCAGGTCCTGCTGCACACGGGCCTGGCTCAGCCATTGCCTCTGCAGCCGGATGAGTTCCAGCGAGGCTTGTGTCACACCCACCAGGATCCACAGACCCAGCGCGGTGGCCACCAGCAGCTCCACGATTGAGAAGCCTCTTGGCATGCGATGTGGGTGTGGTGTCAGCATGCTGGCCACCCCCCGATGCGGGCATCGCTGCACACCCGCACTCGCCCGAGCACGTTGACGATGTGCTTGACTTCCAGGTCGCCCGTTCCTTTCAGGCTCAGGGTGCCGGTCGGGGTCACGGTGCCCAGGCGCGGATCCATGCGCAGGGAACCCACGTTGCCGGCCAACGTCAGACCGTCTGCATGCCGAACAACCCAGTCCTGAAGCCGTTGAGCCGGGGAGCGACACGAAGTTGCCGGCAGGTCCTGCACCTCAGGGCTGCAGCGGCAGTCGGTCGGAGACCCGGTGTGGATCAGGACGCACTGGTGGGGCGGGGTTCCGTCCGGGCTGGGCGCCGGGTACAAGGACAACCGCACCGGTTGCTGCGTGTCCAGGCTCATGCGCCTCCACTGAGCCAGCACGGACTGCAATTCTCGGGATGCCATCTCCAGCTTCTGGCGCTGGATCCAGTGGCTCCACGAGGGGGTGGCCAGTGAAAGCAGCAGGCCCAGCATGGCCAGGGAGAGCATCAGTTCCAGCAGGGTGAACCCGCCGTGACAGAGAGGGGGCCGTAGGCGGGCCTCCAGGACTGGGGATGTCATGAACCCAGTCTAGGCAGACGCAGAAGGACTGGCATCGCCCCGAAGAGGGACGAAAAAGGGGGGCGGAGGGGGCGCCCGTCAGATTTCCTGGATCAGGCGGCTGAACGCGTCGATGTCCTCGAACTGTCGGTACACCGAGGCAAAGCGCACGTATGCCACCTTGTCGAGTCGCTTGAGCTCGCGCATCACCAATTCGCCGACCTTGGCGGTGGTGATTTCGCTGGCACCGCTGGAGAACAGCTGGTCCTCGATGCGGGCGATGGCCGCGTCGATCAGGTCGACGCTCACGTTGCGCTTGCGCAGCGCGAGCATCATCGAGCCGCGCAGTTTCTCGCGGCTGAATTCGGTGCGCCCGCCGTTCTTCTTCACCACCAGGGGCATGGCCAGTTCCGCCCGCTCGTAGGTGGTGAAGCGCTTGTCGCACTGGCCGCAGCGCCGCCGACGGCGCATGGCGTCCCCCTCGTCGGACGCGCGCGTCTCGACGACCGTGGTTTCACCGTGACCGCAGTAGGGGCAGCGCATGTCGGTTCAGTGCAGCAAGCGAGGCAAGACGGTCTGGCAGCCGCTGAAACTCAGCGGTAGACCGGGAACTGACGGGTCAGCTCGGCGACCTGTGCCTTGACGCGCTCGATCACGGCTTCGTCGGTCGGCGCGTCCAGCACGTCGGCGATCAGGTTGGCCACCTGGCGAGACTGCTCTTCCTTGAAGCCGCGGGTCGTGAAGGCCGGGCTGCCCAGGCGGATGCCGCTGGTCACGAACGGCTTTTGCGGGTCGTTCGGGATGCCGTTCTTGTTGCAGGTCATGTGGGCGCGGCCCAGCAGCGCTTCGGCTTCCTTGCCGGTCAGGCCCTTGGGGCGCAGGTCCACCAGCATGACGTGGCTTTCGGTGCGGCCGCTGACGATGCGCAGGCCGCGCTGGGTCAGGGTTTCGGCCATCACGGCGGCGTTTTTCACGACCTGTTCTTGATAGGCCTTGAACTCGGGCGACAGCGCTTCCTTGAAGGCCACGGCCTTGCCGGCGATGACGTGCATCAGCGGGCCGCCCTGGATGCCGGGGAAGATGGCCGAGTTGATCTTCTTGGCGACTTCTTCGCCGCGCATCAGGATCAGGCCGCCGCGCGGGCCGCGCAGGGTCTTGTGCGTGG
>CAYYCN010000014.1:0-45187 GCA_964470355.1 uncultured Sphaerotilus sp.
ATTTAGTAACTTGGAGAACAACGCAATGAGTGCGATCGTAGACATCGTGGCCCGCGAAATCCTCGACAGCCGCGGCAACCCCACCGTCGAATGTGACGTGCTGCTGGAATCCGGCACCATGGGCCGTGCCGCCGTACCGAGCGGCGCTTCGACCGGTTCCCGCGAAGCGATCGAGCTGCGTGACGGCGACAAGTCCCGTTACCTGGGCAAGGGCGTGATGAACGCCGTGCACAACATCAACACCGAGATCAGCGAAGCCATCCTGGGCCTGGACGCTTCCGAGCAGGCCTTCCTGGACAAGACCCTGATCGACCTGGACGGCACCGACAACAAGTCGCGCCTGGGTGCGAACGCCATGCTGGCCGTGTCGATGGCCGTGGCCCGCGCCGCCGCCGAAGAGTCCGGCCTGCCCCTGTACCGCTACTTCGGCGGCATGGGCGGCGTGCAACTGCCCGTGCCGATGATGAACGTCATCAACGGCGGCGCCCACGCCAACAACAACCTCGACCTGCAAGAACTGATGATCATCCCGGTTGGTGCCCCCACCTTCCGTGAAGCCGTCCGCTGGGGCGCCGAGACCTTCCACGCGCTGAAGAAGATCATCCACGACAAGGGCATGTCCACCGCCGTGGGCGACGAAGGCGGTTTCGCCCCGTCCGTGGCCAGCCACGAAGCCGCCATCCAGCTGATCCTGGAAGCCATCGAAAAGGCCGGCTACACCCCCGGCACGCAGATCGCCCTGGGCCTGGACTGCGCCGCCTCCGAGTTCTACAAGGACGGCAAGTACCACCTGGAAGGCGAAGGCCTGACCCTGACCGCCGAAGAGTGGACCAACATCCTGGCCACCTGGTGCGACAAGTACCCGATCATCTCGATCGAGGACGGCATGCACGAAGGCGACTGGGCCGGCTGGGCCCACCTGACCGAAAAGCTGGGCAAGAAGGTGCAGCTGGTGGGTGACGACCTGTTCGTGACCAACACCAAGATCCTGAAAGAAGGCATCGACAAGGGCATCGCCAACTCGATCCTCATCAAGATCAACCAGATCGGCACGCTGTCGGAAACGTTTGCCGCCATCGAGATGGCCAAGCGCGCCGGCTACACCGCCGTGATCTCGCACCGCTCGGGCGAAACCGAAGACAACACGATCTCCGACATCGCCGTCGGCCTGAACGCCGGCCAGATCAAGACCGGTTCGATGAGCCGTTCGGACCGCATCGCCAAGTACAACCAGCTGCTGCGCATCGAGGAAGACCTGGGCGATATCGCCGTCTACCCGGGCCGCGCTGCGTTCTACAACCTGCGCTGATCGGTCGGAGTCCCCCTTGCGCGGCGCCACCCTCGTCCTTTCAGCGTTGTTCGTGCTTGTCCAGGCTCAACTCTGGTTCGGGCCGGGCTGCATGCCCAAGGTGATGGAGTTGCGCCGCCAGGTGGCGGACCAGGAGGCGCGCAATGAATCGGCGCGCCTCGAAAACGAGCGCCTGCTGGCCGAGGTCCAAGACCTGCAGCAAGGCCTCGAAATGGTCGAAGGCCATGCCCGGGGTGAACTGGGCATGGTCAAGCCCAACGAAATCCTCGTGAAATACAGCGGCAGTGTCCGCTGACGTCTCGGGGCCCCGTCCATCGGCCCCCCGTGTCGTCCTGGTGTTCCGCACCGACGGTCCTGACTTCCCCACCCCAACCCTCGCTGCCGGCGCTCGGCTGGTGCAGTTCCCCCCGGTCGGCACCCCTGCACAAGCGGTGCAAGACGGAGCGGTGTCGTGTCCATGGCCTCCTGCGCCGGCCCCACACGCCACGTCCCCTTCTGTGTGGGTGGTGGACATGGGTGCCCTCCACGCGATCTTCGAGGCGGACGGCCACAACCCCTGGTGCACGGACACACTGGCCGCGCCCTCCCCGGTCGCACGCCACGCCTGGATGCACGCGCTGCACCGCCACGCCTGTGCGGTGGCCCTGGTGACCGATCCGGCCGCCGCGCTCCACCGTCCATGCCGCGCACGAGAGCAACTGCTCTCCCAAGGCGTGCCCCACGCAGTGCTTCACGCCACAGCCGTCGACTGGCCCCAAGCCATTGAGCGCTGGGTCAAATCCCTGGGCCAGATTCGGCAGATCCCGTCCGAAGCCGCCAGACGGGAGGGCGAATCCCGGGTGCCTGTGGCGCCCTGGCGTCATCTCTGCGGACGTTGTGGAGAACCGTCTTGTGAAAGGGCCTTGTTTTCAGGATTCGCCCCCAAAGATGGGTAACATTTATATCCAAATGTGACAATTCGTTTTTATCGACTCGGGTCCCCCTCTTCAAATGTCCGGCCGCAAGACACACGCCAGCACGTCCTCAAGCCTCCCCGGACCCCGAGTTCCCGGTCTGGGCCACACGCCCACCCTGGACGGACTGCGCGGTGTGGCCATCGTGCTGGTCCTCGCACACAACCTGGACGTGTTGGACATTGCGCGACACAGCCCGGTGGCGGTACACGTCGCCAAGGAATTGCTTTATCTGGGCTGGATCGGTGTCCAGCTCTTTTTCGTGCTCAGCGGGTACCTCATCACCCGGGGCCTGATCGCGGCCCAGGGGGCACCAGGCTACTTCCGCGATTTCTACATCAAGCGATCGCTGCGGATTTTTCCGCTGTATTTCCTGAGCCTGCTGGCCTTCACCTGGTTGCTGCCGACGGCCTGGCCACAGGTGTTCGGTCCCATCCTTCCAGGCGACCGATGGCTGTGGCTCTACCTCAGCAACTGGACAGAGCCTTTGGGTCTCGGCGGCGGTGAGCGTCTGCCGCACTTCTGGTCGCTGGCCGTGGAAGAACAGTTCTACTTGGTCTGGCCCTTCCTTCTGTATCGGCGCACACCCACACAGGTGCTGATCCTGAGCCTGCTGGTGATGCTGGCCGGGCCCCTGATCCGCTGGGAAGTTCTCCAGGCCGGGTACGGCCACGAGGCGCTGTATTCCTTCACGATCTGCCGGATGGACTCGCTGGCCATCGGCGCCGCGCTCGCGGCCTGGCATGTGATGCTGCTCCAGTCACCGGCACGAAGCGTCGCAGACCCGGAGGTGCGCACCAAGCTCACCGCCTCTGTGTGGCTGATCGGCCTGCTGTCCATGGCGGTGGCGGCGGTGACGTCACATGGTTTCCAACGCGTGGAGACGCAGTCGCAGGTGTGGTCGTATTCGGTCTTGGGTGTGGCCTTCGTGTTGCTGCTGGGGGCCTCGGTAGAAGACATGTCCGCGCTGCGCCTGGGTCGACTGAAGCACCCCTCGGCCTCCTGGCTGGCCGATTGGCCCTACGCCGGCGTGAAGATCTGGCAGCGGGTGCTCGCCGGACCCGTTCTGCGCGCCTTCGGCAAGTATTCCTATGCGCTGTACGTGTTCCACAAACCCCTGCATGACCTGTTGGGCCCGAAGGTGCTGCTCTGGCTGGGATCAGGCAAGGGGCCTGTGGGTTTGGGAGCTGCGCTGGCCTACCTGGCCGTGATGACCACCCTGACGTTTGGCTTGGCGCTGTTGTCCTGGCGCTGGCTGGAACAGCCCGTGCTGGGCCTGCGCCACCGGCTCATCCGGCCCCGTCCATCCACGACCGGACCCCATGCCGCCGGCACGTCGCACGCACCCCGAGTGGTCTGAGCGGCCCCAGACCCTCGTTCAGGCGAAGCTCGACACCCCATCGCCCTGCAGCCAGGACAACTCGTCCTCGTCGAACCCGGCCGCGCGTCGCGCGTCCAGGTTCAGCGGCGGGCGAGGCCGCGGGGCCTGATACTGCTCCAGCAATTGCTCGTAGCGCTGGCGGGGCACCGCCCCCTCCCGCTGACACGCCCAGAAAAACCAGCGGTTGCCGATGGCCACATGCCCCACTTCCTCGCGCAGGATGACGTCGAGGATCTCTGCCGCGCGCTCGTCCCCAGCCTTGCGCAATTTGGCTTGGATCTGGGGCGTCGCATCCAGCCCACGGGCTTCCATGGTGCGAGGCACCAGCGCCATGCGGGCGGTGAGGTCGTGGCGTGTGCGCCAGGTCATCAGCCACAACCCATCGTGGGCCAGAAAATCGCCGTAGGCAGCGCCCAGGCTGCGCAGGTGATCCGAGAGCAGTTGGAAATGCTCGGCCTCCTCGGCCGCGACCCGCAGCCAATCGAGGTAGTACTCCCGGGGCAGACCCGGAAACCGCCAGACGGCGTCCAGCGCCAGGTTGATCGCGTTGAATTCGATGTGCGCGATGGCATGCAGCAGGGCCACACGCCCCTCGAGCGTGAACGGCGACCGCATCGGAACCTGCGTGGGCAGGACCAACTGCGGCCGATCGGGCCGCCCGGGCAGGTCTACACACTCCGGCAGCACGGCACTCGGATCGAGTTCCGAGGTACGCACCCGCGCCCACAGGTTCCGCACCGCCGCCACTTTTTCGGCGGCCTCTTTCAGACGCAAGGCCTCCAGGGCCGACAGACGCAATTCCATCTTTAGAATTTTGCCCTCACCCTTCGACACCGCCTCTGCGGAAATAGGGTCCTCATCACTCGCATCACGAAGGATTCCCGTGGCCATCTATCAACTGGGTGACGACACGCCCGAGCTTCACGACACCGCCTGGGTCGCCGACAGCGCCTCGGTGATCGGCAAGGTCCACCTGGGTGAACAGTCCAGCGTGTGGTACGGCACGGTGGTGCGTGGCGACACCGACCACATCCGCATCGGCGCACGCAGCAACGTGCAGGACGGCTCGGTGCTGCACACGGACGCCGGCATTGAACTCGTGATCGAGGAAGACGTCACCGTGGGCCACCAGGTGACGCTGCACGGCTGCCACATCGGCCGAGGCAGTCTCATCGGCATCGGCGCCACCGTCTTGAACCGAGCCTCCATCGGCGCTCAGTGCGTCGTCGGAGCGGGCTCGCTCGTGACCGAAGGCAAGCACTTTCCGGACAGGTCACTCATCATGGGCGTGCCCGCCAAGGTCGTGCGCACCCTCAGCGCCGAAGAAGCCGAGCAGTTCGGGCGGGGCGCCGCCCAATACGTCGACAATGCACAACTGCACGCCCGCCAACTTCACAGGATCCGCTGAACCATGTCTCCCCTTTTTCCCGATGCCGGCGGCGGCGAACTGCGCAAGTTCCTGTTTGAAGGCCTGCCCGTGCGCGGCATGCTCGTTCGCCTGACCGGCACCTGGCGCGAAATGCTGACGCGGCGCTCCGCGGCGGGCGGCTACCCGGAGCCCGTGACCCGCCTGCTCGGCGAAATGTCCGCCGCAGCCACGCTGATGCAGGCCAACATCAAGTTCAACGGGGCGCTCATCCTGCAGATCCAGGGACACGGCCCAGTCTCCCTGGCGGTGGCGGAGGTACAGCCCGATCTGGCCGTGCGGGCCACCGCCACCCTGCAGGCCGACATCCCTGCGGGGGCGACGCTGGGATCGCTTCTGAATCCCGACGGACAGGCCCGTTGCGCCATCACGCTGGACCCCAAGGACCGCAAGCCGGGCCAGCAACCCTATCAGGGCATCGTCCCCCTGAGCGACGAATCGGGCCTGGCCCGCCAGCACCTGAGCGAAGTGCTGGAACACTACATGCGCCAATCCGAGCAGCTGGACACCCGCTTCATCCTGGCAGCCGACGGCCAAGTTGCCGCGGGCCTGCTGATCCAGCGCCTGCCATTGCAAGGTGAGCAGAACCTGGAAGGCACGCACAGCGCCGATCCCGTGGAAATGGCCGAGGCCTACAACCGCATCGCGCACCTGGCCTCGACCCTGACGCGCGACGAACTGCTCGGGCTGGACTCGGACACCATTTTGCGGCGCCTGTTCTGGGAAGAAGACGTGCGGCACTTTCCGCCGATGCATCCGCGATTTGCCTGCACCTGCTCCAGGGAACGGGTCGCCGGCATGTTGTCGGGTTTGGGCCGAGCCGAGGTCGACAGCCTGATCCACGAACGCGGTGAGGTCGAGGTCGGCTGCGAATTCTGTGGAGCCCAGTACCGCTTCGATGCCGTGGATGCAGCGGGCCTGTTCACGCCCCTGGCAGATCAAGCCCCTCCGACAGATCAACTGCAGTGAATTTGGCTGGGGCCACCCCGCAACGATTCGGGTCAAGCCCCCACTCCCCGCACGAAAATTGCGGTAGAAATGACACACTCATTCACTTTGCAGGTTCTCTCATGACGAACTGGTCCACCCGACGATTCCTGAAGTTCTCCAGCGTGGCCGCCGCGGTCCTGTTGATCGCGGCCTGCGGCAAGAAGCCTGAAGCGCCTGCCGCCGACGCGGCGTCCGCCCCCGCAGCGCCCACCGCTGCAGCCAAGGTGCTGGTCGTCGGCACGGATGCCGCCTACGCGCCGTTCGAATCCCAGAACGAAAAGGGCGAGATCGTCGGCTTTGACATTGAAGTCGTCTCGGCGGTCGCTCAAAAGGCGGGCCTGGAAGTCAAGTTCGTCAACACCCCGTGGGAAGGCATTTTCAACAGCCTGCAGCAGGGCGACCGCGATCTGCTGGTGTCGGCCATCACCATCACCGACGAGCGTCGCCAGACCATGGACTTCAGCGCGCCCTACTTTGATGCGCACCAGCTCATCGCCGTGCGCAAGGACTCCAAGGTCAGCCATTTCCAGGACCTGAAGCCGCTCAAGGTGGGCGTGCAGACCGGCACCACCGGTGACGAGGTCGTCACCGGCCTGATCGGTAAGACCAGCACCCAGATCAAGCGTTTCGAATCCACCCCGCTGGCCCTCAAGGAACTCGAGTCCGGTGGCGTGGACGCCGTCGTGGCCGACAACGGCGTGGTCGTGCACTACGTCGCCCACAACAACGGCGCGGGTTTCAAGACCATTGCAGACGCGTCGTTCACGCCCGAGCAGTACGGCATCGCCGTGCGCAAGGGCAACGCCGAACTGCTCGACAAGGTCAACAAGGGCTTGGCCGACATCAAGGCCGACGGCACCTACGACCGCATCCACACGCAGTATTTCGGCACCGCGGCCTCTGCGGCGACCGCTGCGTCGCGCTGACACCGGGCTCGATAGACGATGGACCTGCGCTGGGACATCCTGGCGGGCTACGCCCCGCTTTTTCTCGATGGTCTCGTGATGACCGTGCAACTCACGGTTGTGTCCATCGCCTGTGGTCTGGTGCTGGGGGTTCTGCTCGGCCTGGTCAGCGCTTCGCGCACCGCCCCCGCTCCACGCGCCCCTGTGGCGCGGGCGCTCATGACCTTGCTGCGAAGCATCACCAGCCTGTATGTCACGTTCTTCCGGGGCACACCCCTGTTCGTACAGATCCTGCTGGTGCACTTTGCCCTGATGCCGGCCCTCATTCATCCCGATCACGGATGGATGATGTCCGGAGAAGCCGCACGCACCTTCCGGCAGGACCATGGGGCGTTCTTTTCGGGCTGCCTAGCCCTGAGCCTCAATGCAGGGGCCTACATCTCCGAGATTTTCCGGGCGGGCATCCAGAGCATCCACCTCGGACAGACCCAGGCGGCCTACAGCTTGGGCCTCACCCACGGCCAGGGCATGCGACACGTGATCCTGCCCCAGGCGTTCCGCCGCATGGTACCGGCGCTGGTCAACGAGGGCGTCACGCTGGTGAAGGACTCGTCCCTGGTTTCAGCCATCGGACTGGCTGAGCTGGCGCTGGCGGCCCGGACGGTTGCAGGGGCCTATTCCCGCTACTGGGAGCCCTATTTGGCGATCTCTGCGGTCTACCTGCTGCTGACGCTGACGCTTTCGCTTCTCGCCAAGCGCCTCGAGGCCCCGGCGCACGCACGCGGACGCTGACTGTCCTCACACCCCTCCAGGGGCCACCCGCATGCCCATGCGGTGTGGCCCCTGCCTGTATTGGGCCCCGTCCGGACTGGGACTGGGACTGGGACTGGGACTGGAGGATCTTGTTCTTTCGTGGCACCTTCGCGGGGGCAACTGACCGCACCACCGTTGGGACTGAGGTCTTCAGTTGCCCATCGCTCGCGCGAACGGGTGCAAAACCGACTGTCGATGAACTTCCAGGTGGGCCTGCCCAACCCCACGCACGGCCCAGAAAAAAAGGGGCCTCGACTGAGGCCCCTTTTGGCATCTGAATCCAGCGGCCTCTCGGCCGCGAAAAATCAGAACGAGTGCTGCAGACCAACAGCCACGCGGCTGTCCGGACCCGTGGCCGACTTCTTGGTGTCGAGGTAGCCACCGTAAGCCAGGGTGCGCTTGGAGAAGAGGTACGCGGCACCGATGGCTGCGCCGGAAACGCGCTCAGCGCCTTCCGTCTTCGACGTGGCGTAGCCAGCCGACACGACGACCTTGGCGGTCACCGGCACATAGACACCGATGGTGCCTTCGTTGGTCTTGACGCCAGCAGCGTCCTTCACGCGACCGTAAGCGGCCACGGCCTTGGCAACGCCGAAGTCGTAAGAACCGTTCACGCGCACGAACTTGTTGTCGGTGCCTGCACCTTGTTCACGTTGGAACGCAGCGCCAGCGAACACGTTGCCGGCTTCATACTTGACGTTGACGGCGCTGACGCGGGGCGTTGCAGCGCCTTCGGTCGCGGTCGTGCTCAGAGCAGCGCTCACGCCACCCATCGTCGGGCTCACGTAGTAAACGCCGTTGTTGGGGTTGCCGTTGTAGCCGGTGCTCAGGAAGACGCCGTTGGTCGGCGACAGAGCCGAATCCCACACCGAGTTGGTGGCGCCGCTGATGTCGTCATAAGCGGTCCAGATCTTGCCCAGGCGGACTTCACCGAAGCCACCGGCCAGACCCACGTAGGACTGACGATTCCAGAATGCGGTGCCAGCGGTGGTGCCGCTGTCGATGTTGAAGCCGTGCTCCAGCAGGAAGACGGCCTTGACGCCGCCACCCAGCTCTTCCACGCCCTTGAAGCCCAGACGGCTTTGGCTCACGCCACCGGAAGCCAGGTTGTATGCACCGCCCTTGTCCTTCAGGACGGCGACGTCAGCGATACCGTACAGCGTGACGCTGGACTGGGCTTGAGCCATGCCGACCACAGAACCCAGGACTGCCAGAGCAATCAGAGACTTTTTCATGCGCTTCTCCTGTTTGAGATGGGCCCCATTTCGGGCCCGACTGAAATAAACCAGCGGGTGGATGCTAGCGCCTGGAAAGGCGCCCCATGGTAAAAACCCGCAGGACATTGCGATTCCAACCCACTTCGTTGGATGACAGCAACATTACAAGCCGCGGTCCGGCCTCGGGCGGGGCCTGTTTCGCGCTCGACCGTTGGCCTGCGACAACGGATCCACCTCGCACCGGTCGAGGCCGCCTCGCCGCAGGCCATCGGGTTCACCCGCGGGGGTGGTGTGCCGCATGCAGTTGACGCAACCGCTCCCGGGCCACGTGGGTGTAGATCTGCGTGGTCGAGATGTCTGCGTGGCCGAGCATCATCTGCACGGCACGGAGGTCGGCACCGTGGTTGATCAGGTGCGTGGCGAAAGCATGCCGCAGGGTGTGGGGCGAGAGGTGCCCGTGGAAGCCCGTGAGCTGCGCGTACTTGCGCACGATCTTCCAGAACATCTGCCGGGTCATGCCCTCACCGCGGACCGTGACGAACAGGGCCTCCGACAGACGGCGCCCCATCAGCTCCGGCCGGGCCTCGCGCAGGTAGCGATCGACCCAGTCCGCCGCCACGTCGCCAAATGGGAGCATGCGCTCCTTGCTGCCCTTGCCCGTGACACGCAGCACCCCTTGCGTCAAGTCCACCGACAGGTTGGGCAGCTCGACCAGTTCGCTCACCCGAAGGCCGGTGCCGTACATGAGCTCCAGCATCGCCCGGTCGCGCAGGCCGAGGGCCTGCGAAACGTCCGGCGCCTCCAGCAGGGCATCGACCTGCGACTCGGTCAAGGTCCCCGGCACGCGCACCGGTTGGCGCGCCGCCGACAGGCGCAGCGTCGGATCGTGCGACATGACGCCGTCCCGCACCGCCCATTGGAAAAATCGACGAAACACCGCCAGACGCCGATTGGCGGAGCTGGGGCGACTGGCGGCGTGGCGGTGCACCATGTAGGCATGAAGGTCCCCCTCCTGCACGCCGTTCAGTGCCAGCCCCCCCCCGGTGGCCAACCAGTCGGCCAAGGCCCGCAGGTCCCGGCGATACGCTTGCAGGGAGTTGGGGGCCAGGCCATCCTCCAGCCAGAGCATGTCCTGAAAGCGGTCGATCAAGGCTTCGCTGAATGCCCTCGCCACCGGATCAACAGACACGGAGAGCCTCCGGGGCTTGCGCCAGTGCCCAGTCGAGGTGTTCCCTCAGCACTCGGTCCGGGACGGTGTCCTGCAGCTCCGCACGCCGGGCCGCCAGGGCCTGAACGAGATCCGCCGCCACGTCGCTCCCCACCCTCAGGGCGTTGCCCATCGCCACCGACAGGTTGCGTTGCCAGCGGTGGTGTCCGATGCGACGGATCGGACTGCCCTCCGTGCGCCGAAGAAACTCGGCCTCGCTCCATCCCCAGTACACCAGCAGCGCTTGATCGGACAGGCCGTCGCGGACCTCAAAGTCCGGCAATGGCGAGTGCCGCGCGAACTTGTTCCAGGGGCAATGGATCTGGCAGTCGTCGCAGCCATAGATGCGGTTGCCCATGGCGACGCGCCACGCTTCGGGGATCGGGCCATCATGCTCAATGGTGAGGTAGCTGATGCAGCGGCGGGCATCGACGCGATACGGCGCCACGATCGCCCCGGTCGGACAGGCCGCCAGACAGGCGCTGCACGACCCGCAATGCCCGACCGCTGGACCGGGATCCGTCAGCGGCAAGGCGCGGTCGACGTAGATTTCGCCCAGAAACCCCATGGAGCCCCCGTCCCGCCGCAGCAGCAAGGTGTGTTTTCCGCGCCAGCCCAACCCCGCCCGCTGCGCCAATTCCACCTCGAGCACAGGGGCGGAATCACAAAACACCCGGTGCCCCAATGGCGCCATGTCCTGCTGAATCCGATCGGCCAGTTTCTGCAACCGCTGGCGCAGCACCTTGTGGTAATCCCGGCCACGGGCATAGACCGAAATCACCCCACAAGAGGCATCGGCAGAACGGCGCAACTCCTGTGCACGCCAGTCCGGCCCGGCCGACACGGGCAGGTAATCCATCATCGCCGTGATGACCCGCACCGTGCCCGGGACCAATTCGGCCGGACGCGCCCGACGCAAGCCGTGGGCCTCCATATAGTGCATGGTCCCGTGAAAACCCGCTTCCAGCCAGGCCAACAATCCAGGCTCGGCGTCGCGGAGATTTACATCCGAGACACCAATCTGGGAAAATCCCAGTTCTCGCCCCCATTCTTGCAACTGCTTGAGCAGCTGCTGATCGACCGCAGATTCCGATTGGCTGTGCATGCCGTGATTCTAGAAACCCTCGAATTTTCATGGCCGGACGAGGCCGACTGCCAAGCCATGGCCGAGGCGCTGGCCCGGAACGTGCCATCCCACGCCACGATCGAGCTTCTGGGCCCGCTGGGCGCGGGCAAGACCACCTTCACGCGGCACTTGCTGCGCGCACTGGGAGTTCAGGGGCGCATCAAGAGCCCGAGCTATGCCATCGTCGAGCCCCATGAAACGCCTGGCGGACAGGTTTTTCACTTCGACTTCTACCGATTCGACGCCCCGGAGGAGTGGGAAGATGCCGGCTTTCGCGAACTGTTCGCCTCGCCCGCCCTGAAGGTGGTCGAGTGGCCGGAAAAAGCGGGCCCCCACCTGCCGAGCCCCGATCTCCGCCTGACGCTGGACATCGTCGACGAGAGCGCCCGACGGGGTCGGTTGCAGGCCGGGACACCCGCAGGTGTCGAGTGGATGCGTCCGCTGGCCGCACCGGCGCTCGGTCTGCGGCGCCCCTGATTCGCACCGATCCGGAAGGCTCCCTGCGCATGACCCTGAATCGCCGTCTTCATCCGTTGTCCCTCTCCACCGAGCGTCCGGCCAACGCCGTCGACGGCACCGTGTGGCTCGATCGGCGTTCCTGGTTCCGCCAGGCAGGGGCTTGGACGCTGCTGCTCAGCCTGCCGACCGGATCCCGCGCCGCCAGCCTCGTGGCCGTGCGGGTCTGGCCGGCGTCCGACTACACCCGCGTGACGCTCGAATCGGACCTGGCGCTGGTCAGCAAATCCTTCGTGATCCCGGACCCGCCCCGCCTGGTCATCGACATCGAAGGCCTGGACATGAACCCGGCCCTGCGCGAACTGGTCGGCAAGGTCCGTCCCGACGATCCCCACATCGCCGGGGTGCGCGTCGGCCAGTTCCAGCCCAAGGTGGTGCGCGTGGTCTTCGACCTCAAGCAGAGGTCCGTTCCGCAGGTGTTCACGCTGAGCCCGGTCGCCGCCTATCAGCACCGCATGGTGTTTGACCTGTACCCCAGCCAGCCGGGCAACCCGGTGGAACGCCTGGCCCAGGACGCCGTCGAGTCGGGCGCCGTCGCATCGGACCGCACCACCACAGATCCTGCGGCCTCCAACGCCCAGACCGCCAAGGCATCCAGTGAAGCGGCCAGCGCCGTGGACGACGCGCTGGGGGTTTTCATCGGCCGCATGGAGCGCCCGGATGCCGGCAAGGCGACGGGCGCCGCCAAGGCCAGCGAGGGCGACCGCCCCAAGCACCCTCCGGCCGGGAGCGGCGCCCCCGTGGCCAGCATCGAATCCGGTGCGGCCGAGGCGCCTCCCGCCCGCGGCACCGCCAAGTCGCGCAAACGCCAGGCCCTGGCCCAGGACGTCAACCGCCTCATCATCGTGGCCATCGATCCAGGCCACGGGGGCGAAGACCCCGGTGCCATCGGACCGAGCGGACTGCGCGAAAAGGATGTGGTGCTGCAGATCGGCAAGCAGCTGGCCGCACGCATCAACAAGCGCCCGGGCATGCGGGCGGTGCTCACCCGCGACGCCGACTTTTTTGTTCCGCTCAACGAGCGGGTGCGCAAGGCCCGCGCCGTTCAGGCAGACCTGTTCATCTCAATCCACGCCGACGCCTTCATGACCCCGGAAGCGCACGGGGCCTCGGTCTTCGCCTTGTCGAACTCCGGCGCCTCCAGCGCCACGGCGCGCTGGATGGCCAAGCGGGAAAACGCGTCGGACGACATCGGCGGTGTGAACGTGAAGGCCACGGATGCCCATGTGCTGCGTGCCCTGCTCGACATGAGCACCACGGCCCAGATCAAGGACAGCCTGCGCCTGGGCCGCGAAGTGCTCGGCCGCATCGGCAAGGTGGGCAAGCTGCACAAATCGCGGGTGGAGCAGGCCGGATTTGCCGTGCTCAAGGCCCCGGACATCCCGTCCATCCTCGTGGAAACGGCCTTCATCTCAAACCCGGACGAAGAGGCCCGCCTGAAAGACTCCGGCTACCAGGCCGAACTGGTGCAGGCGGTGTTCACGGGCGTTCAGAACTATTTCGCCAAGAACCCGCCCCTGGCGCCCCGCCAGCGCATGACCTGAGCGCCCCCGGGTCACACGCCCGAATCAGGCGCCGGCCGACGCCTCCTGGCGGCGGGCCTTCCAGGCGCCGAACAGCGCGATCAAGCCCGGGATCAGGATCATCGCCCAGATGATCTTGCTGAGGTTCTGCTGCACAAAGGGGATGTTGCCGAACAGGTACCCCGCCATCGTCACCCCCACGACCCACAGCGCGCCCCCCGTGACATCGTAGAACGTGAACTTGGAGCGGGTCATCGCCGCCACGCCGGCCACGAAGGGCGCAAAGGTGCGCAGGAACGGCATGAAACGCGCCAGCACGATGGTGATGCCGCCCCGCTTTTCGTAGAAGGCATGCGCCTGCTCAAAAGCCTTCTTGTTGAACAGCCGCGAGTTTTCCCACTGGAACACCTTCGGTCCGAGGGCCCGCCCGATGGTGTAGTTGGTCTGGTTGCCCGCGATGGCGGCCGTCAGCATGACGCCGATGGCCAGCGGCAGGCTCATGTGCCCCGTGCCGCACAGCGCCCCGACCACAAACAGCAGCGAATCGCCCGGAAGAAAGGGCATGACGACCAGCCCCGTCTCCACAAAGATGATGAGAAACAGCAGCGCGTACACCCAGGTGCCGTAGTTCTGGACGAACTCGGCGAGGTGTTTGTCGACGTGCAGGATGAAATCGATGAGGAAGGGGATCAGTTCCATGCGGCCATTATCCCGGCGCACCATGACCGCCGGACACCTCGGGGCCTTGAATGCGTGGGCAGACCGCCGTGACTTTTTACAATCCGCAGATGTCTGATGCCTTGCCTGCCCGCCGCGCCATTCGCGAACTGCCCGACGAACTGATCAGCCAGATCGCCGCCGGCGAAGTCATCGAGCGCCCCGCCTCGGTGGTGCGTGAACTGGTGGACAACGCCCTCGACGCAGGCGCACGCCAGATCACGGTGCGGTTGTCGGCAGGGGGTGTGCGGTTGATCTCGGTGGAGGACGACGGCGGCGGCATCGCCCCGGAGGAGCTGCCTCTGGCCCTGCGTCGCCACGCCACCAGCAAGATCCGCTCACTCGAGGAATTGGAGCAAGTGGGCACCATGGGATTCCGGGGGGAAGCACTCGCGGCCATCTCCTCGGTGGCCGAGGTGGAGCTGACCAGCCGCATTCCGGAGAGCCCCCATGCGCTGACGCTGCACGCCCGCACGGGCGAGATCGGGCCCGCAGCGCGCGCCGTGGGCACCACCGTCGACGTGCGGGAACTGTTCTTCGCCACCCCGGCGCGGCGCAAATTCCTCAAAACCGACGCCACCGAGCTGGCGCACTGCCTGGAGGCCGTGCGCCGCCACGCGCTGGCCCGGCCGGAGGTCGGCTTTGCGGTGTGGCACGAAGGCAAACGGGTGGAACAGTGGCGGGCCGCCCCCGCCGAACAGCGCCTGCGCGACGTGCTGGGAGAAGCGTTCATCCACGCCAGCCGCACCGTCGAGACACAGGTCGGACCGATGACCGTGCGCGGTCGGGTGGGCCTGCCCGAAGCGGCCCGATCCCGCGCCGACCTGCAATACGCTTATGTGAACGGCCGCTACGTACGTGACCGACTGCTGGCGCACGGCGTGCGCGCCGCCTACGAGGATGTGCTGCACGGCTCCCGCCAGCCCAGTTACGTGCTGTTCCTGGACATCGCCGCGGAGCGTGTCGACGTGAACGTGCACCCGACCAAGATCGAGGTGCGCTTCCGGGACTCGCGCGAAGTGCATCAGGCGATGCGGCACGCGGTGGAAGACGCGCTGGCGCCGCCCCGCACCATGGCGACGGACACGTCTCCGGACCCCTCCCTGGTGTCCGGAGACGCCACCTCCCCCCCCGGATCGACTCACCTCTCCAGCGACGCCCCCCTGGGCGGACCCATGCCGAGCGAGGCCCCGCCGACCCCCACGGGGCCGGCACCCACCTGGCGCGTGCAGGAGCGTCTCGGCTTCGGCACCAACCCGTCTCCCCTTTCGGCCCCCACACCGGAGCGCTGGGACACCGCTTCCGGCCCCGCCGCCTACGAGGTGCGCACCGGTGGCGCGGCGCCGGAAACCCCCAGCGTCGCCCCAGCCGCGGACCCCGGCGAATGGCCTCTGGGCCGGGCCATCGGACAGGTGCTCGGCATCTACATCCTGGCCGAAAACCGCCAGGGTCTGATTGTCGTGGACATGCACGCTGCCCACGAACGCATCGTCTATGAACGGCTCAAAGCCAGCCATGGGGTGGCGGCCGGGGCACGGATGGCATCCCAGCCCCTGCTGATCGCCGCCACGCTGTCGGCCACGCCCACCGAAATCGCCACCGCCGAGTCCCACCACGACACCCTGCTCGCGCTCGGACTCGACGTGGCGCCACTGTCTCCCGGCGTGCTGGCGGTGCGGTCGGTGCCCGCCGCGTTGAAGGGCGCGGACGCGGTGGCCCTGACCCGATCGGTGCTGGCCGAACTCGCCGAGACCGACGGCAGCACCCTGGTGCAGCGCGCCCGCGACGAACTCCTGGCCACGATGGCGTGCCATGGTGCCGTGCGCGCCAACCGCCGCCTGACCCTGGAGGAGATGAACGCATTGCTGCGGGACATGGAGGCCACCGAACGGGCCGACCTGTGCAACCACGGACGCCCCACCTGGCGCGCCCTGACCCTGCGTGAACTCGATCAGCTGTTCCTGCGCGGCCGCTGAGGGCCTCGCAGCGACACGTCAATCGTCGAGCAGTCCGCGCACTTCATCGGAGGCGATCCAGCCCGCCAGCATCGTCTCGATGGCATCGTGCCGCAGGCTGTGCATGCCCGCCGTCAGCGCATGGCGCTGCAGTCCCCACGACGGTGCACCGGCTCGGATGAGCCGACGCGCTTCCCGATCAATGACCATCAATTCGTGCAGGGCGCGTCGGCCCCGCACCCCCGTGCCCTCGCACCGCTCGCATCCGGGGCTGTGATACCGGCGCAGCCGCCCGTCGCGGCCGAATCGGGTCAGCCAGTCGGCGATGAGACGCTCCCGGCGCGCGTCCAGCTCGCCGGGCGGCAGCCCCTGCAGGTAGGCATCGGCCCACTCCTGTACTTCCAGCTCCCGTGCCGGCCGGCTCATGCGGCAGGCGTTGCACAGGCGCTGAACCAGGCGCGGGGCGTGAACCCCGATGAGGGCATCGGCCAGTTGCCAGGGATCGGCGCCCAGGTGCATCAGGCGGCTCACCCCCTCGGCACTGTTGCGGGCATGCACCGCACCCAGCACCAGATGACCGTCCTGAACCGCGGCCAGGGCCTCCCGCACCACTTCGGGGGAGCCCAGATCGGACACCAGGATGACATCGGAACCCGCCCGCGCCGCCGCCCGGAGGGCCTCGACAGACTCGGACGGGCATCGGGGCGACACCTCGATCTGGCGCACCCCGGGGTGCTGCAGATTCAGCGACGACTCCACCGTGCAGACCATGCGGTCATCGCGATTGAGGTGGGCCAGCAGCGCGTGCAGCGCGGTGGTGCGTCCGGAACGGGCCGGGCCGGCGCACAGCCACAGGCCGTCGCGTCGCTCCACCAGGCTTCGCATGCGATCGAGCATGGCACTGGACAGCCCGAGTCCGTCGAGCTGCATCGGCCGCAGCCGCGGCGGCACCGTGAGGATCACGTCCTCCAGACCCGCCCCCACCGGCAGCACCGCCACCTCCAGTTCCAGGCGCAATCCCGGCCAGATGCGATGCACCGGCATGCGCCCCTGCTGGGCCCGGCGGGTCTGGGTCACGTCGAGATCGGCCAGCGCCTTGATGCGGGCCGGCAAGGCGGTGCGGTAGGGCGACGCCAGCTCGCGCAAAGGCTCCAGACGCCCCTGGATGCGCAAGCGCACCTGCAGCTTGTCGTGTTCTGTCGACGGTTCGAGGTGGATGCTCGACGCCCCCCGCTGCTGGGCGGCCTGAAGCAGATCCCCCAGCAATTGGAGCAGCGGGCTCTCCCGACGCGCCTCGACCTTCGCCACCGCAGGCCCGACCCGGGAGACCGAAACCGTCTCGGCCGGTCCGGCCTCGGCTTTGCGGGTCCGGGCAGCCTTCGCCGCCAGGAGATCCTCCCGGGTCGACCCCGCGGACGGCCCCTTGGCGGCCGGCGCGGCGGGCAACGCCAACCCCGCCTCCTCGCCGGGCAGCTCTCCGGCCTGCGTGGGATACCCATCGGCCTGGGCCCACACGGTGTCGCATCCCCCGTCGGACTCCGATGCTGGGCTAGGCTTCGACACCGGCTCCAGCATGGCCACGTCGCGCAGCACCGGCACGTCCTGGGGAGGCCCCCGACGCGGCCGGGTGGCCTGGGAAAACTGCTGGACCGCGTCGTTCAACACCCGTTCGACGGGGTGGACAAGCTCCACTGAGGGCGGCACCTCGACCGCATAGACCCGTTGGATCACGGCGGCCAGGTCGCCCTCGCCCGCCAGGGCCGGCACCACCTGGCACCCCGACTCCTGCTCGATGGCTTCGATGGGCGACCGGCGGCTGGGATCCTCCATCGCCACCACCAGCCGGCGATCCTGGCGCACCAGCGGAAGGGCCCCCAGGCGCAAAGCCGTGTCCACCGACAGGGACTGCACGGCCGCCGGCTCGACCGGGAACCGCGCCACATCCACCACCGGATAGCCCAGCTTCTCAGCCAGCGCCGCCCGGATCTGGGGCAGTGTCACCAAGCCGCGCTGCAGCAGCAGTTCGCCGATCGGCGTGCTGCGCTCGCTGCGCTGCTGGGCCAAGGCGGCCTCCAGTTGCTCGGCGTCCACATGCCCGAGGGACAGCAACGCCTCGCCCAAACGCATCTCGGGCATGCGCGCCTGTTTGTCCAGTGCCTCCAGCAATTGCTCAAAATCGACCACCTGGGCGGACATCAAGGCCTCACCCAGGCGCTGCTCTCGCAGGGAAATCTGCACACGGGCCACTTCTTCGATGTCGTCCATGACCTCGGGCTGGGCCTTGGCCAGCAAGGTGCCCAGTCGTTCCCCGACCCGGATCTCGCGCACCGCGCTGCGCGGCACAAACCAGCGCGACACGGCACCGGAGGCCTCGCAAGCCAGCGGAAACAGGAACCAGCCCGTGTCGTGCTCGACGTGGCCGGCGGTGTGCCCGCTCCAGTGACGGCCATCAACGGTGTCGATGCGAAACGGCTGCAGACTGCGGTGTCGCATCACCTCGTCACGCTGCAGATCCCCGTCCCCCTCGCCCGGCCAATCGGTGGCCGAAGCGGGTGTCAGCGTGTCCTCCAGCCGGATGCAGGCGATCTTGGCAAAACGCATCGGGGTGGCGGTGCGCTCCGGCGGCACGACGATCCGGGCGAGTTCGTCCGCTGGATCGAATCCGTTGAGCAGGCCACTCACGGTCGTGCCATCGCGCAGGTCGATCTCGACCGGACGATTGCCCACCTCGGCCGCCGCACCCGCAAACGCAGGCTGGGGCGGCGCAGGCCAATGCCAGCCGCGTCGGGCGGTGGGGCGCCGGGACAGGACCCGACCGGGTTCGGACACCCGCACGTCCGCGCCAGTCTCGGGCGCGATGAGGTGAAGTGCGGTGTCGGACAGATCGGACATGGTCGTTCCCTGAGGATGGTCGATCGATCGTAGGCAGCTCCGGCGGAGCCCAAAGGCCCGAATAGCGCGCACTGCACCGCCCAGATCCCTCCGGATCGGACTTGTCCTACAAAAGATCCGCCCCTCGGCCGACCCCCAGGGGGCCGCCCAAGACCCACACTGCCCGAGAGGCTCGGGGAACCGTGTGCAAACGCACGGTTTCAGGCGGCACACCGGGAACCCACGGCCGCCAACCCTACAGTTTTCCGGGCTTCTGCCGTCATTGCGGCCATCAGCGCAACCCGTGAACCATCCGACGCCGCCTCGAAAGGAGATCCACCATGCCCCCGCCACCCGCCTCCACGTTCCCCCCGGGATCTCCGACTCCGGCTGGGGGTCCGGCCTCGGTCGTGCAGGACGACATCGGATACGAATGCGCTCTGCCGTTTCTCGATCACGCGTCGGCCTGGAGTGACTTGGCTGCATCGGGTGCCGCCCCAGCGGGATCCGAAGACCTGCCGCGCTGACCGCCGCGCGGCGCCCCCCCGTTGCCAGGGTGCCGAAGGCGGTGTAGGCCTTGTCCTACACCACACCAGACCACCTTTCGCTATCGTGCGGGCGGCTTCGATCCGATCATTCACCAGTGCCTATCCTGGTGCCAGTGCCATGCCCTCCCCCCTGACGGGTTCACCCCACTGTCCGCACCCCACCCCGCCGGTGGTGTCTTCCTCCCCCGCTCCGCGGATCCGCTGCTTCCTCGTTGAAGACAGTGACGTCATCCGGCACAACCTGATCGCGACCCTCGAGGAAATGCTGGCGATGAATGTCGTCGGCACCGCCCGCAGCGAAGCCGAGGCCCTGACGTGGATGTCCGGCGCGGGACAGGTGGCGGACCTGATGATCATCGACGTCTTTCTCCAGGCCGGCAGCGGCCTCGGGGTCTTGGCCCGCGCCGCCGATCTGATGCCGCAGTCGCGGCGCATCGTGCTCACGAACTTTGCCACCCCCGACATGCGCCGCCGCTGCCTGGCCCTGGGTGCAGACCGGGTGTTCGACAAGTCCTCCGAACTCGACGAACTGATCGCCTACTGCGACGCCCTGCAGGACGACTGAGCCCACCGACCCCGCCGCGATCGGCGCTGTCCTACACGCGGACCGGGTCCCCGCCGCTGTTGTGCCGGCCCCCTCCTCCCTAAGCTGAAGGCATCGCAAACCGGTTTTGCGACGGCACCTCGCCGCTTCCTTCCATCCCTCGTGAGGAGTTCCCATGGACCACACCCCCGAACTGCACGACGCCCTGAAGCAACAGGCCAACGGTCTGGCCCAGCGGGCCGACGATGCCCTGTCCGCCGTGTCCGACCACGTCCAGGACCTGCGCGCCCGCACCCCCAAGGCCCTGTCCCGCGCCGCGGAACAGGTCGAACTGCTCGCAGAGCGGGGACTGGAACGGGCCCATGAACTGAAAGACCAGGCCCGCCACCAGGCCGAAGTGGTCAACGACCGCACCGTCAGCTACATCCGGGAGGAACCCGTGAAAGCCGTGTTGATCGCCGCCGCTGCGGGGGCTGCGTTGGCCGCCCTCGCGGGTCTGTGGTCGCGCTCCTCGCGCTCCTGAAAACGCGGCGGCCCTTGAAGGCCGCCCCGTCCGGCTTTCCCATGCTGCATCCGCTCATCCAGCTGCTCGCGACGCGCCCGGACCTCCTGGCCGACCACGCCGATGCCTACATCGATCTGGCGGCTGCGGAAGCTTCGTGCCTGGCGCACCACCTCCGGCGTCGGCTGTGGCTGACGGGCAGCGCCGTGGCCCTGGCCGCCGCGGGCTTGCTGTGGAGCGGCGTGTCGCTGATGCTCTGGGCGGCCCTGCCCTCGGACCGGATGCCGATGGCCTGGGTGCTCGCGGCCGTCCCGGGGATGGCGTGGACCCTGGCGGGGATCTGCGGCTGGCGCGCCACGCAAGCCCCGCCGATTCCGCACTTCACCCTGCTGAGGCAGCAGATCCGCACCGACGCGGAACTGCTCAGGGAAGTGCGCCGATGACCGAATCCGACCGCCCCGTGGATCCGCGCTGCAAAGCGGCCCTTGCCCGGCTGGCTTCAACACGCCAGGCCTTGCATGAGCGGCTGCACCCCAGGCCAGCCCCTTCTGCAGATCGCAAGCGGGATCATGACCCTGCCCGTCGGATGCGAGCGTGGTGGCGCTGGGCACAGGCGCGCCTGCGCCTGCAGCCGATCACCGACCTCGCGACCTCGGGGGTGAGCGCATGGTGGCGTCAACACCCGCTACACCCCGTCGGCGAGCGACTGCGGCAGGAGTTCGACAGCGGAATCGTGCCGCTGGTGCGCCGCCACCCCAGGACGTCGGTGGCCCTGGTGGCCGGGACGGCCGCACTGGTCGTGGCCCTTCGGCCGTGGCGCTGGCCGTGGATCCGTGACGAGGTGCACCAAGCTCCGGCGCGACTGCAACGATGGGGCCTGCGCTGGGCTCGACAAGTGCCCTGGGAAGCCGTGTGGGCGACGGCCGCGCTCCTGTGGAGCGCCCCGCAGGCCCTTCGGCAGGGACCGGAACGTCCGGACACCGGCCCCCGCAGCACCGATTCCGGCTGAGCCGGCAAGCGCCGGCCCGAGTGTTCAGCGCGGCCTGGCCGTCACACGCCACACCACGTTGCCAACGTCATCGGCCACGAGCAGGCCGCCTCCCCGGTCCACCGCCACCCCCACTGGACGGCCTCGTGCCTGCCCGTCCAGGTTGACAAAGCCGTCCAGCACCGTCACCGGGGACCCCGCCGGCTGCCCCCCCGAGAAGGGCACAAACACCACCTGATAGCCGGTCATGGGGTTGCGGTTCCAGGACCCGTGCTCACCGATGAACATGCCCTGTGCAAATCCCCGCGGCCAGCCGGTCAACCCGGCACTGGTGCTCAACCCAAGGGCGGCCACGTGGGCCCCCAGCGCGTAATCGGGGGCTTTCGCCTTCGCCACGAGATCGGGGCGCGGCGGCTTCACGCGCACATCCACGTGCTGGCCCCACCAGGCGTAGGGCCAGCCATAGAAGGCCCCATCTTCCACCGACGTGAGGTAGTCCGGCACCAGATCGTTGCCCAGGCCATCCCGCTCGTTGACCACGGTCCACAGCGTGCGAGTGCCCGGAGCGAACGCCATGCCGTTGGGATTGCGCAGACCCGAAGCGAACACCCGGGCCCGGCCCGTCGGCACGTCATAGGCCCAGATGGCCGCCCGCCCCTGCTCTTCTTCCATCCCGTTTTCACCGATGTTGCTGTTGGATCCCACGCTGATGAACAGGGTGCGCCCATCTTCCGAGGCCACGACGTTTTTGGTCCAGTGGTGGTTGCGGCCCGACGGCAGCGGCAACACGGGCACGGGGGCGGACTCGGCCCGGGTCATGCCGCTGCGATAGGGCACGGACACCAGCGCGTCGGCATTGGCCACGTAGAGCGTCTCCCCGACCAGGGCCATGCCGAACGGAGACGCCAGGTCCTCGAGGAACACGTGCCGCTCGTCGGCCACCCCGTCACCGTCGGTGTCCCGCAGCAAGGTGATGCGGTCGGCACTGGGCACGCCCGCCCCCGCACGCTTCATGACCAGCCCTTGCACCCAGCCCGACACGGACGCCGAGCGCCGCGTCGGTTTGTTGGCCTCGGCCACCAGCACATCGCCGTTGGGCAGCACATGGATCCAGCGAGGGTGATCCAGCCCGTCCGCAAAACGATGCACCTGCAAGGCACTGGCGGCTGTGGGCGACTGGCCTGGCAGCCAGCCGACCGCCTTGGCGATCTTCACCGTGGGCACCAGGGACTCCTGAGGCGCCGGCAACCGGGGATCCGGCCCGACCCCCTCCGGCGGAGGCGGCTGCACCGGCAGCTCAGGCAAGACCGGCACCGCGGAGGACGGTGAACGCGGCGTGGACACGCCCTGGGCCCCCACGGACATCGCCGACGCGACCCACACCGTCGCCAGCAGGACCCTGCCCGCACGACAAAGCCTGGACGGCCCCCACCCCCCGTGCGACCACCGTGGCGGGGAGCCCGTGCCGTTTTCCGAGAACAGGTTGCGTCGGGTCATGTCGCCTCCGTCATGCGCCTGGATGAACACGGGCCGACGCCCCAGATCCGGGCACCGAGCCACCGGGGTCGATTCTCCGTCCGGCCGCCCCGTTCCGGTGTCGGACAAAGCCGTCACGTGCCGCCCCGGGCGCCCCGCCGCACGACAGGTCAGCGCCTTGTCCGACAGACGCACGACGAGGCCATGGCGCATCATGTCGAACAGGACGGGCCGCCCGCAAGAGCCCGACAGGATGTTCATGAAAGCCACCGCCCCTTCATCGCCCACCGGCACGGCACCACCGCCCGAGCGTGACACCGACCGCGACCGGCGGGCTCCGCGCTTGTCCCTGGCGGCTTGGCAGCAGTTCATGCAGGTGGCGCGCCCCTACTGGAAGGGGGATCAGAGGCGCACCGCCTGGGGACTGCTGGGCCTGCTGATTGCCCTGATGCTGTTCGAGACCCATCTGGCGGTGCAACTCAACGACCGCACCGGCGAGATGACCTCGGCCCTGGCGGCCCAGGACCGCCAACGCTTCTGGAGCGCCGTGCAATCCAGCCTGTGGGTGATCGCCTTTGCCGTGCCGGTGTTCGCCTTCTACTACTACATGCGCGATGCGTTCTCCAACCACTGGCGGCGCTGGCTCACGCACCATTTCCTGGACGGCTACCTGCAAGGTCGCCGCTACTACGAACTCGACAAGTCCGGGCGACTCGACAACCCCGATCAGCGCATCAGCGAGGACATCAACGCCTTCACCGGAAGGTCGACCCACTTCACGCTGGTGCTGCTGGGCTCGCTCATGCAGCTGGTGGCGTTCAGCGCGGTGCTGTGGTCGCTGTCCAAAGTGCTCGTCGGCTTCCTGGCGGTCTACGCTTTCGTGGGCACCTTCGTTGCGCTCTACGTGTTTGGCCAACCGCTGATCCAGCTGAACTTCTGGCAACTGCGCCGCGAGGCCGACTTCCGCTTCAGCCTGATGCGCCTGCGCGAAAACGCCGAATCCATCGCCTTCTACCGGGGTGAGGCGCAGGAGCGCGAACGCATCGAGCGCGATTTCGACGCGGTGTACCGCAACTACGACGCCCTCATCCGCAAGCAGCGCTCGCTCAACATCTACCAACGCGCATTCAGCCAGCTCACGCTGGTGATTCCCGCCGTGATCCTGGCCAACGCCGTGCTTTCCGGAGAGTTGGAGGTCGGGCGGGCCGTGCAGGCGGCGGGGGCGTTTGCGGCAGTGCTCGGCGCGGTCTCGCTGATCGTCGACAACTTCGAGAGCCTGAGCCGCTTCGTGGCCGGCATCGGGCGCCTGCACACGCTGTCGGCCGCAGTGACGGCCTTTTCCCCGGACGAGCCCGTCGCCGCCTCGGCTTCGGAAACGGTCTCGGTCGCCCCAGAAGAGACGGTCCCTGCGGCACATCCCCCGTGGGCCGTGAACGGCATCCGCACCTTGTGGGGACCGGCTCTGGCGGTGGAGGGCCTGACCCTGTGCACCCCCCGACTGGAACGACTGCTCGTGCGCGACCTGAGCCTGGAGCTGGCCCCAGGCGATGGATTGTTGATCACCGGAGTGAGCGGCTGCGGCAAGAGTTCGCTGCTGCGGGCCATTGCGGGCCTGTGGCGCAGCGGTTGCGGCGTCGTGCGCCACCCAGAGCTGGAGCAGGTCTTTTTCTTGCCACAACGGCCCTACATGCAGGAAGGCACACTGCGCAGCCAGCTCATCTACCCCAGTCCCCGCACCGACCTGGACGACCAGGCCCTGCGGCGAGTGCTCGATCAGGTGCAACTGCCCCAGCTCTGCGAACGGTTCGGCGGACTGGACACGGTGCGCGACTGGGGCAAGGTGCTGTCGATCGGCGAACAACAGCGTCTGGCGTTCGCTCGCGTGCTGGTGGCCCGCCCCCACATCGTCATCCTCGACGAGGCCACCAGTGCCCTCGACAGCGCCAACGAAGCCGCGCTGTATGCCCACCTTCGCCAACAGGGCTGCACGCTGGTGAGCGTCGCCCACCGCTCGGCCCTGCTTCGTCACCACACCCAGGTGCTGCACCTCAAGGGAGAGGGCGCCTGGGAGATCGTGCCTGCCGAGCGGTTCTCGTTCGACGAACGGGGATGAGGCCTGGCGCCCAGGCCGCCCCAACCCTTCACCCGGCCACACCTTGGGCGTGGGGGGAGCGGCTTCTGCGGCGGTGGTGCCGCCACCCTTCGAGCGCCGCGATCGACGCCACCAACCAGGCGCCACCCGACAACCAGCCGGCCAGCACGTCCGATGGGAAATGCACCTGAAGCAGCACGCGGCTGCATCCAACGGTCCAGACCCCCACCGCCATGCCGATCACAACCGGTGCATGCCACCTCGGCGAGAGCAGACGCAGCGCGAGATAGGCCGTCCAGCCGTACACCACCATCGCCCCACTGGCGTGCCCGCTCGGAAAACTGAAGCCATCCACCACCGCCAGTTCATGGAAGTGCTCGGGCCGCGTCCGCTCAAACAGCGCCTTGAGCACCCGGATCAGCACACCATTGCCGGCCACCGCCAGCACCCAACCCCAAGCCAGCGCCCTCCGGCCTCGGCTCCAGAGCACCACGCCCAACACGACGGTCCAGGCGGTGAGGAAGATCCGGTCCCCGAGGTGCGACACCACCGCCATGCCCGCCAGCGCAGCGGGCTGCAGGCCTGAGCGGATCCCAGCGATCACCGCCTCATCGAGCCGCCCCAGGAAGCGGGACTCGCCGGAGCCGACGTGCTCGGCCAAGCCGGCAAATCCGGCACCCGCGACCACCACGCAGACCCATGACATCCTCAGTCCCAGCCCGCTCAGGGTTGCGCCCGGCGTCCCTTCCGCCCAACAGGCGCGCTGCAGGAGCCACACCCCGGCCCCCATCAGCCCAGCGCCGACAACCCAGATCCACAGCGCCTGCTGCCCCCAAGCCCCTGCCAGATGCAACGCGTTCATCGATTCCGGCCGACCCCGGCTTCAGCGGATCAACGCCAGGGACGCCACCTGCAAGGCCTCCACGCTGCCCTGCGGCGCGTGCGCAGGCACGTCCACCGGCTGAAACACGGACACCAGCAACGACACGGCGACCACGATCGCATACGCGATCCATTGGGGGTGGTGGGACATGGCGGACTCCTGCGGTGTGCGCTCCGGGACGGAGGGCATGGGATCACTTTAGGACGACCTCTGGACACCCTCCATCGGACACCCGCGCTCGCGCCTGTGCGCGATGTCCTACAAGACCGGCCGGCGCAAGCGGGTGCTCAAGGCGTCCACCACGAGGGCCCAGTCGCTGTCGTCGCGGATCTTTTCCTGCAGAAAAGCCGCCTGCGACGCCGACCAGAAACGGGCTTCGGGCAATTGGACGTCGTCCGGCAGCCCCTGATGACGACGGATGAACGCCTCGATGGCGGCGGGGTCGCTGTCCAGGCCCAGTTGGTCGAACAGGCGAGGCAGGTCGTGTCGGTTGAGTTCCATGAATGATCTCCTGATGAACAAAAACGCAGGCCTCACGCCGCCATCGGCATCGGGGCCTGAAAGACCGATCCGGCCGCAGGCACGAAGCAGCGGTCGATCGCGTCGTATTCCCACGGGACCGCGCGACGCACATGCGCATATCCCAGTGCCTCGTCTTCCAGCACGATGACGCTGTTGCCCAGACCGTGCACGCGGCGCCTCGACGTGGCCGTGCCGGCCTGGACCACCCACAGCCCGTCCTGCGGACGCGTGGCCTCCGGCACCACGTGGCGCACCCAACTTTCATGCAGATGCCCGCCCAGCACCGTGACGCCCGGAACCCCGGACCAGTGCTGCAGCGCCTCTCGAAACCGCAGCGGCCGATCGGCCCGATCGGCCACACGCGCCACCGCCAGCGGGTGATGCGCCACGACGACGGGCCAGCGCAACGCACCATGGGCCGCCTCCAATGTCCGGCGCACACGCTCGATCTGCGCGCGGGACAAGCCGCCCCGCTCGTGCAGCCACCAGCGGCTGGTGTTGACGCCCACCACGTGCCAGTCCCCCACTTGCGCCCCAGGCTCCAGATCCCGTCCGATGTACTGGCGGTAGAACCGATAGGGGTCCCGGCCGGGCAACCACCGCCCCACCGCCGGCAGGTCGTGGTTGCCGGGCACGATCACCTTGGGCACCGCCGGCATGAGTTGCAGGAAACGGCCCGCCTGACGGAACTGTTCGGGTGTCGCGCGTTGGGTCAGGTCTCCGGAGCAGACGATGACCTGCGGGGCCAGTTGCCACGACAGATCCAGCAGGGCCCGGCAGGCCTCAGGGTCCTCGGCGCCAAAATGCAGATCCGACAGATGCAGCAGACGCTGGATCATGCAGCCTCCGGCAACGGGGTCGCCGCGCGTGAGACATCGCCCACCTCTGCAGTCTCCGGCTGCGACCGCGCCGAGGCCTCCGGCAGCGCCACCAACCACAGGGGGGCGGCAGCCCGCACGCACTTGAGCGGCAACGTCATCCAGCGACGCTCGCCATCGAGCGCCACCTGGACGCGCGCGGCCGGAGCCCCCACCCGAGACCTCAACCCCTCGATGCGCAGCTCGGCGAAGGTGAAACGGTCCAGCTCCGGCTCGTGCGGCAGGCGACCGACGAAGGCCCGGGCCAACATCCGCAACAGCGTGGCGCGCGGTTGCGGCGCGAACATCAGCGCCGCCAACCGCTCCCGGTCCACGTGCAGATCATGTGTGCCCTCGAACCCCAGCCGCTGCAGCTGCAGCGGGTTGTTGCCGATGAACAGTGCCGCCACGTCGCGCGTTCCGCCCCCGTCCTGGGTCGACCAGGCCTGGCCCGGTGCACGAGCGGTCATGCGCAACCGACGCCCACCTTCCGGCCGTAGCATCGACCGCAGGCCCGACCACAGCGCCACCCAGCGGCTGCGGCCGAGCTGTGCGCTGGCGGCTTCCCGTTCCGCCAACAGGCGTGGGTACAGGCCCAGGCTCGCGTTCACCACGAACACGTGGCCGTTGAGCAGCCCGACAGGCACCGGTGTGAACGCCGCCACCCGAAGGGCCTCCAGCAAGCGGTCCAGCGCCACCGCCGGTCCCTCACCGACCCCGTGTTCACGGCTGAAATAGTTGAAGGTCCCCATGGGCAGCACAGCCATCGGCACCCCCAGCGGCCAACAGTGCCGGGCCACAGTGTTGATCGTGCCGTCCCCTCCGCATGCCACCACCACACCGCCGTCGTGCAGGGCCCGCTGCACCGCCGCCGCGGTCAACACGTCCAGGCGTGAACCCTGGCGCGCGTGGTGCCAGACCATTTGCCCAGGTGCCAACCCCGGGTGCTGGCGCAGCAGCGCGTGCCAAGCCTGGATCTGACGGCCGGGACGGGGCCCGGACACCACGTGCAGCGGCGCCCCCGCCATCAACTGGGGAGCATGAGAGAACGGGGAACGCAACGGCACGGCAAACCTTTTTGGATGGCTTGCCCACATCGTCGCGTCGAGCCTCGCCACCGCCCATCGGCGCTTGACGCGCCCCGCCGTAGGACGCGTCCGACAACACCGCCAGGGGGCTCCGTCCTACAGGGAGCGGCGGTCTCCACCGACCCGACTCACGCTCCGGGCTGCCTAAAGTGAATCCGCAGCCTCACCGGTGCATTCGGCAGGCTGTCCCTGTCCCCCTCATCCAACGGAGAACTCCATGATCGTTCGCAAGACCTTCGCCGCTGCCGCCACGGCCCTGGCCGCCATCACCGTGCTGCCGGGATGCGCCGTCTCACGTGGACAGTCCTCGGTGGGCGAGTACATCGACGACGCCACCATCACCACCAAGGTCAAGGCCAAGTTCGCCGAGAGCAAGGCCGTCGACGCCACCTCGGTGCAGGTGGAAACGCTCAACGGCGAAGTCATGCTGTCGGGTTTCGCCAAGTCGGCAGAGGAAAAGGCCATGGCCGAAAAGCTGGCCCGCGAGACGGGAGGGGTCAAGGCCGTGAAGAACTCGCTCGAAGTCCGACTGTGAGCCCACCCGGCGCCGCGGGCAAGCTCACTGGATGAGGCCGTTCTTCATCGCGTAGTACGTGAGCTCGCTGTTGGAGGAGAGCTTCATCTTCTCCATCACGCGGCTTCGGTAGGTGCTGACGGTCTTGACGCTCAGGGACATGCCGTCGGCGATGTGACCGATGGTTTCCCCCTGGGCCAATCGCAGGAACACCTGGAACTCTCGTTCGGACAGCAGTTCGTGGAGCTGCTTGTCGGCGTCCCCACCGAGCCCGTCGGCGAGCAGTTCGGCCACTGCGGGCGTGATGTAGCGCCGCCCAAGTTTCACCGTCCGAATCGCCTTGACGATTTCCTCCGGATCGCATTCCTTGTTGAGGTACCCACTCGCCCCCTGCCGCAGCAGCGTCGTCGCATAGTGGGCCTCCGGGAAACCGCTGAGGATCAGCACCGGCAGATCCGGGCGGCGCGCCTTGATGGCCGCCAGCGCATCGACCCCGCTCTGATCCGGCATGGACAGGTCCATCACCAGCACGTCCACCTCGTCCTTGCGGACCAGGTCCAGCGCCTCGCGGCCATTGGCCGCCTCGCCCGTCACCCGCAGGTCGACCTGATCCGAAAAGTACTGCCTCAACCCGGTGCGGACGATGACGTGGTCGTCGACGATGCCCACTCGAATCATGGCCACTCCTTCGGTGTTTCGTGAAATCCGGCATAGTCTAGGACATGAGCGATGTCATTGCCGGGCTCCTGAAACGCCCCTTGCTCCTGCGCTTGGCACTGCCGGCGGCGGCCCTCGCTGCAGTGCTGATGGTGGGCATCAGCGAGCTGGCCTACCGGGAATCCTCGGGGCGCCTGGATCAGCTCGTGCTCAAGGGACAGGTCCGCATCCAGACCCTGCAAATGCTGCAGCGCATCTCGGACGCCGAGTCAGGCAAGCGAGGTTATCTGCTCGTGGGGGGGCCGGAGTACATGGCGCCTTACCACCGGGCCCAGGAAGACGTCACCCGTGCGCTGGAGGACATGCGCCGGCTCTACGCCCGGCTGCAGGACCACGAAGGCGAAGCCAAACGCCAGCGCCTGGCCCGGCTGGTGGACTCCAAGTTCGGTGAAATGCACGAAGTGCTGCGACTGCATGACGCAGGCCAGGCCGACAACGCGCTCGACATCGTGCGCTCGGGGCTGGGCCGGGACCTCATGGATCAGATCCGCGGGGGGGTCGACGACTTGGTGCGCCATGAAAACGCCCGCATCGCCTCGGGCCTGCAGGACGTGTACCGCACGCTGTGGATGAACCGCGTCGGGGTCGGGGCCATGACCTTCGTGAGCTTGGCGGTGCTGGCCCTGTTCCTGCGCCAGGGACACGAACTGGAGCGCCAGCGCGCCCGACGCCAGGCCGAAATCATCGAGGAGCGTGACCGTCTGGAAGCCGAGGTGCAACGCCGCACCGCCGACCTCACGGAACTCGCCCGCCACCTGCAGACCGCCCGTGAAGACGAGCGGGCCCACTTGGCGCGGGAACTGCACGACGAACTCGGTGCATTGCTCACCGCCGCCAAGCTCGATGTGGCGCGAATCAAGCCCAAGCTGCAGCAGACACTGCCCGACCTGGTGCCACGTCTGTCGCACCTCACGGACACGCTCAACAGCGGCATCGCACTGAAGCGCCGCATCATCGAAGATCTGCGCCCCTCGACCCTGAGCACGCTGGGTCTGGTCCCCGCACTGGAAATCCTGTGCACCGAAGTGAGGGAACGCTCCGGGCTGGAGATCCACACCCACCTGGAAGACACCGCGCTGGCGCCCGGCGCACAACTGACGGTCTACCGGCTGGTGCAGGAAGCGCTGACCAACGTCGTCAAGTACGCCCAGGCCAGCCACGTGCAGGTGGAACTGATCAACCAACCCGACCGGGTATGGGTGCAGGTGAGCGACGACGGCGTGGGATTCGAGGTCAGCCGGACCCGCATCGGCCGCCACGGCCTGCGTGGCATGCAGTTTCGCGTGGAGTCTGAAAACGGGCGGCTGGACATCCTCTCCTCCCCTGGGCAGGGCACCCGGCTCCAGGCGGGCCTGCCGCGCCCCGTGCTCGGGTAGGACGGCACCTACGGCAGCAGGCCCGGCGCTCCGACACCCCGTCGGGGCGGGGTCTGCCTCTCGTCCTGGTCGCCCGTGCCTAGAGTGGATCCATCGCGACACCGAGGGTGGCGCGACCCGTCACAGGGGAGCCTTGCGCTCCCATCCACCAGGAGTCCACCATGTTGCACTACACCGTTGTGTTTCTCGTCATTGCCCTGATCGCCGCCGTCCTGGGCTTCGGGGGCATCGCAGCCGGAGCGGCAAGCATCGCGCAGGTGCTCTTTTTCGTGTTCCTGGTCATGGCGGCCATCAGCTTCGTGATGGGCCTCATGCGAAAGCACTGAACCGCAGAGCCTCGGCTCGACGGCACTGAAACCGGCAGAAAAGACAACGCGAACCGAGGTGGGAACACCTGGGTTCGCGTTTCAAAAAGCCGACCGAAAGTATCGGTTGGCGCGCCCGGCTGGGATCGAACCAGCGACCCTTGGCTTCGGAGGCCAATACTCTATCCACTGAGCTACGGGCGCCTAAAACGCAGATTCTAGCAGGTTTGCAAACGCTGTCGCCACGCAACACGGTTGCGCGAAACCTTGCCCTTATAATTGCGAGGTTTTGCGCAATGCGTCAGCCGCGCGCCGTCAACGTCTGAGGAATCCATGAGCCAAGCTCACCAGCCCCATGAAGAGTCTTCGACCTCGGTCAAGACGCCCACGCAGCTCATCACTCTGGTCACCCTGGGTCTGGCCGTGCCGGTGCTGGCCCTGGGCGTGCTGATCGGCGGTGTCGGCAAGACCCGCACCGTGAGCGAAGAAGAACGCGCGGCCGTCGCCGAACGCATCCAGCCGGTGGGCGCCGTCTCCATCAAGGCCGAAGGCGGCCCGCTGCGCACTGGCGAAGAGGTGTACAAGGCTCAGTGCTCGGGCTGCCACGCCACCGGCGCCCTGGGTTCTCCGAAGTTCAGCGACGCGGGGGCCTGGGGCTCGCGCATCGGCGCCGGTTTTGAAGCACTGGTGAACTCCGCCCTGAAGGGCAAGGGCAACATGAGCCCGCAGGGGGGTGGCGAATTCAACGACACCGAAGTGGCCCGCGCCGTGGTCTTCATGGCCAACGCCGGTGGCGCCAAGTTCGCGGAACCCGCCGCACCGGCCGCCTCCGCCAACTGATCCTTCGCCTTCGGGCGTCCGAATCCAGGCTGGCCTCCTATGGAGGACCAGCCTTTTTTCATGGACGGTCCATCCCGGCCGCCATGCCTTCCGCGGCCAAGGCCGGGCTGAGCACAAAGCCGCCCATCGCCGGCAACGCAGAAAACGCCGTGGTCTCGACGGTCAGGCCGCTGGCCTCCAACCAGTCGGACGCCGCCAGCATGTCGGTGGACGCCACCAACCCCAATCCGCAGCTGGCGCGCAAGAACAGCCGCCCGCCTTCATCGGTCCACACACGGTGCACATCGCCAACGTCCTGCCCGGTGTGGGTGTGCCAGCCGAATCCCCCCGCCTGACGCTGCACGCCAAACACCCATGGCGCGCACTCCAATTCCACGAAGACCTTCTGCGGGCCGTTCTGGAAATACCAACACCCCTGTGGATCGGACTGGTAGTTGCGCCCGATGAACGCCTTGAGCATGGCATGGTCGACCCGACTGCCCTTGGATTGAGGAAAAGCCCCCGCCCGCTGAGCCTGCAGATCGCGCAGATACCAGTCGCCACGCGCATCCAGCGCGAGCCAGCCTCGGCAATCGGGCACGTGGGGCCACTTGGCCATGGCCGCCTTCACGATGTCATCCATGGAGCCTCCTCGAACCATTGGAGCACCAGACGGGGCCAGCGCTCCATCCGGCCGAACCCATCCGGGTCCAACAAGCCAACATGCCCCCCTTGCGCCGGCCGCCACAGGCTCACCGAGGGCGCCACCTGGGCTGCGGTGGGCAATGAAAGGTGAGGCACAAACGGGTCATTCAGGGGATTGAGCAGCAGCGCAGGCCATGACAGCTGCCGCAAGCCTGGCGCCGACGACGCCCGGTCCCAGTAGTCCTGGACATCCGCAAAGCCGTGCAGCGGCGCCGTGAAACGGTCATCAAATTCCGCCAAGGTGCGGCTGCGCAGGACATCCCTCAGATCGAATCTCTGGGGGAACCGGGCGTGCAGTCGCCGGGCCTTCGGCTTCATGCTGCGCAGAAAACTGGGGGTGTAGATCCAGCGGCCCACCCCCTGCTCCAGGGCTCGGGCACAGGCCCGCAGATCCAGTGGGGCACAGATGGCAGCCAGGGCCTTCACCCGGTGGCGGGACCCACCCCCCACTTCCTGCCCCCAGCGCAGCAAGGCGTTTCCACCCAGTGAGACCCCCATGGCCCACACCGCCGCAGGCGCCAGCGCGGCCACACGGGCCAGCATCCAGTCGATTTCGACATGATCGCCCGCATGGTAGGCACGCGGCGCGCGATGCTCCACGCCCCCACACCCCCGAAAGTGTGGCACCACCAGCGCCTGACCCCGCTCCAGCACCGCCTCGGCCAGCGCCTGCGCGTAGTGGCTGCGCGAGGACCCCTCCAGTCCATGAAACAGCACGACGACCGCACCGTCCGGACGCCGCCCTTGAGGCGGCTCGATCCAGTCGGCAGCGATCACGTCGCCATCGGGAGCGGTCCACAGTTCGCGCCACCGCCGGCAGGGATGCCGCCGAAGGCCCCGAACGCCCCAAAGGGCCGGCCACAGGGTCTGCAAATGCCCACCCGGCAGCCAGGCCGGGGCCTGAAGCAACGCCTCGGGACAGGGTCCGGAAGGCACCGGATCAGGCTTTCGATTCAGTGAAGCACGGTGGGCGTGTCGCCACCTTCGACCAGATCGTCGGCCGATCCCTGGCTCGCGTGGTGCAACACCATGCGCCAGCCTTGTGCGGTCTTGGCGTAGACGTTGGTGGCGATGACGTGTCCGACGTGCAGCCCTTCGGCCGACGCCACCCGGATTTCCTCAATGACGTGGTGGACGGCGCAGCCGGGCATCACCACACGACGCACCTGGGCCGGGCGCACCGGAAGCCCCCCATGCGAAAACCACTCCTCGAAGGCCGAACGCACATCACGAGACCCCACGTGGGGAGAGCCCCCCGGGAAAATGCAGGTGATGTCCTCGTCATCGGCCCACACGGCCATGAGCCGATCGAGGTCACACTGGTGCAACGCCTCGTAGAACTGCGCCTCGGTGTCGTCGGGCGTGGCCATCAGGACCGCCTGCAGGGGTTTCTGGCGAGGCATGGGGCGTCTCTCCCTGGCAAGGTTCAGTCGAACACCACGGTCTTGCGGCCATTGAGCAACACCCGGTGCTCGATGTGCCAGCGCACGGCGCGGGCCAGCACGACGCACTCGACGTCTCGGCCCACCGCGGTGAAGTCCTCGGGACTGTGGGTGTGGTCCACCCGCTCCACCCCCTGCTCGATGATCGGACCTTCATCGAGATCGGCCGTCACGTAGTGGGCCGTGGCCCCGATGAGCTTCACACCCCGTTCGTGCGCCTGGTAGTACGGCTTGGCCCCCTTGAAACTGGGCAGGAAGCTGTGGTGGATGTTGATCGCCCGTCCAGCCAGGAACGTGCAGAACTCATGACTCAGGATCTGCATGTAGCGCGCCAGCACCACGAGGTCGATCTGCTCACGCTCGAACAGCGCCTGCACCTGCAGTTCCTGCGCCCGCTTGGCCTCGGGACCACTGCCCGTGGGCAACGGCAGGTGATGAAACGCGATGCCGTAACTGCGCGCCAGCTCTTCGAAATCCGGATGGTTGGACACGATGGCCGGAATGTCCACCTCGAGTTGCCCGCTGTGCCAGCGAAACAGCAGGTCGTTCAGACAATGGCCGTGCTTGCTGACCATCAGCATCAGACGCGGCCGGCGCGCCAGGCCGTGCACTTGAGCCTGCATGCTGAACTGGGAGCGCACGTGGCCAAACAGGCGATCCAGCGTACCGGCGTCCGCCAGGTGCTCAGGCGCCTCGAAATGAACGCGCATGAAGAACAAGCCCGTGGCGTCCTCCCCAAGCACGTCGCCGAACTGCTGCGAATCGATGATGTTGCACCCGGCTTGGTACAGCAGGCCAGAAACGGCGTGCACGATGCCCTTGGCATCCGGACACGACAGGGTAAGGACAAATTCTCGGGACTTGGGCATGGTGGCCCGGATTCTAGTCAGAGGCGTTCCGCGCCAACGCCCCTCCCCTCAAGGCGCAGGGGGCGACTCCGGCATGTTCACCTGCTGGCTCAGGGCAGACAGCACCCGATCGGGGGTCACCTCGGTGAGACAACGCGTGTGGCCAAAACGACAGGTGCGCTCAAAACACGGGGAACAGTCGAGCGCCAGTTCCTGCTGAAGCCAGATGACCGCGGCACGCCGATTGAGCGGAGGCGTGTGTTCAGGACTGGTGGACCCGAACACCGCCACCTGCGGCCGACCCAAAGCTGCAGCCACATGCATCAGGCCCGAATCGTTGCTGACCACTCCCCGCGCACCGGCGATGACGGACAGGGCTTGGTCGAGGGTGGTGCGCCCAGCCAAGGACCTCACCCCATCCACCGGCAACCCGGCGGCCACCGTCGACGCCACGATGCCGTCGGCCAGCACCGACTCCTTGCCAGAGCCCAGCAGCACCACAGGCAAACCACTCTCGCGGTGCAATCGCACCGCCAGTTGCGCATAGTGATCGGCAGGCCAGCACTTGGCAGGACCATACTCCGCCCCAGGCGCCATGGCCCAGTACCCGTCGTGATCCAGCCCCAAAGCCTGAAGGTGCGAGCGGAGGCGATCGCCCTCGATCCGGAGGGATGGTGAAGGCACCTTGTCCGCCCCCCCCGCCACCACGCCCCGGCCAGCATGCGCCAGCGCGAGATAGAACTCGACCATCGGACCCCGGTGGCCAGGGTTGGGCAGGGCGTGATTGATCAGCCCCCAGCGAGACTCCCCCCGATAACCGACCCGCTTGGGAATGCCGGCAAACCAGGGCAGCAGCGCCGACTTGAGCGAGTTGGGCAGCACGTAAGCCGCATCAAACTGCCCCTTCAGTTGGCGCCCCAACTCGCGCCGCGCCGACCAGTCCAGACGCCGATGTGCAAACGGCAACTCGATGATGGATGGCCACCCCGTCATGGCGCGGTACACCGGAGCCACCCACGGCAACGCGGCCACGGTGAGTTCCTCTCCACGGGCCTGCAGGGCCGCCAGCAGCGGCTGGCTCATGACCGCATCGCCGATCCACTGCGGCGCAATGACAAGAGATCGGCTCACGCGAACGGGCAGCGGTTCAGTGGTGACCCGACAGGGCCTCGCCCGCCTTCAGCCGATAGACGGTGCTGCAATAGGGGCAGGTGCCCTCCCCCGTGTGCGCCACATCCACGAACACCTTGGGGTGCCCACTCCACAGCGACATCTTGGGATTGGGGCATGCCACAACGCCATGGCCCTGAAGGTCCTTGGCGCCGACTTCGATCACAGCCTGGGGTTTGGTGTTGCTCATGAGATCAGACCTGGGTGAGCCAATGGGCGTACTGGGGGTTGCGTCCGTTCACGATGTCGAAGAACGCGCTCTGGATCTTCTCGGTGATCGGGCCACGCGAGCCGATGCCGATTTCGATGCGGTCGAGTTCGCGGATGGGCGTGACCTCGGCGGCGGTACCGGTGAAGAAGGCCTCGTCGGCGATGTAAACCTCGTCGCGGGTGATGCGCTTTTGCACCAGTTCCAGCCCCAGATCCTTGCAGATGTGGAAGATGGTGTTGCGCGTGATGCCGTTGAGGGCCCCGGCCGACAGGTCGGGGGTATAGACCACGCCATCCTTGATGATGAACAGGTTTTCGCCCGCGCCTTCAGAGACAAAACCCGAAGCATCCAGCAGCAGAGCTTCGTCGTACCCGTCGTCCGTGGCTTCCATGTTGGCCAGGATCGAATTGGTGTAATTGGACACCGTCTTGGCCTGCGTCATCGTGATGTTGACGTGGTGACGGGTGTAGCTCGACGTCTTGACGCGGATGCCGCGTTTCATCCCCTCGTCGCCGAGGTACGCCCCCCAGGTCCAGGCCGCGACCATCAGGTGCACAGTGTTGCCCTTGGGGCTCACGCCCAGCTTCTCGGAACCGATCCAGGTCAGCGGGCGCAGGTAGCCGCTTTCGAGGCCATTCTCGCGAACCACGGCCTTCTGGGCGGCCTCGACCTGCTCGATCGAGAACGGGATCTTCATGCGCAGGATCTTGGCGCTGTTGAACAGCCGCTCGGTGTGCTCGCGCAGTCGGAAGATGGCCGTGCCTGCGGCCGTCTTGTAGGCGCGCACGCCTTCAAACGCACCGCAGCCATAGTGCAGGGTATGGCTCAGAACGTGGATCTTGGCATCACGCCAGTCCACCATCTCGCCGTCCATCCAGATCTTGCCGTCTCGGTCATGCATCGACATGGGTCTTTCGGCACGGACCCGCAGCCCGCACCGCCATTGTTTTCAGGAAGACGACGATTGTATGCGGCCCCCCTGTGCGGGCGAAGCCATCATCCCCGTGCCTTCGCCACACCTCCGGCCTGTTGCACGGCCATCGCCAGCACCTGCTGGCGCGAGGCCACCCCCACCGTGCGCAGAATCGCCGCGACGTGGTCCTTGATGGTCTCGACAGACAGCCCCAACTCCCTGGCGATCACCTTATTGGCCTTGCCCTGGATGAGCAGCTCAAACACTTGGTGCTGACGTGGTGTCAGTTCGAAATCGTGCACGGCGGGCGAACCCCCACGCCAAGCAACGGCCGCCGCAGCGCCCCGCGAAGGCACCGCGCGCACCGATCGGGAGGACACTTCCACCGACCACGCGTCGTCGAGGCTGGACACTTCCGCGGACCTCTCGTGCACGGAGGGCCCCGAAGTCCGTCCCATCCCCCGCAGGGGCGGGAAACACACCCCACCCTCCATCACGACACGAATGGCCTCCAGGAGCGTTTCCGGCGTCGCCCGCTTGGACACAAAACCGGCCGCCCCTTCGTCGATGGCCCGCACGACATCGGACATGCGGTCGCTGCCGGTCAAGACGATGACCGGTGGCGGACAGGCCACCCCGCGCCATTCGTGCAGGAGATCCAGCCCATTGCCATCGGGCAGATGAATCCCGAGCAGCACCAGATCGAAATCCGACCGCCGCCGAGCCAGAGAGCGCCCCTCCGCCAGGGTGGTGGCCCCCGTGACGTCGACGGAATCAAAGCCGGTGGCGAGCACCTGCCGCATGGCAACGAGGATGAGTGGATGATCATCCACAGCCAGTACCCTCATGTCTTCCTCCCTGGCCCCCTGTTGCGGGTGACCACCCAAGATTGAAGGACGCACTGCAACAACTCGGAAGGCAGTGTCGGCCACCGTTCTCAGGGGCGACAACACCGGTTCACGGGTTCGGTTCCGCCGATTCTGAAAAACCTGCCGACAGAAGGCGTCCGCCCTCGCGGAAGATTGCCGTGGCGCAACGCCAGAGCACGAGCGATGCGCGCCTGGGGGTCAGTCGGATGCCGCGCGCGAGGAGCGGTCCCGCTCTCTCAACGCCGCCAGCTTTTCACCGATGCGCCCTTCGAGCCCCCGTGGCGTGGGTTCGTAGAACCGGGTGTCGGGGTCCAGGCCTTCCGGCAGATAACACTCGCCCGCCGCGTAGCCCTCGGCCTCGTCGTGGGCGTAGCGGTAGGCCTCGCCATGGCCCAGTTCCTGGGCCAGCCGTGTGGGAGCGTTGCGCAGATGCAGCGGCACCGGCCGGGTGACGTCCTGGCTCACTTGGCGGCGCACGGCCTTGAATGCGGTGTAGACGGCGTTCGACTTGGGCGCCACCGCGAGATACACCACCGCTTGTGCCAGCGTCAGCTCACCTTCCGGGGAGCCCAGCCGTTCATAGACCTGAGCAGCCTCCAGCGACAGCGTCAAGGCACGGGGATCGGCCAGACCGATGTCCTCGCTGGCCATGCGGATCAGTCGCCTCGCCACGTAGCGGGGATCGATGCCTCCATCGAGCATGCGCACGAACCAGTACAACGCCGCGTCGGGGTTCGAGCCCCTCACCGACTTGTGCAGTGCGGAAATCAGGTCATAAAACTGGTCGCCACCCTTGTCGCTGCGGCGCAACTGGGCCCCGAGGCTGCGCTCAAGCGCCGCGACATCGACGGGGGCCTGCCGCCCCACCATCTGAACCACGTTCTCGAAGGTGTTGAGCAGCCTCCGGGCATCGCCGTCGGCATAGGCGATGAGCCGCTGAGCGGCATCCTCGGTCGGTCGCGGCGCCTCCAACGCCTGGCCAGCCCGGTCCAGCAAGGCCAGGAGGTCTTCGTCCGCGATCGGCTGCAGCACGTGCACGGTGGCCCGCGACAACAGCGCCGAATTCACCTCGAACGCCGGATTTTCGGTGGTGGCCCCGATGAAAGTGAACAGGCCGGATTCCACGTGGGGCAAGAACGCATCCTGCTGAGCCTTGTTGAAGCGGTGCACTTCATCCACAAAGACGATGCAGCGTCGCCCTCCCGCTCGGGCCACACGCGCCTGCTCCACAGCCTCGCGGATTTCCTTGACCCCACCCAGGACCGCCGAAATCTGGACGAAGACCGCTGAAAAGGCATCGGACATCAGCCGGGCCAGCGTTGTCTTGCCCACCCCGGGCGGCCCCCACAGGATCATCGAATGCGGGCGCCCCGATTCGAAGGCGACACGCAACGGCTTGCCGTCACCCAGCAGCGCCTGCTGCCCGATGACTTCCGACAGACGCCGGGGCCGCAAGCGTTCGGCCAGCGGCACCCCCAAGCCTTCGCTGGCCGCCTGGCTTTTCCCCACAGACGATCGCCCACCGACCCCGGCAAGGGAGGAAGCGGCTCCCGCCTCGGGCAGATCGTCACCGAACAGATCGTCCACGCGCATCGCCTTGGTCGAACGGGCTCACGGCTTGAGCACATCCGCCCCCTTGGGCGGCACGAACTGGAAGCGCGTCGCAGGCAGCGAGGCATTGGCCTCCATGTGCGAGAAATCCAACCTCGAGCGTTGCCCGAACGCGTCGGTCATCTCGAACACCGACAGGTCCGCCCCGCGAAAACCGACGCGCAACGCCCGAATGCCGGAGTCCTTGGAACGGGGATCGGCCTGGACCCACTGCATCCCCCCCTCATCAGGCAGGGCCTTGAGCACAAAATCCTTGTCGATCTTTCCACCCGACAGCAGCGCAGCCGGCGTGCTGCCCAACGCCTGATCGTAGGGCCGCGTGGTGACCTGCTGGAGGTCGAGGTCGTACATCCAGACCTTCTGGCCGTCCGCCACGATCTGCTGTTCGTAGGGTTTCAGGTAGTCGAAGCGAAAACGGTTGGGTCGCTGGAACTCGAAGGTGCCGGTTGACTTCTTGGTCTTGGCCCCATCGGGCGAAGTCACCGTCTGGGTGAACTGGGCACGCGCCGAACGCACGTTCTCGACAAAGCCGTGCAAGGCCTCCACGGCATCGGCACGCGCCGCCGCAGACCCGAGCGCCAGCCCCAGGGCCAGCGTCACCACCCGCCAGTCCGGACGTGCACTCTTGAGCGACAGGGAGCGAAGCCCATGCGAATTCAGGCAGAACAATTTCATTCGTCGTTTCTCGCCGGGACCAGGAGGTCACGGTTTCCGTTGGTGGCCATGCCCGATACGAGTCCGGACTTCTCCATTTGTTCCAGCAGGCGCGCTGCGCGGTTGTAGCCGATGCGCAGGTGGCGCTGGACCAGTGAGATCGAAGCCCGACGGTGCTGCAGCACCACCGCCACCGCCTGGTCGTACATGGGATCGGCCTCAGCATCACCGCCGCCGCCCTCGGCGTTGGTGTCGTTGCCCTCGGCCCCCTCCAGGACCCCGCCCTCCAGAATGCCCTCGATGTAGTTGGGCTCGCCTTGGGTCTTGAGGTACTCGACCACTCGGTGCACCTCATCATCAGAACAGAACGCGCCGTGCACCCGCGTGGGCAACCCCGTGCCGGGCGCCAGGTAAAGCATGTCGCCCTGGCCCAGCAGGGCCTCGGCCCCGCCCTGGTCCAGGATGGTTCGACTGTCGATTTTGCTGCTCACCTGAAAAGACATTCGCGTCGGGATGTTGGCCTTGATCAGGCCTGTGATCACGTCCACGCTGGGACGCTGGGTGGCCAGGATGAGGTGGATCCCGGCGGCACGCGCCTTCTGGGCCAGACGCGCGATCAGTTCCTCAATCTTCTTGCCCACCACCATCATCAGGTCGGCCAACTCGTCGATGACCACCACGATGTGAGGAAGCCGCTCCAACGGCTCGGGCGCCTCGGGCGTGAGGCTGAAGGGGTTGGGCACCAGTTCGCCCCGCGCCTTGGCCTCGTCCATCTTCTTGTTGAACCCGGCCAGGTTGCGCACGCCCATCTTGCTCATGAGCTTGTAGCGGCGCTCCATCTCGGCCACACACCACGTGAGCGCATTGGATGCCTGCTTCATGTCGGTCACGACCGGCGCCAACAGATGCGGAATGCCCTCGTAGACACTCATTTCGAGCATCTTCGGGTCGATCATGATCAGCCGGACATCCTGAGGCTCAGCCTTGTACAGCAGGCTCAGAATCATTGCGTTGATGCCCACTGACTTGCCCGAACCGGTGGTCCCCGCCACCAGCACGTGCGGCATCTTGGCCAAGTCGGAAACGACCGGATGCCCCACGATGTCCTTGCCCAGCCCCATGGCCAACAACGACGGTGCATCGCGGTAGGCCTGTGAGCCCAGGATTTCCGACAACCGGATCGTCAGCCGCTTGGCGTTGGGCAGTTCCAACGCCATGCAATTCTTGCCCGGGATCGTTTCCACCACCCGGATGGAGACCAGACTGAGCGAGCGCGCCAGATCCTTGGCCAGATTGACGATCTGGGAGCCCTTCACCCCGGTGGCCGGCTCGATCTCGTAGCGTGTGATGACCGGACCGGGCTGGGCCGCCACCACCTGCACCGAAACACCAAAATCCTTGAGCTTCTTCTCGATGAGCCGGCTGGTCATTTCCAGCGAATCGGCCGAGACGGTCTCCACCCGGGCCGTCGGCGCATCGAGCAAATCGATCTGCGGCAGCTTGCCGCGCAACTCGGAAAACAGCGGTTGCTGGCGCTCTCGGGCCAGGGCGGGAGCCGCCGGCTCCACGGCAGGCGTTCGCACCCTCTCGGGCGCCGTCACAGAGGCATCGCCCCGCTCCGCTGGACGCGTCCGGGCGGGCCTTTCGGTCACGCCCACATCGGTTTCGACCGTGCGCCCTGGAACTTCCGGCAGAGACACCGTGTCCGCGAACGCACGCGTGTGGAGTTCACCGTCGACGTCGCGCTCGCGCTCCTCCTGGGCCCGCCGGCCAATGCGGCGATCTTCCTCATGCTCCCGCTGGGCCTCGCGTCGGTGCCGCAGCCCCTCCAGGAACCCGCCGATGCCCTCCGAAAGACCCAGCCACGAAAACCGGAAGGCCCATGCCATGCCCAGCATGACCATCGCCACACACAGCACGCCACTGCCGGTGAATCCCAACCACCGCATGGCGAGCGGCCCGAACTCGGCCCCCAGAATGCCCCCTGCATGCCCACCGGACAGCGAGGCCTCCTGCGTGTAGACACGGGTCCATTCGAGCACGGCACTGCCAAGCATCAACAGCGCCAGACCCACCCAGGCCAGCCAGCGAGGACGCCAGTGCACCGGACCCACGACACGAGCGGCCTCCGGATCGGCGCGCCACAGCCCAGCCAGGGTGGCCAGCCAAACACGTAAGGCGTAAGCCAAGCCCCACCAGGAGGTCAGCCCGGCAAAAACATAACAGAGATCGGAAACCCACGCGCCCAGCTGCCCGACCCGGTTGCGCACCAGTTCGCCATCACCCGTGGTGGAGAACGCCGCATCGGCGGGATCGTGGGAAAACATGGCCACCAGCCACAGGAGCCAGAGGGCACCGCCGACCAGGAGCAGGGCCTGGACGCGCCAGCGGGCAGAGCCTCCCGCCAGCGAGGCGGACAGGTCGGAACCGACCGCGTGGGCGGGTTCGGACCGCAGAAAACCGAACGGAAAAGTCATGCCACGATTGTGCGTCATCGTGGCGCCGCGCCCGGGCGCGGAACGTGAATCACTGCGTGGCCAGGCGATCCGTGAGATTGACCCAACCGTTTTCCTGGGTCTCGATCAGGCCCCGCTCTTCCAGATCCTTCATGACCCGGCTGACCATTTCGCGCGAGGCGCCCACCACCTTGGCCAGGTCCTGGCGGGACACTTTGCTGCGAATGACCTTGCTGCCGTCCTCTTCGTCCTGCGACATATCGAGCAGCGCCCGTGCCACACGGCCATACACGTCCAGCAAGGCCAGCGATTCGATCTGCCGATCGGCGTTGCGCAGACGGCCCACCAAGCCACGCAGGATGGCATACGACAGACTCGAGTTCTCCGGCAGACAGGCCGCAAACTCGGAGCGCCCCAGCACCAGCACATCGGTCTGAACCTCGGCGCGCACAGTGGCCGAGTGGGGCTCGTTGTCGATCAGGCTCATTTCACCCAGATAGTCGCCCGCTTCGAGCACCGCAAGGATCACCTCACGTCCGCGAGAGTCCGACGTGATGACGCGAGCCCGCCCGCTCAGCAGGATGAACAGCGCATCGGACTTGCGTCCCTGCTCGACGATGATCTCGCCGCGTCGGTAGCGGCGCTTGGACACCCCGTCGGCAATGGTCTGCGCCTGCTCATTGGTGAGCATGGAAAACAACGGAACACGACGGATCAGATCGAGATTCGAGAGCATGGCCATGAAGGCACTCCTGCGGGTGATTTGTTTTGTTGATGTCGAGAATGGCCCCGGAACACCCCGCGCCGACGCTTGTTCCTACAATCTCCCGGTCCTCACGCGGTCCAGGCCGCGAGTCGGTCCCGCGCCCTGTCGAAGCCACGGCGCCCCACTGACGCCGCTTTCAAACCGCGAGACTCTACCCGAAGCCGTGCCAAATTGAACAAATTCGGCTCGGCAATTGAAACCACGCGTCACCTGATCGCCGACACAACGACCATGAGCCAAGCCCCTGCCTCCGCCCCCCGTCACGCCCAGGTCCTGATTCTCGGATCGGGCCCCGCTGGGTACACCGCCGCCATCTATGCGGCCCGCGCCAACCTCAAGCCCATGCTGATCACGGGCATGGCACAAGGCGGTCAGCTGATGACCACCACCGAAGTCGACAATTGGCCCGCCGACGTGATGGGCGTCCAGGGCCCGGAACTGATGCAGCGCTTTCAGCAGCACGCCGAACGGTTCCAGACGGAAATGGTGTTCGATCACATCCACACCGTCGACTTCTCGCAACGCCCCTTCACCCTCCAGGGGGATTCCGGCAGCTACACCTGCGACGCCCTGATCCTGGCCACCGGTGCGTCGGCCAAGTACCTGGGACTGCCCTCGGAGCAGGCGTTCATGGGCCGCGGCGTCAGCGGCTGCGCGACCTGCGACGGCTTTTTCTACCGGGGCCAAGACGTGTGCGTCGTGGGCGGCGGCAACACCGCCGTGGAAGAGGCCCTGTATTTGTCCAACATCGCCAGCAAGGTGCACCTCATCCACCGGCGCGACAAGTTCCGTGCCGAAGCTGTCCTGATGGACAAGGTTCAGGAAAAGGTGGCCGCAGGAAAGATGGAACTTCAGCTGTTCTCGACGCTGGACGAGGTCCTGGGCGATGCCTCCGGCGTGACCGGCGTGCGCATCCGTGACGTCAACACCGGCGCCACACAGGACCTGGCGTTGACCGGTTGCTTCATTGCCATCGGCCACCAGCCCAACACCGGCATCTTTGAAGGCCAGCTGGAGATGAAGGACGGCTACATCGTCACACGCTCGGGCTCGGAAGGCTTCGCCACCATGACCAGCGTGCCCGGCATCTTCGCCGCGGGCGACGTACAGGACCACATCTACCGCCAGGCCATCACCAGCGCAGGCACAGGCTGCATGGCGGCGCTGGACGCCCAGCGCTTCCTGGAACAGAACGAGCGCTGAGCCCGCCCCAGTTGGCCTGACCACCCGGATTCAGGCTATACTGCGCGTTTGCCGCCGAAAGACCCGGCAGGTCTTTGCAGACTTGCCGGAGGGGTAACCATCAGACCGGGCACCACAAGTGCCGAAAATTCAGGCGGGTCTGCCCTGGTTGCTGTAACCATAGAGATCGGAGAAGCGTCATGGCACGCGTCTGTCAAGT
>CAYYCN010000015.1:0-43853 GCA_964470355.1 uncultured Sphaerotilus sp.
CGTGCCCGTGGGCGCGGTGCTGGCGCACGGCGCCGCCTCCGAAGTCCTCAAGCCCGGCAACCACGGCTCCACCTTCGGCGGCAACCCGCTGGCCATGCGCGCGGGCCTGGAAACCATCCGCATCATGGAGGAGGAAGGGCTGCTGCAGAACGCGGCCGACGTGGGCGCGCACCTGAAGGCGGGGCTGCAGCAGGCGCTGGGCTCCACCGCCGGCGTGAACGAGGTGCGCGGCCAGGGCCTGATCATCGGCGTGGAGCTGGACCGCCCCTGCGGCGCGCTCATCGACCGCGCGGCGGACGCCGGCCTGCTGCTGTCGGTGACGGCCGAGCGCGTGATCCGCCTGGTGCCGCCGCTGATCCTCACACACGCCGAGGCGGACGAAATCGTCGCCCTGCTCAAGCCCCTGGTCCAGGCCTTCCTGGCCGAATGAAAGCCCGCGCATGAAGCACTACCTGCAGTTCACCGACTTCACGGCCGACGAATACAACTACCTGTTCTCGCGCGCCGCCATCATCAAAGGCAAGTTCAAGAGCTACGAAAAACACCACCCGCTGGCCGACCGCACCCTGGCCATGATCTTCGAGAAGGCCAGCACGCGCACGCGCGTATCGTTTGAGGCCGGCATGTACCAGCTCGGCGGCTCGGTGGTGCACCTGACCACCGGCGACAGCCAGCTCGGCCGCTCCGAGCCCATCGAGGACAGCGCGCGCGTCATCAGCCGCATGACCGACATCGTGATGATCCGCACCTTCGAGCAATCCAAGCTTGAGGCGTTTGCGGCCCATTCACGCGTGCCGGTCATCAACGGTCTGACCAACGAGTACCACCCTTGTCAGATCCTGGCCGACCTGTTCACCTACCTGGAGCACCGCGGCACCATCGGTCCCAACGGCATCGATCTGAACTGCCTGAAGGGCAAGGTCGTGGCCTGGGTGGGCGATGGCAACAACATGGCCAACACGTGGTTGCAGGCGGCCGAGATCCTGGGCTTCACGGTGCATGTGAGCACGCCCAGTGGTTACGAGATCGATCCGGTCGTGGCGGGCATCAAGGACACGAACTGCTACCGCACGTTCAAGGATCCGCGCGAAGCCTGCCGAGGCGCCGATCTGGTCACCACCGACGTGTGGACCAGCATGGGCTATGAAGCCGAGAACGAGGCCCGCCGCGCCGCGTTTGCCAACTGGTGTGTCGACAACGCCATGATGGCGTTGGCCAAGCCCGATGCGCTGTTCATGCACTGCCTGCCCGCCCACCGTGGCGAGGAGGTGGCCGCCGAGGTCATCGATGGTCCGCAGTCGGTGGTCTGGGACGAGGCCGAGAACCGCATGCATGTGCAAAAGGCGCTGATGGAATACCTGCTGCTGGGACGCATCGGCTGAAGTCGTCGGTCGACACCTGAATGAACGAGGGCTCCCGATGGGGGCCCTTTTTGCTGGGAGATGCCGGACCCGCTGGGGCCGCGGGGATCGCGTCAGCCCCGCGCGGTGAATTCCGAGAAGATGCCCAGCTCGGTGTGGCGGGCCACGTCGTTCAGGCCGGCGGCGCGCAGGCTGTCCATGACCTTGGCTGGCGGGATGCAGGCCTCGATGGTGTCCCAGTAATAGCGCCACAGCATCGGGCTGCTGTCGGCTTTGGACACGACCCGGGCCAGCAGCGGCACGATGCCTTTCATATAGGCTTTGAGCAGGGTGGTGCTCCACGCGCCCTGGGGTTTGGTGATCTCCAGCACCAGCAGGCGGCCACCGGGCTTGAGCACGCGGCGGAACTCCCGGCAGGCCTCGGAGAACTCGGCGATGTGGCGCAGGGCGTAACCCATGACGACAAAGTCGGCGCTGGCGTCGGACACCGGAAGGTCCTCGGCGCGGCCGACGCGGCACTGCACCTCGGCGGGCAGCGTGGCCTGGCCCATCATGCCGGGGCTGGGGTCGACGCCGGTCAGGCGCGCGGGTTCACCGGTGATGGCCAGGATCTCGCGGCTCACCAGGCCGGTGCCCATGCCCACGTCCACCACGGTCATGCCGGGTTTCAGGCCGGCGCGCAGCAGGGCTTGATGCCGATACCAGGAGCCCGATCCCAGGCCAAGGATCTTCTCCAGGCGGTTGTAGTCGACGGCGGTGTCGTCGAAAGTCTGTCGCAGGAAGCGCTCGCGGGCGGCGGGATCGTCCTGGCGGTAGTACTCGGGCAGGGGGGCATGGGGCAGATGCACGTCGGTCTCCTGGGCCGGTGCGGTGCTCTGGGCGGACGGACGGTGGGGTGGGAGGTTCATCGGTCGCCGGAAATATGCAATATTTGAAACTGGTGCGGATTGTGTCACGAGGTGTCATGGGGGCGCGGATCGGTGCGGGAGCGTGGGTTCACCCCGCTAAAATGGCGGGTTTTCAACGAAACGCTGGCGCCACGCGCCGCGTCGATGCGCCTTCGGCGCGAGCAGCAGGACAGGCAGCATGAGCAACACCGCGCAGACGGCATTCGAGGGGGAAGTGGCCGCCCTGGTGGTCGAGGCCCTCAACCTGGAGGTGACCCCCGCCGAGATCGATCCCCAGGCGCCTCTGTACGGCGATGGCCTGGGCCTGGATTCCATCGACATCCTGGAATTGGCCCTGGTGGTGTCCAAGCGCTACGGCTTTCAGCTCCGCTCGGACGATCAGGACAACGTGCGCATCTTTGCCTCGCTGTCGAGCCTGGCCGATCACATCGCCCGCCACCGCGTCGGCTGAGGTCGCGGTCATCGCATGACACAAGGCGAGGGCATGCGCCGCCAGGGGCTGTGGTGGGGACTCGGTCTGGCCGGGGTGCTGGCCTACGCGGGGCTGTGCCACTGGCTGGTGGCGAAGAACCCGGCGTCTCCGTGGTCGCAGGCGACGGTGCTGGGGCCGATGACGGTGCTCGGTGCGGTCGGCATGTGGAAGGACGGTTTGCGTGGATCGGCCGTGGCGCTGCTGTGTGGCGTCGTCGGGCTGATCGTGTTGTGCTCCCGGGGTGTGGTGCCGGTCGATGGGCTGTACCTGCTGCAGCACGCCGGGGTGCAGGCGGGATTGGGCTGGTGGTTCGGCCGCACGCTGGTGGCGGGGCGTCAGCCGCTCATCTCCGCTCTGGCCGCACGGGTCCACCGTGGACTCACTCCCGACATGGCGGTGTACACCCGCGGCGTCACCCGGCTCTGGACCGCCTACTTCGTGGGGTTGGCGGTGCTGTCCGTGTTGCTGTTCCTGCTGGCGCCCTTGTCGGTCTGGTCGGTTTTTGCCAACCTGGTGTCTCCCGTGTCGGCGCTGGTGTTGTTCGTGGGTGAGTACGTGTGGCGTTACCGGCGCCATCCGGAATTCGAGCGGGCCTCTCTGCTGGACGCCGTGCGTGCCTACCAGGCGACGGCCCGAAACGGGGGGACAGCGTGAACGCAGCGGCACACGGGACGGCCGCGGTGGCCTCCCCGGGGAGCGCGGCCGTGCTGGCGGCCGAAAACCTGGACCGGCCACTGGTGTGGCTGACAGGCGGCGCCTGTCTGAGTCGGCGGGCTTTCCTGGATTTGGCCCACCGGCTGGCCAAGGCCCTGCCGGATGAAGGCCCCGTGCTGGCCCTGACCGCCGATCGGGCCCGTTTTGCCCTGACGCTGGTGGCCGGTCTGATGCGGGGACAGGCCAACGTGCTGCCGCCCAATCACACCGTCGATCTGTTGGCCCGTTTGGTGGCGTTGCACCCACAGGTCTATGCCGTGGCGGACGACCCTGCGCAGTTGGAGGTGCCGACACTGAGGGTCCTGCCGTGGCCGCCGGAGATGGCAATCGCGATGCATGCCTCGGCGAGCCGGCCGGGTGATGCGGCCCAGACACCGGCTGCGGTGGACGAGGCCCTGTCGCTGAAGGCCGATCAGGTGGTGGCGTCGGTGTTCACGTCCGGTTCGACGGGCGACCCCCAGCCGCACGAGAAGCGTTGGGGCCTGCTGGCGATCAACATCGACGCCGAGGCGCGCCGTGTGGCCGAGTTCCTCGGTCGGCCGGACCTGCGGGGTGTCACGTTGGTGGGAACGGTGCCGGCGCAGCACATGTACGGATTCGAGTCCACGGTGATGCTGGCCTTGCGGGGCGGGGCGGCGTTTGCGGCCGAGCGTCCCTTTTATCCGGCCGATGTGGTCCGGGTGCTCCACGAAGTGCCCCGCCCACGGGTGCTGGTGACCACGCCGTTTCACCTGCGCATGCTGCTGGAGTCCGGTCTCGACCTGCCCGAAGTGGACCTGACCGTGTCGGCAACGGCCCCCCTGGCGCCGCAGTGGGCGCAACGGGCCGAGCAACAGCTGCGCGCCCCGCTGATGGAAATCTACGGCTGCACCGAAGCCGGTCAGGTGGCCACCCGGCGCCCCACCGTGTCGCCAGAGTGGCGCACATTCGACGGACTGGTGCTGTCGGGGGACGCGGACGGGTCGGTGGTGTCGGGGGGGCACGTGCCAGAGCCCGTGACGCTGGCCGACGTGCTGGATGTGCTGAGCCCCGACCGTTTCCGCCTGCTGGGGCGCTCGAACGATCTGGTCAACATCGCGGGCAAGCGCAGTTCCTTGTCGCACCTGAACCACCACCTCAACTCGGTGCCTGGGGTCCTGGACGGGGTGTTCCATCTGCCGGCGTCGGCCGAGCAGCAAGACAGCGGTCGGCTGGTGGCGGCGGTCGTGGCCCCGGGGGTCACGCGAGAGCAGATCCTGGCCCACCTGCGCCAGCGTGTGGACGCGGTGTTCCTGCCTCGGCGCATCGTCATGCTCGAAAACATCCCGCGCGACGCCACCGGCAAGATTCCCACGGCGCGTCTGGCCAGCCTGTTCTGAACCCATCGCCATGCCCAGTGCCCTCGTTGTCGTCGCGCGTGACCACCCGGCCTTTGCCGGGCACTTTCCTGGCCAGCCCCTGCTGCCGGGGGTGTCGTTGCTGGCGGAAGTCATCGAGGCCATCCGGGCTGCGCCAGAGACCGAGCCCGAGGTGCTGGCCGCAGCTGGAGGGTCGGTGCCCGTCGTGAAGTTCCTGCACCCGGTCCGTCCCGGGGACGCCCTGCGCATCGAATGGGGGCTCCGAGGCGCCGCCCGGGTGGGGTTCGAGGTCTGGGTGCGACCCGGGGGGCAGGGTCTCGGGGACGGGGCTTTGGAGCCGGCCGCCGAGGTTCTGGCCGCGTCGGGTCAGTTGGAGGTGCGGCCGTGAGCCGTGCTCCCGGCCGGGGGGTGAGCGACTGGACCCGGTATCGCGAGCGCAGCAACGTCGCGACGCTGCGTCTGATGAGCTGGATCGCCACCACCCTGGGCCGCCGAGTGGCCCGGTGGGTGCTGCATCCCATCTCGCTGTACTTCCTGCTGGCTGGGGGCGCTGCACCGCGGGCGTCGGCCGACTACCTGCGTCGGGTGCTGGGCCAGCCGCCTCGTTGGGCCCAGCGGTACGCCCACATTCACCATTTCGCCGCGACCGTTCTCGATCGGGTCTATCTGTTGCGCGACGACCATCGGGCGTTGTCGGTGCGGATCACCGGCCGGGAATGCCTGGACACCTGGGTCTCGCGGGGCGAAGGCGTGCTGCTGATTGGCGCCCATTTCGGAAGTTTTGAGGCGCTGCGGGCGATTGGACAGGCCGAAGGGCAGGGCCGGGTGGCCATGGTCATGTACGAGGACAACGCCCGCATGATCAACGAGGCCTTGCACGCCCTTGCCCCCGAGGCCGAGGTCCACGTCATCGGGCTGGGGCGTCCGCAGGCCATGCTCGAACTGCGCCACTGGCTCGACGCGGGTGGGGTCGCGGGGTTGCTGGCCGATCGGCGCTTGCCGCAACAATCGAGCCGATCGGGGTTGCACCGCCTGTCCTTCCTGGGCGACGAGGCGGCTTTTTCGGAGGCACCCTTCCGGTTGGCGGCTCTGCTCAAGCGCCCTGTGCTTTTCATGGCCGGGCTTTACCATGGGGGTGGCGACTACGAGTTGCGCTTCATGCCGCTGGCCGATTTCCGCGCGTCCCCGGTTGGGGAGGCCGCGCCCGGCTCGCCCCGGCAGGTGCGGGCGGCCCAGGACCAGGCCGTGGCCGCCGCGCTGGAGCGCTACGTGCATCAGCTCGAGGCCTTGTGTCGAGAGTCGCCCTACAACTGGTTCAATTTCTACGATTTCTGGGCCGAACCTGCACCGCGGGATTCGACGCCGTCCGCCAAGGGGTCCTGAGTGAGCATGCAGATTCAGTCGAAGAGGAGTCCGCGCCGACAGGCGCAGGGGCTGCGGGCCTGGGGGCTGGTCTTGCTGGGGGTGGGCTGGGCGGGGTCGGTGGCCGCGGCGGCCTGGGGCCTGGATGACCTGATGGCGCAGCTCGGCAAGGTCCGCAGCGGCGAGGCGACGTTTGTCGAAGAGCGGCGAGTGCAGGAGCTGGACCGCACCTTGCGCTCCAGTGGCCGCCTGAGCTTCGTGGCCCCCGACGTTTTTGTGCGCGAGACCCTCAAGCCGCGCCAGGAGAAAGTGGCCGTGCAGGGGCGCACCATGACGTACACATTCGCCGGTCAGACCCGCACGATGTCGCTGGACGGCAGTCCGGAAGGCTTGATGATGGTCGAGGCGGTGCGCGGCACGCTCACCGGGGATCGCGCCACGCTGGAGCGCCATTTCCTCACCCAGGTGCGCGGCGACGGCAACGGCTGGACGTTGGAGCTGGTGCCCCGGGAGGTGCGCATGCGGGGGCAGGTGGCGAAGGTGACGCTGCAGGGCCGCCAATCGTCGCTGCGTGAAATGCACGTGCTGCTGCCCGATGGCGACGAGTCGACGACCCGGATCGAGCCTGTCGTGCCGACGGCCTCCGGAACGCCTGCACCGGCGGGCAAACGCCCGGTGGCCCCCTGAGCGCCGTGCCGAGCCCGCAATCGGAAGCCGGTGCGCCGTCCGGGTGGCGCCGCCTGTGGCCGGTGCTGATCTGGGGGCTGGCGATGGTGGTGGCCCTCGTCGTGACCGTGCGTTCGCGCTATGTGGCGGACCTCAGCGCGTTCTTGCCGGAGGCCCCGACACCGGAGCAGCGGGTCTTGCTGGACCAGCTGCGCGATGGGGCGACTTCGCGGCTGATTCTGATTGGCTTGACGGTCCAGGCGGAAGCCTCGCCCACCGAGGCGGCCTTGGCCGCCTCCACGCGCCTGTCGCGTGAGCTGGGGGCGGCCCTGCGCCGCGATCCGCGCTTCGAGGTGGTGCACAACGGAGACCTGGCGGCTTCCGAGGCGGTGGGGCGCTTTCTCTACGCCCACCGCTACCGCTTCAGCCCGGCCATCGAGCCGGCCCGGTTCACCGAGCAGGGCTTGCGCGACGCGATCGACGACACCCTGCTGTTGCTGGGCACACCGGCTGGACGGCTGGTCAAGCCACTGCTGTTCGAGGATCCCACGGGCGAGTCTGTGCGCATGGCGCAGGCCATGACACCGGCCACCGCGCCGGCCTCGCGTGACGGGGTCTGGGTGTCGCGCGACGGGCGGCGCGCCGTGCTGCTGGCGTTCACCCGTGCCGATGGGGCCGACATGGACGGTCAGGCCGCCGCCGTGGGGGCGGTTCGCGATGCATTCGAGCGTCTGGCCCACCCGTTGCCGGCGGCCCAACGTCCCCGGCTGGAGCTGTCCGGTCCCGGGGTGATGGGCATGCAGTCCCGCCAGATGATCGAACAGGAGGTGGATCACCTCGCCAAGCTGGGCACCGCGATCATGGTCGGGCTGCTGCTGCTGTCCTTCGGCTCGCTGAGGGCCTTGTCGGTGGCGCTGCTGCCGGTGGCCAGCGGGGTGCTGGCGGGCATCGCCAGCGTCAGCCTGATCTTTGGTGAGGTGCATGGATTCACGCTGGGCTTTGGCACCACCCTGATCGGTGAAGCGGTGGACTACGCCATCTACTATCTGATTCAGGCGGGTGTGATCCAGGGGGCCGACGGCGGGGCCCGCGGCTGGTTGCGGCGCAGTTGGCCGACCGTGCGTCTGGGCCTGTGGACGTCTTTGGCGGGTTTTGCGGCGCTGGCGGCCTCGGGCTTTGGCGGCTTGGCACAGCTGGGCGTGTTCTCGATGGCGGGGCTGGCGGGGGCGGCGCTGACGACCCGTTGGGTGCTCACGCGCTTGGCGCCTCAGGGCGCCACGGGCCGCGGGATGCGTCCGGCCATGGGCCGTTTCATGCAGACGATGCTGAAGGTGTGGCCGCGCACCCGCGCGCTGTGGTGGCTGGCCTTGGTGGCGGCGGTGATCTGGACGGTGGTGCGTCCCTCGCCCTGGACCGGCAATCTCTCGACCATGAGCACGATCTCGGCGAAGGATTCGGCGCTTGATGAGGCCCTGCGTGCCGACCTCGGTGCGGCCGACGGCGGGGTGCTGCTGGCGGTGCAAGCACCATCGGAGGCCGAGGTGCTGGTCCGGGCCGAGGCCGTGGGTCGTCGGCTGGACACCCTGGTGTCGGAGGGGCGCCTGGTGGGGTACGACTCGCCGGCCCGCTGGCTGCCGAGCCCCGTCACGCAGCAGCAGCGCCGGGCCAGCCTGCCGGCGCCCGAGGTGCTTCGGGCTCGGCTGCAAGCGGCGACCGCTGGGGGGGCGCTGCCGGCCTCCCGACTGGAGGCCTTTGTGGACGCGGTGTCGGCCCAGCGCGAGGCGCCCTTGCTGGACTGGGCGGCCCTGCAGTCGACGCCGCTGGCGCCGATGCTCAACGCCCAGATGCTGCCGGCCCGGACCGAAGCGGGCACCGGCCGACAGACCCCGTGGACCGTCCTGCTGAACCTGCACCTGCCCGAAGGCGCCGATGAGGCCACGATCGCCCGAGTGGCCGATGCCTTGCAGGCGGCGGTGAAGGATGTGCCTGAGGTGCGTCTGGTGCGCATCAACGCGGAGCTCAACGCCCTGTATGGCCACTACCTGCATGAGGCGGGCTGGCAAGCCGGGGCCGGGGCGGTGCTGGTCGTGCTGCTGCTGGCCTGGCACCTGCGCTCGGCGCGGCGGCTCTGGAACGTGGTCCTGCCCCTGCTCGTGAGTGGTCTGCTGGTGCACACCGGGCTGGCGCTGGCGGACGCCCGCCTGGGCATCCTGCATCTGGTGGGTTTCCTGCTTGTGGCGGCGGTGGGCTCGAACTACGCCCTGTTCTTCGATCACCTCCAGGAAGGTGGAGGCGACGCCTCGCAGGACGAGGATCCGGACACGCTCGCGTCCTTGCTGTTGGCCAACCTCACGACGGTGCTGTCCTTCGGACTGCTGGCCTTGTCGGACATGCCGGCGCTGGCGGCGATCGGGCAGGTGGTGGCGCCCGGGGCCTTGCTCAGCCTGTGGATGGCTGCGGCGTTTGTCGCATGCCCGGACCGGTCGTCGAAGGCCGCGTCGGCCTGAGGCGCACGCTCTGCCCCTGTGGGACAATTTTTTCAATCCGATCGGTCTGTCGTTTCTGCCGTGCCTGAGTTGTCTGTTTCCCCTGTCACCGAGCGTTGGCCCTGGCCACCTGCCTTGCGCCTGAGTGCGTGGGTGCACGGGGGGGCGCTGTCGCTTGTGCTGGCTTGGCCCCGAATGTGGCCCTGGGCGCTGCTCGTCGTGTTGGTGAACCATGCCGGGGTGGTGTTCCTGGGCCTGTGGCCGCGCTCCAAGGGCTTGGGCCCCAACGTCACGCGTTTGCCCGAGGCGGCTCGGGCTCGGGGAGAAGTGGCCATCACCATCGACGACGGCCCGGACCCGCAGGTGACACCGATCGTGCTGGAACAGCTCGAGGCCGCCGGGGCGGTGGCCACTTTTTTCTGCATCGGCGAAATGGCCGAGCGCCATCCCGCATTGGTGCGCGAGATCGTGGCCCGCGGACACAGCGTGCAGAACCACAGCCACCGGCACGACCACCGGTTTTCACTGTCCAGCCCCGCGTCGTTTGCCCGGGAGTTGCGGGCGGCGCAGGCCGCACTCACGGCCGCGTCCGGGGTGAGCCCCACGTGTTTCAGGGCCCCGGCCGGGTTGCGCAACCCATTCCTGGCGCCAGTGTTGCAGCGCCTGGGGCTGCATCTCGTGAGCTGGACCCGCCGGGGATTTGACACCCGGGAGGGGGATCCCGCGCGTGTGCTGGCACGCCTCACGGAGGGGCTGCAAGCGGGAGACATCCTGTTGCTGCACGATCGCCACGCGGCCCCGATGGCCGATGGCCGACCGGTGGTGCTGGGTGTGCTGCCGGTCCTGTTGCAGCGCTGCCGTGATTTGGGCCTGAAGACCGTCACGCTGCCTCAGGCGCTGCCGGCGCGAACGTCCCCCGGGGAGGTGGTGTGAACGCCGCACCTTCCGCCGTGGTGCGCCCGGGACCGCGGCCACAGGCCCGGTCTCCTGCGCAGACCTGGGCCCGGCTGCGTGAGGTGGCCAGCCGCCGCTACCAGAGCGCCGGGCCGTTTGCCTGGCGTTTTGCGCACGGCAAGCTGGGGCTGGACCCGGTGTTCCGGCACCTGGTGCAGAGCGGCCTGCTGCCCGCCGGGGCCCATGTGCTCGACATCGGGTGCGGCCAAGGCCTGCTGGCCAGCCTGCTGCGCGCGGTCACGGACACCGCGGCGCATCAGGGATGGCCGCCAGGTTGGGGGCCGCCTCCACAGGGATGCCGCGTCACCGGCATCGATCTGTCCCACCGGGAAATCGAACGGGCCCGCCAGGCGCTGGAGTCCAGGGCCTTCGCGTCAGGCGGAACCTCGTTCGACCGGTTCGTCTGCGGCGATCTGCGGACCTGGGACTTTCCTGCATGCGAGGTCGTGGTGATCCTGGATGTGCTTCACTACATGGGGCGTTCGGATCAGGATGACGTGCTGGGTCGTGCCTGCCGGGCGCTGCGTCCCGGCGGGCGGTTGCTGCTGCGTGTCGGGGACGGTCAGGCGCGCACGGGCTTCCGTTTTGGACAATGGGTGGATTGGCTGGTGGCGCGGGTGCGCGGCTACGACGTCTCGCCGTTTCATGGCCGAACGCTGGCCGAATGGCGCCAGGCGCTGGAAAGGCAGGGGTTCGAGGTCGAGCCACGGCCGATGAGTCAGGGCACTCCCTTCGCCAACGTCTTGCTGGTGGCCCGCAGAACACATGAGGACGCGGCGGTGCCTGCACCGTCGCCTGACAAGGAGTTGAACCGATGATGACGCCGCTGGCCATCACGCACGCCACGCTGACGACGGCGCTGGGCGCCGGCAACGCGGTGACGTTGGACGCGCTGCGTTCGGGCCGCACAGGGCTGCAGCCGTGCCGTTTCGAGGATGTGCGCCTGCCCGGGTGGGTGGGCGAAGTGGAGGGCCTCGACGCGGTCGAGCTGCCGTCTGCGTTGTCGGCTTTCGATTGCCGCAATCAGCGCCTGGCGTGGCTGGGGCTGCAGCAGGATGGTTTTGCACAGGCCGTCTCCGAGGCGCGTGAGCGTTGGGGGGCACACCGGGTGGCCGTGCTGATGGCCACCAGCACCTCCGGCATCCTGCAGACCGAGCACGCCTACCGGCAGCGCGACGCCCAGGGGGCGCTGCCGGCTGGCTTCCACTATGCCCAGACGCACAACACCGGAGCGCTCTCGGCGCTGGTGTCGCAGGCTTTTGGCCTGAAGGGGCCGGCCTGGGTGGTGTCCACGGCGTGTTCGTCCAGCGCCAAGGTGTTTGCATCGGCCCAGCGGCTGATCGCGGGCGGATGGGTCGATGCGGCCGTGGTCGGCGGGGTGGACAGCATGTGCTTGACCACCCTCTATGGGTTCAACTCGCTGGAACTCTTTTCGCCCGACATCTGCCGACCCTGGGATGCCCGACGCAGCGGTCTTTCGTTGGGCGAGGCGGCCGGGTTCGCCTTGCTGCAGCGCGGGGCCGACGACGCAGCCGGCTGGTTGCTGGGCACGGGCGAGAGCAGCGACGGCTACCACATGAGCTCCCCGCACCCGGAAGGGGCCGGGGCCATCGCCTCGATGCGCCAGGCCCTGGCGGCGGCCGGCTGCGGGCCGCAGGACGTCGACTACGTGAATCTGCACGGCACGGCCACGCCCAACAACGACGCCGCCGAGGACAAGGCCGTGGCCGCGGTGCTGGGCACCTCGGTGCCGTGCAGTTCCACCAAGGGCGCCACAGGCCATACCCTGGGAGCGGCCGGGGTCGTCGAGGCCACCATTGGCTTGCTGGCCCTGCAGCACGGCTTCATTCCTGGCGGCCTGAACCTGCGTGAGCCCGATCCGGCCCTGACCCTTCACTACGTCACGCAGAGCCGGGCCGCGCCGTTGCGGCGGGTGCTGAGCAATTCCTTCGGATTCGGCGGCTCCAATGCCAGCCTGTTGCTGGGAGGTGCGCCATGAGCGCTCGCATCGAAATCGACGTGCTGGGTGTCGGGCTGGTGGCGCCGGGCCTGAACGACTGGGCTTCGGCGCGTCCGGTGCTGACGAGCGAGCAGTCCCACGTCCGAGCCGCCACGGTGGTACCGCCGGCGTCCCGCCTGCCTGCTGCGGAGCGCCGTCGAGCGGGTCTGGCCACGCGGGTGGCACTGGCCGTGGCCGATGCGGCGTGCGCGCAGGCCCAGGTGGATCCGGCGGGGCTGGCGACGGTGTTCACCTCGTCCAGCGGGGACGGCACCAATTGCCACCTGCTGTGCGAAGCGTTGGCTGAGCCCGACCGGGTGGTGTCTCCCACGCGGTTCACGAACTCGGTGCACAACGCGCCCGCGGGCTACTGGCACATCGCTGTCGGGGGGCGTCAGGCGTCCACCAGCGTGTGCGCGTTCGATGACAGCCTGGCTGCAGGCCTGACCGAGGCCCTGATGCAGGTGGCCATTTCCGGTGCCCCGGTGCTGCTGGTGGCCAGTGATTCGCCGTATCCGCAGCCGTTGCAGGGCGTGCGTCCGCTCAGCGACGCCATGGGCGTGGGTTTGGTGCTGGCCCCGGCACGGGCCGGCACGGAGGCGCGGGGTGTGGCCCGCTGGACGGTGACCTTGGGCGCGGCAGACGAGGGTGGCGCACCGTCAGGCTGCGTGGACGCGGGCCTGGAAGCGCTTCGGCTGGAGTTGCCCACGGCGCGGGTGTTGCCCCTGCTGCAGGCCATGGTGTCGGCTTCACCTTCGGTCTTTGTCCTGCCCACCGCCGGTCCGGACAGCGCTCGCCTGATCGTGGGGGTGACGCCGGGCGGAGACCCGAGGTGAACGACCGCGCTGCTCCGGGCGCGGGGCCGGTGACGCAGCTGGATGCCGCCGCCATCGAGGCCCTCATCCCCCACAGCGGACGCATGAGCCTGCTCGATGGTTTGTTGTCGTGGGAGGCCGGTCGCATCGTCTGCATCAGCGACCGCCACCGGGAAGCGGACCACCCGCTGCGCAGCGCCAGTGGCCTGCTGGCGAGCGCGGCGATCGAGATGGCCGCGCAGGCCATGGCGCTGCACGGGGCCTTGTGTGCCCGTGCCGAGGGCGGGGAGGCTCGCCCCGGTTATCTGGCCAGCGCCCGGCAGGTCACCTTGCACCGTTGGCGACTGGATGATCTGCCCGGTCCGCTGCTCATCGAGGCCGAGCGACAGGCGGGGGACGAGCGCCAACTCCTGTACGCCTTCACGGTCCGGCACGACGGCGAGCCGGTGGCTCAAGGGCGTGCCGCCGTGGTTCTCAACACACCGATTTGACTGGTGACCCGTTCACCTGGATGTCACCATGACCTCTGCTGTTTCCCGTTCCCCTTCCCGCCGAGCCCTGGTCACCGGAGGCAGCGGTGCCTTGGGCCGGGCCATGGCCCTGAAGCTGGCCCAGGACGGCTTCGACGTGATCGTGCACGCGAATGCCCGCCTGGAGGTGGCCAAGGCCGTGGCCGACGAGATCGTGGAAGCGGGTGGGCGTGCGCAGGCCATCGCGTTCGACGTCTGCGATCGCGAGGCGTGCCGGGGGGCGCTGGAGGCGTTGGTTGAGACCGGGGGGCCGGTGCACGTGCTGGTGAACAATGCCGGCGTCCACGATGACGCGGTCTTTCCCGGCATGCGCGGGGAACAATGGGACCGGGTGCTCGACGTCTCGCTCAACGGGTTCTTCAATGTGACCCAACCCTTGACGATGCCGATGATCCGTGCCCGATGGGGGCGCATCGTCAACATCAGTTCGGTGGCGGCGGTGGCCGGCAACCGTGGGCAGGTGAACTACGCGGCGGCCAAGGGTGCGCTGCACAGCGCGGGCAAGGCGTTGTCGCTGGAATTGGCGTCCCGTGGCATCACCGTGAACACCGTGGCCCCAGGGGTGATCGCCTCACCGATGGCCGAGGCGGTGTTTGACGCCGCGACCATTGCGCGGATGGTGCCGGCCAAGCGGGCCGGCGAGCCGCGGGAGGTGGCTGCGCTGGTGGCGTTCCTGGCCAGCGACGATGCGGCCTACATCACCGGCCAGGTCATCTCCATCAACGGGGGCCTGGTCTGATGGCGGGTACCGGGGCCTCCGGCGGTGTGGCCGGGGTGCATGCGGCCGAGCAGGTGTTGTTTTTCACGCTGCTGCAGCTCGTGATCATCGTGCTGGCGGGGCGTTTGGGCGGGGTGCTGGCCCGCCGCGTCGGACAGTCCGCGGCCGTGGGCGAGATCGTGGTGGGGCTGATGCTTGGGCCTTCGCTGTTCGGTTGGTTGTCACCCGACACCTTTGCGGCCGTGTTTCGCTCGACCCCGCCGCAGACGCTGACGATGCTGTCGCAGATCGGGCTGTTGCTGCTGATGTTCCAGATCGGCCTGGAGTTCGATTTTGGACACCTGTCGGCGCGCAGCAACCGGCGGGCCGTGTGGTGGGTGGCGGTGGTGGGCCTGGTGGCGCCGTTCGCGCTGGGCTGGTTCTGGGCCCAGTGGGCGCCGGCCCGCTATCACACCGCGGCGCCGGTGTGGGCGTTTGGCCTGTTCGTGGCCACGGCGTTCTCGATCACGGCGCTGCCCATCCTCGGGCGCATCCTGATGGAGTTCGGACTGGCGCGCACCCCTCTGGGGGTGATCACGATCAGCGCGGCGGCGATCAACGACGTGGTGGGCTGGCTGTTGCTGGCGCTGGTGACGGCGTTGAGCACGGCGGCTTTTTCGGGTCCGGCCTTCGCCCTGGAGGTGGCGCTGGTGCTGCTGTTTGGTGTGCTGTGCTGGTTCGGTGTGCGCCCACCCCTGGAGCGGCTGGTCACCTGGCGCCTGGAAAAGGACCGCGGCGAGCTGGGCCCCTCGTTGATGGGGGCGGTCATCGCGCTGGTGTTCGTGATGGGCATGGCCACCTACAAGCTGGGCATCTTCGCCATCTTCGGCGGGTTCATGGCGGGGGTGTTGTTGCACCGTCAGCGGGCTTTTGCCCTGCTTTGGCAGGCCCGGGTCGGGGCTTTTGTGCAGGTGTTTTTCCTGCCGATCTTTTTCACCTACACGGGCTTGCGCACCGACATCGGCGCCCTGGGCACGGCCCATGACTGGGGTTGGTGTGCGGTGCTGATCGCCCTGGCCACGCTGGGCAAGTGGGGGGGCGGAGCCTTGGCGGCGCGCCTGGCGGGGCTGTCCCCGCGGGCCGCGGGCATCACTGGCGTCCTGATGAACACGCGTGCGTTGATGGAGCTGATCATCATCAACGTCGGTTACGACCTGGGGGTGATCGGGCGCGAGGTGTTCACGATGCTGGTGCTGATGGCCGTGTTTTCCACGGTGGTCACAACGCCGGTGTTGCGGATGTGGCTGCCGGGGTTGCGCCGGGCGAACGATCCTGTGCTGACCGTCGGCGGCGGCTGACGGCGGGCGCTGCCCCAGGTCAGTCCAGCGCGAATCCCTCGACCGTGGAGGCGCTCCCGGGGCCGGCCCCATGGAGGAGCTGCGACATCCTGGTCGACAGTGGAAGCAGGCCGTTCCCGTTGGGTGCCGGTCGCAGCCGCCACCAGCGGCATGGACCGTTTTCCTCGACCCAGCCCAACAGCACGCCGGCGGGGGGCGCCGTGTTCAATACGAGGCGCAGGAGCGCTTCGGGGTCTCGCAGGGCCAGGGCTTGGGCGTCGCCCCTCCAGCCCAGGTGCGCGGCCAGCGAGGAGAGCATGACCGCGGCCTGCGACTGCAAGAAGGTGTAGGGCATGGGCAGTTGGTCCTGCCGCAAGGCCTCGAGGGCGGTGCCCACGGCGCTGACGGGGCCGCTGGTGCTGCACACGACCAGATGGGCCGCAGGGGGCAGTTGCGACTCACCTGCCGCTTCCAAGGCGCACAGGGCACCGTGCAGCGCGCGTTCTGCCCACGGGCCGAGTCGGCGGGGCTTGTGCCCGAGGCGGCGCACGAGGTCTTCGCGCCAATGTTCGCCGCAGGGATCCAGGACGGCGCCGGTCCGGTGCCAGCCCGATGCCGACGGAGTCTTCGCGGCCGGTGCGCCCGGGGACGGGCCGTCGGCGTGTGCCAGGTCTTGCAGGACCAGCACCCCATGACCACCTCCAAACCCCAAGGTGATCGACACGAGGGCTGGTGGCCCCGAGGCGCCGCAGGTGAGGGGCTTGGGGGTCGCTTCGGCGCCGGTGGCCAGGGTTTGGAGCGAGTCGTTCCCTGTGTCGGACAGATCGAAAGGCGAGGTCTGTCCCGCCTCGATGGCCCGGGTGAGCAGGGCCAGTTCTGCCGCCGCACTGGCGCCCTGCGTGTGACCCAGCCAGCGCTTGAGGCCCAGCCGAGCGGCCGAAGGGGGAAGGTGGTCGTCGAGGATCCGGTTTTCCAGTGGGTCGCTGGTTGGGCTGCCGGTGGCATGCGCCTTGATCCAGGCGACTTGATCCGCACGTACGCCGGCGTCCTGGTGCGCTGAGTTCAACGCCTCCTGCAGGGCCGACTCCAGGGTGGCGGCGGTCGGCCCGGCCGGATCGTCGCCACACACCCGCTGGGCACCTGCGGCCCATCGCCAGCGGGCGGGGCGGCCACTCAGTGCCACGGCCGCCACGGCTTCGCCCAGCACCAGGCCCGTGTCTGACGGAGGGCAGGCCGGGTCGGGCCAAGGGGCGAGCAGTTGGAGTCCGGCAAAACCGGCCAGTGAATACCGGTTGGCCGCCTCCAGACCGAGCACCAATACGTCATCGGCCTCGCCACAGGCGATCAACCCTTGCGCACGAGTCAGGGCGTTGACCGCGGAGGTGCAGGCTGTGGACACCGTGCACACCGGTCCTTGCCAGTCGAGGTGACGGGCGAGGGACTCGACAAACGCCAGCGCGTCCGCGTGCCAGGGCGCGCCCCTTTCCAGCGCGCCCATGTCAAAGGACGACGAGGCGACGATCAGCCAGCCGCCGCGGCGGGCTTTGGCTTCGTCCACGGCCGTCGCGACTTGCGCCAAGCAGCGTTCGGTCCAGGCCCCCGGGTGTTCCGACAGCGGCGGGGCCCCCGTCGGTGTCGACGCCATCCGCCAGGGGCAGGCCCCCTCGCCGAGCGACGTCCGCTGGGGGCGTGGGGGCGGCCCCGACAGCGCCGTCAGGGCCGCGTCCAAGCCGACCCCCAGTGCGCTGACCAGCCCGCGGCCGTGGAGATAGACCGGGCGTCCGGAACGGGACTGCGTGGGCTCGCCGTTCCGGCGTGCCTCAGGCATGCGAGGCGGGTCCCGTCGGTGCCGTGATGGGGGCGGTGCCTGCGGTGCGCGCGTCCAGTTGGGCGGCGAGGTGTTGCGCCAGATGCGCCACGCTGGCCAGGGCGCGGCGCGTGTCCTTGCTGTCGGCCATGCGGATGCCGTACGTCTGTTGCAGGGCCATCGACAGCTGCAGGGCATCCATGGAATCGAGGTCGAGTCGGGCGTCGCCGCCGAACAGGGGTTCGTGGTCGTCCAGTCCGCCGGACGGCTCGGTCTTTTCGGTGGCTTCCAGGATCAGCGCCTTGAGTTCGGCGCGCCATTCGGGGGTGTCGCGTGGGGAGCGGGAATCGGTGTTCATGGCAGGGCGGGGCGGCGTCGCAGCGTGTGTGCAGCGCACAACAAGGTGATGAGAGACAAGGCGAGCAGCGGCAACAGCTGCATCCCCACCTGGGCCACGCCACCACCGCGCACCAGCACGGTCATCAGCGCTTCGAGGGCCCAGTTCATGGGGGACAGGCGGGCCAGCGTCTGCATCGACGTCGGCATGACGAAGGTGGGCACCATGATGCCGCCGACGGCGCCCATCAGGACGTTGGCCAGGGGGCCGACGGCGTGGGCCTGCGCACTGGTGCGCATGAGCGTGGCCAGCCAGAGCCCCAGGCCCACGGCCGCGAGACTGGACGCCAGCAGCACCAGCCCCAGGGCGGGCAGCGAGACCCCCTGCAGCGAGAGCCCCTGCACGCCCAGCACGGGCATCAACCACAGGCCCGCCGACAGCATCACCGCAGCCTGTACGAGATTCACCCCCAGGTAGGGCAGCGCCTTGGCCGCCAGCAGCATTCCGGTGCCGACCCCCATGCCGCGCAGGCGGGCCAGGGCCCCGCAGCGGCGCTCCTCGACGAACAGGCTGCCCAGGGCGGCCACCACAAAGAACATGCCGAACACCAGCCAGGCCGGGACGTTGTGCTGCACGGCCGTGGGACGGATACCGGCGTCCAGGCGCTGGGCCAGCACACGGTCCGTGACACTGTCGGACAAGCGTGTGCCCGCGCCGGACAGGCCCAGGGGGGCCACCTCGGCCAGCAGGGCCCGGGCGCGCAGCTCACCCACGGCGCGTTCCAGCGTGGCCCGGGTCACCAGCAGGGTGGCCGTGGACACGCCGGGTTCGAAATGCAGCCGAACGTGGCCTTGTGGATCGCCTGGGGCCGGCACTGGCGCGGCGGCGTCGCTCACCCCGCGCGAAAAGCCGGGTTCAATCTCCATCACATAGCCCAGCCGGCCATGGCGCAGGGGGGCTTGCCAAGCCGCCGGCAACGGTTCCGGGGCACCGTGGTCGCGCATCCAGCGCTGTTGCAGCGCACGCGCGGCGCCCCCTCCGTCGCGGTCGAGCACCGCGTAATTCGCGGGCGGCTGCGGTGGGTTGTACAGGTTCTGCAGTGCCAGCGACATCAGCACGATGAACATCAGTGGCATCAGGAACAACGCGGCCAGACTGTGCGGGTCGCGGCGCAGGGCCAGCAGTTCCTTGCGCATCAGCCCGGCCAGCAGGGTCAGCGAGGCGAGTGGATCACTCATCGCGCAGCGCTCCATCGGTCATGGCCATGAAGGTGTGTTCGAGGCTGGCGCGACCAAACGCCGCACCTTGCAGGCCGATGCCCGCCGCCTCCAGCCGTGCCAGGGCCTGCACGGGAGAAAGGGTCTCGGGCAGGGTCACGATCAGGCGCCTGTCGCCGATCCGGCGCCAGGCCAGTCCAGGGGTGCCCGCTGGCAGGCCCAGGGCGGCGTGCAGGGTGTCGTCTCCGGGTGGGAGCGACGGCGGCGAGGCCGATCCGGGCAGGTCGAGCGTGAGGGTGCGGCCCTCGTCGGCGAGCAGGTCCGCCAGGGGGGCTTGGCGCAGCACACGGCCGTGGTCGAGGATGAGCACTTCGTCCGCGAGGGCCTCGATCTCGCCCATCAGGTGGGAACTGAACACGAGGGCGCAACCGGCTTCGGCGCGTGTCCGCAGGACCTGCAGGATGAAGGCGCGCGATTGCGGATCGACCCCTGCCGTGGGCTCGTCGAGCAGCAGCACATCCGGCGAAGTCTGCAAGGCGATGGCCAGGCTCAGCCGGCGTCGCACGCCCCCAGAGAGCTCCCCGGCGCGGCGGTGACGCCAGGGGGCCAGTTGCGTCTGTGCAATCACCTGGTCGCACCGCATCCGGGCTTCCCGCCTCGGGAGGGCACTGGCCGCAGCGAAGCAGGCCAGGTTCTCCTCGACGGTCAGCATGGGGTAGAAGGCGTCGCTCTGGGGCGCCAGGGCGACGTGGCGTGCCCGACCCGTCCTGCGAGGGGCCAGGGGCTCGCCCTGCCAACTGACTCGGCCGGCCTGGATCGGCAACAGGCCGGCCAGCAAGGCCATCAATGTGCTCTTGCCGGCGCCGTTGGGCCCCAGAAGGCCCAGCACCTGTCCCGCCCCGATGTGCAGCGACACCCCGGTCAGCGAGGCCTGGGCCGCGCCGGGATAGGTGTGGTGGAGGGCTTCGGCGCGCAGCATCAGGCCACGGTGGCGCGCAACTGGCGGAAAAAAGCTTCTTCGCGTCCGGACAGCGTGCGCAGCAGGTCGGCCAGGGCCTGGGGCACCATGGGTTCACGCCCTCGGATCATGCGCGCTGCGCGCAGCGCGAACAGGCGCCAGCCGTCACCGATGTCCAGCAATTCCTGAGCGCATTCGGTCAGGTCCGGACGTTCGGCTGGCACCGCGGCCTCCTGGAGAAACGCTGCGTAGAGGAAGCGAAAGCCCGCTCCGCCTGTGCCGATCTCTTCTTGCATGCGCACCACGTGGCCGATCCACTCCTTGGTGTGTTCGGCGGCGGGGTCGAGGCGTTCCACCTGCCGGGCCAGCGTGCGGATGCCCTTGACCCCGACGATCGGCACCGGGGCCAGCAGGGTCCGGGTGGTGCGCCGGATGGCGTTGCGCCACTGGGCCGGCGGCGGCTGCACCCGTCCGAGATCCTCCACGGTGTAGAGCAGTCCCTTGGGGGCGAGCACACCCTTGGCGAAACGGGCGCGGTTCATGTCCTCGACCGGGCAGCGCACGGGTGTTTCCATGACCGGATCGCTGACGAGATAGTCGTTGCCTTCGCGGCCGTAGATCACCAGGTTGTGCGCGTTGAAGTGGAAGCGCATTTCCGGCGGGAAGTACGGCAGCCAGTAGACCGAGGTCTGAACGCCGACGGCCCGTCCCTGGGCCAGCAGTTCGTCGAGGCGGTCCTGGCCGGCCTGCGGTCGGGAGAAGGTCTCGAAGCGGAATCGGGCTTCAAACGGCTTGCGAAGTCCCTTGATGATGCCCTTGGGCGGCATGCGGAAGGCGATCAGCGGAAAGCCGTTGATCTTGACGATGGGCAGGTAGGCGAAGCTCAGGCCCGACGACAGCCCGAAGGCCACGGCCTCGCTGACTGGCGCGCCGTGGTGGGTGAGCAGGTTGGCCATCACCCCGCTTTCGCAGTGGGCCGCGTGGCGGTGCTGGAACGACATGGGGCCTCAGTCCCGCAGGAGGGGCGTCGCCGACGGGCCGGGACAGTGGCGGATCGTTTCGACCGGCAGGCCCAGCGCTTGTGCGTAGCGTGCCAGGAGCTGGTCGCTCAGGTGGGCAAAACGCTCGGGCTGCAGGTGCCGGCGCACGCGCCATTGCCACAGCCCGGTGCTCTGGGCGAGCAAGGGCAGGTCCATACGGCGTTCGTACATCCAGTAGGTCAGTGGGGAGGTCCGCCCGGCCAGGGCGTCGAGCCGGGCCTGCTCGGCCTGGCGGCGCAGGGCGTCGGCGGCCTGGGTGGTGACGAGTTCTTCCACTTCCCAACCGGTGGTGGCAACGGCGCGGATGCGGCCGTCGGCGTCGCGTGCGTAGACGGCCTTGCGGTAGCCGCCCAGCGTGCGGTTATCGTCCTGGGGAACGGCTTCAAGCTCCATCGGTCTCTCCTCGAACGGCGGTGAGGTGGATGAATCCGCTGGAAAAGCGCCCACTTTCGGGCACGAACATCAGCAGGCGCTGGCCGGGCTCGATGCGCCCGCTGCGCCACAGCTCGTCGAGCATGATGTACGGCGACGCCGCCCCGGTGTTGCCACGCTGCGTGAGGTTGGTGAACCAGCGCTCGCGCGCAACGGGAATGCCCGCCTCGGCCAGGCCCCGCTCCACCACCGTGTCGAAGTACATGGACGACATGTGCGGCAGGAACCAGTCGATGCCGCCCGCCTTCAGGCCCCGGCGGCTCACCGAACGCCCCAGCGGTTCGCTGAGCGCGGCCCGGCCAATGTGTTCGTTGAGCAGGCGCACCTCCTGCCGGATCGAGAACACCGAACGCTCCAGCCACTGGCCGGGCGCCAGCGCGCTCCAGGGCGTGAGGTGTCCCTGCCCATCGCGCAGGGCCCCCGCGTACATGCACACGGGCAGCTCGTGAGCGGCAGAGGACAGGTCGATCCAATCCAGGCGCAGGCTCAGGGCCGCGCGCGGGCGGTCCTCCAGCAGCAGAGCCCCGGCACCGTCGGACAGCATCCAGCGCAGGAAGTCTTTCTCGAAGGCCAGTTCAGGGCGCTGATCCAGCGCGCGGACCTGGTGGTCCATTTCCGGTTCGAAGCACGAGGCGCGCATGTGCGGTGACACCAGCTCGGAAGCGCAACTCACGGCCCGTCGGGCGTCACCGGCCTTGACCGTCAACCAAGCGTGCTTGAGCGCCGCCGTGCCTGCCAGGCAGATGCCAGAGAGCGACACCACTTCCAGCGCGGGCCAGCCCAGCTCGCCGTGCACCATCACGCCATGACCAGGCAGGAGCTGGTCGGCGATCGAGGTGCCCACGGCCAGGCCGTCGACGTCCGTCAGGTCTCCCAGGCGTCGGATGGCTTCGGCCGCGAGCCGGGCGTTGGTGTGGGTGGGTTGCCCGGTGCGCCGGTCGATGGCGTAGTGGCGCTGGCGGATGCCGTTGCTGCGCAGCACGATCTGGCGCGCGCGCGAGGGGCGGTCTCCGACCTGGCCGAGCACGGCCTCCATGTCGTCGTTGCCGACCGCTTCGCCCGGCAGGAAGGCCGCCGAACGGGTGATGAAAACCTCAGGATTCATAAAGCGCAATGCGTTCGGTGCCGGAGCCCGAGGGGGCGTCGAGGGCGGCCTTGTGGGCTCGCAGGCGGGCGGCCAGCATGGGGCGAAGCAGGGCCTGGAGCAGGCTGCTCAGCGGCACCACGGTCAGGATCAGGGTCGCCAGGAAGAGGATGTAGAACAGCACCAATGGCTGGCGCGCGAGGGCACCCGGGGGGCCGAAACACCGGATCAGTCGACCCCACAGGAAGAAGCTGCGGGTGCCGGCCCGTTCCGAGGGCAGCAGGCGAGGGTTGGCGTCGACCGCCGCCAGACCGTGCAGCAAGGGGCCCGGGCCCCGTTCACGGTCTGCGTGCAGCGCGTCTCGCAGGGCCAGGCCGAAGCGGCGCGACGCCTGGATGTCGGCTTCGGAGACCCCGGCGGCAGGCAGACCGAACCAACCGTCGCGCCGCCCGGTGAACATCCACATTGGCGTGGTGATGAACGTGGCGGCCATGGGTCCGCGGTCGATCAGCGCGACGTGGTCCAGCAGTCGGGCACCCGCCTGGGTCAGCAGCGCCTTGAGCTTGTCGTGGGCCATCAGCCACATGTTGCGGCAGGCCACGACGGTGACCACGGGCTTGCCCGCCAGCAGCCGACGGATTTCGGGCAACTGCAGCCACGACGACACCGGGCGCGACGGTGCCAGGAACCACACCTGGTAAGGCAGGATCACCAGATCGAAGGGTTCGGATCCGCTCAAGGTGCCGGGCTCCAGGGCCTCGGGCACCATCAGCGCCGTTTCGGGGAAGGTGTCGAAAAAGCGCAGGATCGACCAGGGAAACGGGTGAGGGCGCGCTGGGCGGATGGGCTCGACATGGATCTCGAAGGCCCCGGACTCCCGCAGCGGGGCGAGGATCTGCTCGGTCACGCGGGTGAGTTGACCGCTCTGGCTGTAGAGCGGCACGAGGACACGCTTGCGCCGGCCTCCCGATTCCTGATGCACGTCTGTGCCTGCCTGCACGGCTGGATTCCCCTTGTTCACGGCTGGTTCTCGGATGCGTCCGGCACGGACGGGCCCCGCTTCGATTTTAAGGTTTCACTTTCGGGTCGCCGGAATGAAAACGCCGCACACCGTTTGAAATTGCCGGCTCATTCGATGGGTTGCCGATCCAGGTATTGGAAGGGGGGGCGGCGTCGCCAGCGGCGCCAGCACAGGGCAGGCAGCCGCAGCCCGAACTCGATGACGAGGCGGGTGTGCATCCACGTCAGCAAGACGTTGTCGCGGACGTAGTGAAAGTGAGACACACCGCCTTCCTCCGCGCTCAGGTACTTCACCGGCGCAGCGAGGTTGAGCGGTGCGACGCCGCGCCAGGCCAGGCGCACGACGGCCTCGGTGTCGAAGTCGAAGCGGCGCATCCAGGGTTGGCGGTTCATCACCGCGATCAGGTCGCCGACGGGGTAGACACGAAAGCCGTACAGCGAGTCGTGGATGCCGGCCCACAGCGTTTCCAGCTGGGTCCAGCCGTTGGAAATGCGCCGGCCGCGCACCCGCAGCAGTGGTGCCGATGCGTCGAAGACCGGCTCGCCGAGCACCATGGCATCGGGGTGTCGCAGGGACTCGCGCATGAAGTCGGGGATCAGGGCAGTGGGGTGCTGGCCGTCCGAGTCCATGGCCAGCACGTGGGTGAATCCAGCCGCCTTCGCTGCCAGGAGCCCGGTCAGCACCGCTGCGCCCTTGCCCTGGTTGTGCGGCAGCACGATCACGTGCAGGTGTGGATCCTGCATCGCGAGCGCTTGCAGCCCCTGCGCCGTGCCGTCGGTGGAGCCGTCCACGACCACCCACACCGGTGCCCACTGCGCCCGGGCGCTGGCCACGGTCTCGTACACCTTGGGGCCGGTGTTGTAGCTGGGGATCAGGACCGCGTGCGTGGCGGATCGGTGAGGGACGGGCTGGGTCATGGGTTGCGCTGGGGCAGGGTGGCGTGCTGGAGTTCCTCCCGGAAATAGGCCTCCAGTTCGGCGAGGGCTTCGGGGTGGCGGGGGTTGGGGGCGAAGCGCCGGCCCAGCCGCAGGCGGAACACGATCGGAATGGGCGGCAGGTGCCACAGGGCCCAACCTTTGCCCAGGTAGGGGGAGTCGGTCTCGATGATGACCGTCTGGATCGGAACCTGGGCCATCGCCGCCATCGTGGTGATGCCCGGTCGGAACGGTTCCAGCACCCCGTGGGTGGTGCGCGTGCCCTCTGGAAAGAGCACCAGCTGTCCGCCGGCCTTCAGCTCGTCCACCGCCGCCCGGATCATCTGACGGGGCGAGTCGTTGGCGATGTAGCCGGCCAGCCGGGCGCCGGAGCCCAGGAACACGTTGCGCATCAGCGACGCTTTCATGATGCACACGCTGCGCGGCAATCGCGCGACGATGGCCATGGCGTCGAGCAGGCTGGGGTGGTTGGCGGCGATGATGACGCCGCCGGGCTCCTGGTTCAGCACGTCGAGCGCTTCGGCCTCGATGCGCATCATGCCGGCGGCGCGGGTGCACACCCAGTACAGCCGGTAGCCGTAGGCGATGCCCGCCCGCCCGACCGCCGATCGGCGCGGCTCTCGCAGCAGCGGGTGCACCACAAAGGCAATCAGGTTCCAGGCAAGCGACATCACGCCCAGTCCCAGCAACAGGACGAGCAGCCACAAGACCAGCACCGGACGCAGCAGGCGCACAATCATTCCGGCACGAGCACGGTCCGTTCCGAGGATTTGAGCACCCAGGCCACACCCAGTCCGAAGGACCAGTCGCTCTTGCGGCGCACCAGCGGGCTGTCCTCGAAGACGGCACCGCTCAGGCGGTCATGGCGGACGTAGGCGGCCAGCCAGGTGTTCTGGAAACGGCGCGAGGTGGAGGCGATCGCGTGCCATCCGGCGTATCCGGCACGGGCCGCGTAGGCGGGCCGGGTCGCGGTGGCGTCCTCGGCTGAAACGCCGTAGTAGTGCTCGTGATAACGCCGCGATCCGAAGACCGGCCCGGCCAGCAGTCCCACGTTCCAGCCCCCCGCGACCCGTGCGAGATCCAGGTTGAGCTTGGGGGTGGTGACCACGCCGATCGACCGGTACGGCGATTTCAGTCGCACGGCGAAGCGCACCGGCACGCGCAGGTCCAGCGAGGCTCGGCCATCGGCTGCTTTCCACAGGTGCACGTTGAGGTTGGGACCCACTTCGATGGTCGGGGGCAGATCGGACATGCCGGCGCGGGCCCCTTGGGGATCCGTGCGCACCGGGGCCGAGCCGTTGATGCTCACGTCCACTTCCACTCGGTCGCCTTCGATGAACACCGCACGCGCCCCGCCCTTGTCCGCCCGCAGGAAATCGCCGCGATAGACAAAAAAGGGCAGGGGCAGCAGGTAGTTCTGGCCGTGGTCGGCGCCGCGGTAGTCGGGCCAGTGCAGCAGGGCGGCGCCCACGCCGAGTTCCCACAGCGGCTTTTCCACCAGGCGTTCCTGCGGCAGGGGCGGCAGCGCCTGATCCAGCGCCCGTTCGGCGCGAGACGGCGCGGACAGCGGAAAGTGCGGCAGGGGTTTCGAGGCGGTCGGGGCGGTTTCATCGCCGGTTCCGGCCGTTGCGTGCGGCTCGGTCTGGGGGGGCGACGGGGACGTGTCGGCCGCCTGTGCCGGGGCGGCGAGGCCCAGGATCAGGCCCAGGGTCGCCATTTCGGTCGCCAGGGGGGCGGTGGAGCGCCCGAGGGCGTGGTGGGGGCAGGAGGACAGGAGCAGGGGCATCATGCGTTCACCATGGACTCGTGCTGCGCCTCGATTTCCACGAGCAGGTCCAGGCGGCAGATGTCGGCGCGCAGGTAGACCGCCGTGCGCACGGCGGTGCTGTCGGGACCCAGGGTGCGATGGAGCACCTCTTGCACCGTGGGCAGATCGGCTGCATGCCTCACGTAGACCGTCAGTTCCAGATCCTGCAGCGTGTGCTGGCCTTGCGCCTGGGCCTGCGCGGCCTCGGTTACGGCCTGCAGGTTGCGCAGCGTTTCCTCGGTCTGGCGCTGGACGTCGCCGATGTGCAGGGTGTCGTGACCCACGATGCTGGCGGTGCCGGAGATGAACAGCATCTCCCGGTGGCCACCCAAGTCGGCGAGGGCCGCACGTGAGAAGGTCGGCGCGCGGGGACCGTAGTGGGCCGGATAGCGGTAGGCGCTGGTCTGGCGCGGGTTCTCCACGGCGATGGGGGCATGGGGGCCTGCCAGCAGGTGCACGGTCAGGGCGCCCTGGTCGGTGCCCAGTGCGCAGGCCGCAGGGGCGCCGTCGAACGCCGAATGGCCCGCTTCCAGAAAAGCGTCCTGGCGCCCGATGTTGAACAGGCGATAGCGTTCCAGGGCGGATTCGGGGTCGTCGGCGTTGATCCGCGCCAGGTAGTTCCACACCTTGAGCACGTGCAGCGGGCGCCCGGTCTCGTTTCGTCGTTGGCGCAGCACCTCGAACAGCTCGGTGTAGGCCCGATGGGCCGCGGCCTGCAGTCCCCCTGGCTCCCGGGCATCGTCGATCACGGTGGTGGCGTACAGCCAGGGGCCGGCGCAGACGTGGTGTGTGCCGGCGTGCATGCGGGCTGTGAGACCCTGCGGGGTCGGGCAGACCCACCATTGGTCGAACACCGGCGCGTCCGGCCACAAGCGCGCGGGGGCCGCCAGAAGAGGACTCTCGAGCGCCGGGTGTTCGCGACGGTTCAGTTCACCGGCCTGAGCCGGGCCTGCCTCGGCAGAGGCGGCCGTTGCCGGATTTTCGAGGGACATCCTCCGGGCGTACAGTGCCTCGGAGGCCACGCAAGCAGACCCCATCACGCGCTTGCCACTCCCGCATCGTCCTGGATGTTGAAACGCCGACGCTTCCAGGCTTTCCAGGTCCGGCCGAAGTTCTGGAGGGACACCAGGTAGTACAGCCCCTTGAGAATGCGCAGCGAACGCCAGATGGGTGTGGCGCCGTAGATGTCGCCGGCCAGCATGGACAACAGCGCCTCCTTGACGCGGAAGGGGTTCTGCGGCGACATGAAGAATTCGCGCAGGGTCGGGTTGGTCACGCGGAAGATGAACCACGAGAACTCGCGTGGGCCATGCTTGAGCGTGCGTTCGTACTTCAGGCGCTGCGCCGCGGCGTTCTGCGGGTGGTCCAGCGTCGCCTCGATCAGCGGGACGGCAGCGAAGGCGCTTTTCATCGCCAGATAGACCCCCGAAGAAAAGACCGGGTCGATGAAGGCGTAGGCGTCGCCCAGCATCACGTAGCGATCCCCGCAGCAGTGATCGCTCGTGTAGGCGTAGTTGCCGGTGGCGTGCACCTGGTCATCGACCAGTTCGGCCGCTTGCAGCCGCTCGGCGAGCTGCGGACACATGGCGATGGTGTCCATGAAAAACGCGCGCAGGGAACGGCCCTGGCGTGTCTTCAGGTAGTAGGGCCAGCACACGGCGCCGATGCTGGTCGTGCCGTCGGACAGGGGGATGAACCAGAACCAGCCGTGCTCGAACCAGAAGATCGAGATGTTGCCTTCCAGGCGCCCGTCGAGCCGTTGGGCGTGGCGGAAGTGGCCGAACATCGCAGCGCTGGCGTGGCTGGGGTGCTTGTGCTTGATGCGCATCTGGCTCGACAGCAGGGTGTCGCGCCCGGACGCATCGACCACATACTGCGTCCGCCACCGCTGAGAGACTTCTCCCGGAGCAACGACCTGCACCGTGGCGCCGTGGGCATCGAACACGACCTGCCGGGCCTGGTGCCCTTCCAGCGTGCGAGCGCCTTCTCGGGCCGCGTGGCGGAACATGATCTCGTCCATGTCCGAGCGGCGCACCTGCCATGCGTAGGGCATGGATTTGTCCCAGGCGTCACCGAACTCCAGCAGGCTCTGGTGCTCGTGCTGCGGCGACACGAACTCGACCCCCCACTTGGGCATGCCGATCCTCTCCAGGTCCTGCCGGATGCCCAGTTCGTCGAACAGCGCCACGTTGGCTGGCAGCAGCGACTCACCGATGTGGAACCGTGGATGGTGTTCTTTTTCCAACACCACCACGTCGCGTCCCTGGCGTGCCAGCAGCGTGGCGAGCGTGGACCCGGCCGGGCCGCCCCCGATGATCAGGACTTCGCATTCATGGGTCGGGGCAGGGGACTGCATGTCGGGCGCCGTCAGTGCAAAGACGGAATGTTAAGCGACGCGGTGTGCCCCCTTGCCCGGACCCCGCCGGCCCGCAACCCCAGGCCAAACGGGGCGCTCGGACACGCCCAGGTCCGCCAAGGCATGGTGTATGCTTTGATGCTCCTGAAGCAGCCCCCCAACCTCCCCGAGCCTGAGGGCGGATCGCCGTGCGACCGTCGTGCCGACCGTTCATGAACGCGACCCTGCCCCCTGCCGTGCTGACCCAGGTGCTGAGCCGTTCCAAACGCCTGTTCTGGCTCAAGCTGGCGGGCATATCCGGCTTCATGTGGCTGTTCTTCGTGGCGTATTTCCACCTGCTGCGCCAACCCGCCCGGCCGGTGTTCGAGATGCCGCTCACGGCCCTGGACCGCTGGCTGCCGTTCCAGGAGTGGGCCTTGCCGGCCTACCTGTCGTTGTGGCTGTACGTGGGGCTGGCCCCGGGGCTCATGACCCGATTTCGCACCTTGCTGTCTTATGGCCTTTGGGCGTGCGTGCTGTGCCTGGCCGGTCTGGCCTGCTTCTACGGTTGGCCGACGGCCATCCCGGCCTACACCGGTCCGGCCCCGGACGCCGTGTTGTACCGGCTGTTGCAGGGCGTGGATGCCGCCGGAAACGCCTGCCCGTCGATGCATGTGGCGTCTGCCTGCTACACCGGCCTGTGGCTTGACCGACTGCTCCGGGCCATGGGGGCCGCAGGGACGTGGCGATTCGGCAATGGGGTCTGGGCGGGCCTGATTGTGTACTCGACGCTCGCGGTCAAGCAACACGTGGCACTGGATGTGATGGCGGGGGCGCTGCTTGGCGCGCTGATGGCGCTGGCGGCCCTGCGCTGGAGTTTGGCCGGTCGCGAGGGCATCGTCGACCGGACTGGAGAGGGGATGGCACCCGCGTCTTGCGGCGTGCCGGTGAGGAACTGTTGAGGGGAAGTGAGAAATGAGCTGTCTGAAGCAATTGCAGGACCTGATCCACGAAAAATACGACGTCGATCCCACCGTGGTCGACGCCCACGCGTCCCTGCGTGCCGCGGGGCTGGACTCCCTGACCATGGTCGAGTTTGTCTTTGCTGTCGAGGACCACTACGGCATCAGCCTGCCGGAACTGGACGCCGAGCTCGATACGCTGGCCGAACTGGCCGCGGTGGTGGATGGGGTGTTGGCCCAGAAGGCGTCTGGTGCGCCCGCCAGCGCCTGACATCGTCGAATCGCGCAACGAGGAGCAGCCATGACAGGTCTGGGATCGACTCAGAAGGTGGTGGTGACGGGCATGGGCCTGATCTCGCCGCACGGCGACGAACTGTCCGTGGTCTTTGATGCGGTCATGGCGGGTCGATCGGCTGTGAAGGCGGTGTTTCCGGAGCTGGCCAAGCCCGCGGCGGCGGCCACGGCCGATTTCGACGAAGCCCGTTGGTTCACCAAGCTGCAATTGGCTGGTGTCGACCGGGTCAGCCGACTGGCGGTGGGGGCGGCGGATCTGGCGTTGCAGGACGCCCAGGTGCTCGACGGCCTCGACCCCGACCGCACCGGCGTCTACGTGGGGTGTGGCATGGGGGGCGGCGGATCGCTCGAGACCGCGTATCGCTCGGGTGGTGCGCGCGTGCCGCCGCTGACCATCCCGGCGTTCATGCCCAATGCGCCGGCGGCCCACGTGGCCATGCGCTGGCGCTTGACGGGGCCGGTCCTGACCTACTCGGTGGCGTGCGCGTCGTCGGCGGTGGCCGTGGCCGAGGCGGCCAAGGCGGTGCAGCGCGGAGACGTCGACGTGGCCCTGGCAGGGGGCAGCGAGGCCTTGATCGTGCCCGGCATCACGCTGGCGTGGCAGGCCATGCAGACCCTGGCCCAGGTGGTCGACGGAGATGCGGCCACCGCCTGCCGTCCGTTTTCTGTCGATCGTTCCGGCTTTGTGCTGGGGGAGGGGGCGGCGTTCCTGATTCTGGAAACCGAAGCCCGCGCGCGTGCCCGCGGGGCCCGCATCCACGCCGAATTGGCGGGCTGGGGTTTGAGCTGCGATGCTTCCCACCTCAGCAAGCCGGAAGCGACTGGCCAGGCCAAGGCCTTGCGTCAGGCCCTGCGGCAATCGGGGCTCTCTCCCGCCGAGGTGGGCTATTGCAACGCCCACGGCACGGCCACCCGCATCGGTGACGTGGTCGAGGCCCAGGCCTTGGCGGCGGTCTGGGGGGGGGATCTGCCGGGATTGAAGGTGAGTTCGACCAAGGCGTTGCACGGGCACCTCCTGGGGGCTGCAGGGGCGTTGGAGGCGGTGTTGACCGTGATGGCCCTGGAACAGGGGCGCTTGCCACCCAACATGCACTGCACACAGCCGGATCCGGAATGTGGCGTCACGCTGGTGGATCGTCCGCAGACCGAAGCCACCGACCTGCGGGCGGCCATCTCCAGCTCGTTTGCGTTCGGTGGCACGAATGCGGCGTTGTTGTTCCAGCGGGCCTGAGGCGTCCTAGAATCCGCGCCTCATCCGCAACCCGAGCTCCGCGAGCCCTCCCATGACCCTCACCACCCAGTTCGATCAAGTCACGGTCCAGACCCAGGCCAGCGTCTACTTCGAAGGCCGTTGTGTCTCGCACGGCATCACCCTGGCCGACGGCACGCGCAAGAGCGTGGGGGTCATTCTGCCGGCCACCCTGACCTTCAACACCGGTGCGCCGGAGATCATGGAAACCGTGGCCGGTTCGTGCAGCGTGAAGCTGGCTGGCGCCGATGCGTGGACCTCCTATGGTCCGGGCGAGCGTTTCTCGGTGCCGGGTCAGTCCAGTTTCGAGATCCGCGTGGAAGGTGAGCCCTACCACTACATCTGCCACTTCGGTTGAGGGGACCGGCTGGGCGCCCGGTCACCGGGTGCCCAGGCCCTTGCCCAGAAAAAAAGCCCTGACCGCTTCGAAGGTCAGGGCTTTTTTTCTGGGAGAAGGATTCAGCGCTGGGCGTTGAGGCGCGATTCTTCGAGGAGATCCTCGATGCCGTGCATCTGGGACAACACGTTGTCGATGGCGTAGGTGGCGAACCAGCGCACGACCACGTCGCGCCGAACGATCACCATGATCTCGTTGCCCGCGTCATCGACCCAGCGCCAGTCGCCCCGGTCGTTCACGGGTTCGCCCAGGCTCTGCGTGATGCGGATGACCTGGTCCATGGACATGCCGTGCGCCAACTGAGCCTGCATCTTGACCACGCTGGCCACCTTGCCGCGTGGCCGGTGGGCGACATCGCGCATCAGGCGAGATGCCTTGTTGAACTGGAGGACCCCCCAGAACACGACCAGCGCCACGGACACGACGAGTCCGATCCAGCCATAGGCCCAGGAGGCCAGGATGACGGCGAGGCCGGCCAGGATGCCGTTTCGGCCAGGGTTGTTCTGAAACATCGCTGCGTCTGATTCCAAGTGACTTGCTGATCCTAGTGATTTGTCTCACAAACGGGGAGTGCAGTTTTTGCAATTTGTAAGGGATTTTTGACATTCGGCCCCCCCTGGCCCTCTGGTTTCCACCCGGTCAGGGTTCAGGAGAGTTCGCGAATCCGCTCCACCGCCTGTTCGATGCGCTCGACGGGATGCAGTGTGAGGCCCTCCGGCGCCTGTCGCGGCAGGTTGGCCTTGGGAACGATCGCGTGGCGGAAACCGAGCTTGGCGGCTTCTTTCAGGCGTTCCTGGCCCCGCGGTGCCGGGCGCACTTCTCCGGCCAGGCCCACCTCTCCAAAGGCAACGAAGCCTGCAGGCAGGGCCCGTCCGCGCAGGCTGCTGTGGATGGCCAGCAAGACGGCCAGGTCGGCGGCCGGTTCCGAGATCCGCACGCCACCCACGGCGTTCACGAACACGTCCTGGTCCGCGCATGACACCCCCGCGTGACGGTGCAGCACCGCCAGCAGCATGGCGAGTCGGTCGCGTTCCAGTCCGACGCTGAGTCGGCGTGGGCTGGGGCCGCCCGCGTCCACGAGGGCCTGGATCTCGACCAGCAAGGGCCGCGTGCCTTCGAGCGTGACCAGGACGCAGGATCCCGGCACGGGCTCGGCGTGGGTGGACAGGAAGATGGCGCTCGGGTTGGCCACGCCCTTCAGGCCCTTTTCGGTCATGGCGAACACACCGATCTCGTTGACGGCACCGAAGCGGTTCTTGATGGCCCGCACCAGACGGAAGCTGGAATGGGTGTCGCCTTCGAAATACAGCACGGTGTCGACCATGTGTTCGAGCACGCGTGGACCCGCCAGGGCCCCTTCCTTGGTGACGTGGCCGACGAGCACCACCGTGCACCCGCTGGACTTGGCCACGCGGGTGAGTTGAGCTGCACATTCGCGCACCTGGGCCACGGAGCCGGGGGCCGATGTCAGCTGGTCGGTGAACAGCGTCTGGATGGAGTCGATGACACAGAACGCGGGCTGTTCCGCTGCCAGGGTGTGCGTGATGGCCTCCAGGCCGATTTCGGCCAGCACGCGCAGTTGCTGGCCCCCCAGACCCAGGCGTTGGGCGCGCAGCGCAACCTGTGCCCCGGACTCCTCGCCGGTCACATAAAGCACCTTCATCTGGTGGGACAGTCCTTCCGCGGCTTGAAGCAGCAGCGTGCTCTTGCCGATGCCCGGATCACCGCCGATGAGCACCACCCCTCCTTCGACGATGCCGCCGCCGAGCACGCGGTCGAGCTCTTCCAGGCCGGTGGGCGTGCGGGCGACGTCCGCCGCCGCGATGTCGGCGAGGTTGGACACGCTGTGCGTCGGGGCCAGGGCCTGGAAGCGGTGGTTGCGCCCGCCCGAGGGTTCGGCGCGGGTTTCATCCAGGGTGTTCCAGGCGCCGCATTGGGGGCACTTGCCGAGCCACTTCGGGCTGGTGCCGCCGCAATCGCGACAGGTGTAGAGGGTCTTGTCTCGGGCCATGGGGCATTCTCCCTTGCGGCGTCCGTGCTACAAAGCCGGTCATGGCTTTTGCATCCAGCGCCGTGGCCGGCGCTCCCGCTTCCACCGCCATCCTGGCGGCATTTGTCCTCGTGAGCTTGGTCGGGCTGTGGTCTCGGCCGTCTCTGATCGAACGCCACCTGCTGCGTCCGGCCCAGGTGTGGCGTGCCGGGCAGTGGCACACGTTGGTGACCAGCGGCTTCATTCATGCCGATCTGACGCACCTGATGTTCAACGCCTTCACGTTCTGGGCGTTTGGGTTCGGGCTGGAGCGGGCGCTCGGGACCGAGCGGTTCCTGGTGCTCTATTTTTTCGGGCTGCTGGTCAGCAGTCTGGGCACGTGGTGGCGGCACCGGAACCATCCGGGCTACAGCAGCCTGGGCGCCTCCGGGGCCATCCTGGCGGTGTTGTTTGCATCCATCGTGTACTTTCCGGGGTCATCGCTGTTCATCCTGCCCATTCCGGTGCCGATTCCAGCGCCGCTGTTTGCCGTGGGTTACCTGGCGTACAGCCTGTGGGCGGCTCGGCAGGCGCGTGGGCGGGTCAACCACGATGCCCATCTGGGGGGCGCGATCGCGGGGTGGGTCTTTGTGGCCTTGACCGATCCGCAGGCCTACGGACGGGCGTGGTCGCGCTGGTTCGGGGGGTGAGCCGGGTCAGTCCGGGGCCCCGCGCCGTCCGGCCTTGATCTGGCTGTGGCGCGATTTGCTCTCCAGCCGGCGCTGTTGGGATCCACGGGTCGGCCGGGTGGGCCGGCGTGCCTTCGGGACGTGAGCGGCCTCGTCGATCAGGGCCTGCAGGCGAGCCAGGGCGTCGAGCTGGTTGCGGGGCAGGCTGCGGTGGTCCTGCGCCTTGATCACGATGACGCCGTCGGCGCCGATGCGCCGGTCTGGCCAAGCCAGCAGGCGCTGCTTCAGCGGCTCGGGCAGCGCACAGCGGTGGAGGTCGAAACGCAGATGCGCTGCGTTCGACACCTTGTTGACGTTCTGTCCTCCCGCTCCCTGCGCCCGAATGGCAGAGAACTCCACCTCCGAGGCCGAGATGCGGGGCGGTTTCATCCTTGTGAAGCCGGGCCGGCCGCGGTGGGCTTGCGCAGCTCGCGCAGGCGCTGTTCCATTTCCGTGCGCAGCTGTCGGCGGGCCTTGGCGCCTTCCCAGCGGCGCTTTTCCTCGGGCGTCTGTGGCTTGAGGGCGGGAACGGCCACGGGTTTGCCGTCGTCGACCGCCACCATCGTGAAAAAGCAGCTGTTGGCGTGCCGACGAACCTGGCTGCAGATGTCTTCGGTCACGACCTTGATGCCCACTTCCATCGATGAGGTGCCGGTGTAGTTGACGCTGGCCAGGAAGGTGACCAGCTCGCCCACGTGGATGGGCTGGCGGAACATCACCTGATCCACCGACAGGGTGACGACGTAGCGGCCGGCGTAACGGCTGGCGCAGGCGTAGGCCACCTGGTCCAGCAGCTTGAGGATGGTGCCGCCGTGCACGTTGCCGGAGAAGTTGGCCATGTCCGGCGTCATCAGCACGGTCATCGAGAGTTGGGAGGAGGGCAGATCCATGGAGGGGTCAGGGTTTGTCAGGATGGAATCAGCTTACACAACTTGACCGTCTGCCACCGACACAGGGACTCTCGGGGTCACGCCGCACATCAACTCGTAGCCCAGGGTCTGGGCGCAACGGGCCACGTCGTCGATGGGCAGCACGCTGCCGTTCGGGCCGTGGCCCCAGAGGGTGACTTCGCTGTCGAGGCCGGCGCTGGGCAGATCGCTGAGGTCCACGGACAGCATGTCCATCGACACCCGGCCCACCGTGCGGGTTCGCACGCCATCGACCAGCACTGGTGTGCCGGTGCCGCACACACGCGGGTAACCATCGGCGTATCCGCAGGCCACGGTGCCGACCCGCAAGGCCCGATCGGCGCGGAAGGTGCTGCCGTAGCCGACGGAGTCCCCGGCTTGCAGGTGCTGCACGGCGATGACACGCGAGCGCAAGGTCTGGGTGGGGCGCAGGTCCCAGTGGTGGATGTCGTGCTCGCTGGCATCGGGTGCGCTGCCGTAGGTCATGATGCCGGGCCGCACCCAGTCGCCGCGCACCTCGGGGCAGTGGCCGTGGCGCAGCACGGCGGCGCTGTTGGCCAGGCTGCGTTCCCCGGGCAGGTCGGCGGTGGTGGTGTGGAAGCAGGCCAGTGCTTCGTCGATGCCGCCCGGGGCATCGGCGTCGGAGAAGTGCATCATCAGGCTCACTTCTTCAACCTGGGGCAAGGCGTTCAGACGCGTCCAGGCCGCGCGGAAGGCGTGAGGGCGCAGTCCCAGCCGGTTCATGCCACCGTTGAGCTTGAGGAAGACGCGGTGGGGTTGATGGGTCTTGTGCAGGGCCAGCCAGTCGATCTGGGCTTCGTGGTGAACGGTGTGCCACAGGTTCAGGCGGGAGCAGACCTCCAGGTCGCGGGGATCGAACACCCCTTCCAGCAACAGGATGGGGCCTCGCCAGTCCAGGGCGCGCAGTCGTTCGGCCTCGGCCAGGTCCAGCAGTGCAAAGCCGTCGGCCCCCTGCAGCCCGCCAAACACCCGCTCGATGCCGTGTCCGTAGGCGTTGGCCTTCACAATGGCCCAGACCCGTGCGTCGGGCGCGCACTGCCGGGCCCGTTGTAGGTTGTGGGCCAGGGCGTCGGGGTGGATGAGGGCTTGGATCGGACGGGGCATGCGGTCGATTCTGCCACTCGAGGGTGAGGAGAAACCCCAGGGGATCCGCCACACGGCCCGGTGCGCGGGGGCCATTGATTTGTGCCGGGACGAGGCGGTCCTCATGCTATAAACCCGCGCTCCGGTCCGAGTAGGTGTACGCATCTTCGGTACAGGTCGATGTCCCCTTCTGAGCCGCGGATGAAAAAAGGTTTCTACACCATCATGTCAGCGCAGTTCTGCAGCTCGCTGGCAGACAACGCACTGTTTGTGGCCGCGGTCGAACTGCTGCGCACCTCCGGGGCCGCGGAATGGCAGCGAGCGGCCCTGGTGCCCATGTTCGCGCTGTTCTACGTCGTGCTGGCCCCGTTTGTGGGCGCATTCGCAGATGCCATCCCGAAGGGCAAGGTGATGTTCTATTCGAACAGCATCAAGATCATCGGGTGTCTGATGATGCTGTTCGGGACGCACCCCTTGCTGGCCTACGCGATCGTGGGTCTGGGGGCTGCGGCGTATTCGCCGGCCAAGTACGGCATCCTGACCGAGTTGCTGCCGCCTTCACAGCTGGTCAAGGCCAACGGCTGGATCGAGGGCCTGACCATCACGTCCATCATCCTCGGGGTCTTGCTGGGGGGGCAGTTGATCGGGGCGCATCTGGCGCCGACCCTGCTGGCGATCGATCTGCCCTGGATCGACACCGGCATCGACACGGCGCCGCAGGTGGCAATCGCCTCGCTGGTGTCGTTGTACGTGGCCGCGGCGCTGTTCAACCTGCGCATTCCGCGCACCGAGACCGAGTTGCAGCCCCTGGTGGAGAGCCCGCTGGAACTGGTACGGGACTTCGGACGCTGCAACTCGCGCTTGTGGGGGGACAAGCTGGGCCAGATTTCGCTGGCCACGACGACCCTGTTCTGGGGCGTCTCCGGCAATCTGCGCTACATCGTGCTCGCCTGGGCTGCAGCGGCCCTGGGGTACGGTACGACGCAGGCCACCTCCCTGGTTGGCGTGGTGGCTTTGGGCACGGCGGTGGGGGCTGTGGTGGCTTCCATGACCATGAAGCTGGATCGGGCGACCTCCGTGATCCCGCTCGGTGTGGGCATGGGCCTGTTGCTCATCATCCTCAACGTCATCGACAACGTCTGGCTGGCGGCGCCGTTCCTGATCCTGCTGGGCGGCGTGGGCGGTTACCTGGTGGTGCCCATGAATGCGTTGCTGCAGCATCGGGGGCACAACCTGATGGGGGCGGGACGGTCGATCGCCGTGCAGAACTTCAACGAGCAGGCGTGCATCCTGGCGTTGGGGGCCCTCTACAGTGCCCTGACCAAGGGGGGGTTGACCGCGTTTGGGGCCATCACCATCTTTGGTCTCATGGTGGCCGGCACCATGGCGCTGATCGGTCGCTGGCATCGGCGCAACACCCAGCGCCACGGTGACGAGGTGGCGCGTCTGCTGGCATTGGCCCGCAGCGACGGCCACTGAAGCGGCAACGGCATGCCGGTCATGGCTGCGGGGGCGGGGTTGGCCGTGCTGGCCCTGCTGTTCAACGCCGCGTCCTGGGGGCTGTCCTGGTGGCCGTTCCGCCTGCTCCTGGAGCGGGGGGTGCATCCCTTGTGGAGTACGTCGATTCTGTATGGCGTGTCCACGCTGGTCTTGACGCTGTGGCGCCCCCGCGCGTGGCGCGAATTGGCGCGTGCACCCGTTCTGGGTTGGTTGGCCTTGGCGTCGGGCCTGACCAACGCCGGTTTCAACTGGGGGGTGACGATCGGCGATGTCACCCGGGTGGTGCTGCTGTTTTACCTGATGCCGGTGTGGACGGTGTTCCTGGCGTGGTGGTTGCTGGGTGAGCGGCCGGGGGCGGGCATTGTCTTGCGGGTGATGCTGGCGCTGGGGGGCGCTGCTTTGGTGCTCACCGAAGGGCAGGGGGTCGTGTCGGGCGGTGCCGGGTGGCATCCGGCCGATGGGCTCGGCCTGTTGGGTGGGTTGGCGTTTGCACTCAACAACGTCATGTTGCGCCGGGAGGCCCGCCGTCCGGAGTCTGCGCGTGCGTTGGCCATGTTCCTGGGCGGGTGTGCCCTGTCCGGTCTGGTGGCCGCCACGGGAGCCGCAGGCGGATGGGGTGCGGGGCAGGTGTCCTGGCCGCCGTTGCCGGCCTGGGCGTGGATCGGGCCGGTGGTGGCGTTGTCGCTGGTGTTCCTGGGGTCCAACCTGGCGTTGCAGTACGGGGCTTCGCGCCTGCCGGCGAATGTGACATCGGTGGTGATGCCGGCCGAGGTGGTCTTTGCGTCGGTTTCCGCCGTGTGGTGGGGGGGCGCGTCGTGGAGCCTGACGCTGGTGGCTGGCGGTGGGCTCATCCTGTTGGCAACCGTCTTGGCCGCTTGGCAAAAGCCAGGGGCCTGAGGGCCGACCGATCCGACGATCAGAGGGCCATGGGCGCCGTGGCCTCGAACACCCGTTCGAAGGTGTTGTCGTGCCGGGCCAGCAAGGACAGCAACTGAGGCTCGTCGATGGGTGCGGACAGTGTGGCGTCGCAGCCGGCGAACAGGGCCCTCAGCCGCTGCACGGGCTGCCCGCGGCCGGTGAGGGCCACGATGCAGGGTGCCGTGCGGGCGCGGCCGTGTCTCAGGTGCCGCGCGGCGGTCAGCACCGTGTGCCCGTCGCGTTCCAGTCCCAGAAACACAAAGGCGTACGACTGCGCGCGGACCCGCCGCAGGGCCTCGCCGGAATGTGTGGCGACGTCGACGTGGTAGCCGTAACGGTCGAGCAGGCAGCGCAGCACCTCCCGTTCGGCGGGGCTGGCGCTGACGATCAGCACGGCATCGAGCGACGCTTCGCACTCCAGCATGACCGAATTGCTGAAGCCCGATGGGTTCCGGAAGTCGAGCACCTGATCGGCAGATTGGCTCCACTGGCGCACGTGCATGGCAGGGCGCGGGGCCGGCTGGCGTTTCTGACGGATCTCGTCGAGGACCTGGCGCACCCGGCGGGCGTCGATGGGGCGGGGCAGGTGTCCGGCGGCGCTGGCCGGCACGGCACGGTGTCCGATGAACAAGGTGTCCGGAATCCGTCCGGACCGACCGACCTGGGTCAATGCTTCAAGGTTGTCCGAGTTGGCGACGATGAGATCGCAGTCTCCGATGGGGAGAACCAACTCGTAGGTCCGGCCCAATCCCGCCAGGAGCCGGAAGTAGCTGTCGAGGGCTGCGCGCTCGAACTCGGAGAAGCCGAACAGGCCGACGCGGGTGCGCAGACGGCGATGGGGACGAGGGGCAGCGAGCATGCCTGGATTCTTGAAATCCGCTCCTGGGCGGTCAAGAGCGGCGCTGCCCGTGCTTGAGGGGGGGCTGGGAGGCACAAGTGCCGCGACCCCTGAGGCTGGGGGTCGATAATTCGACTTCCCGATCCGGAGTTCACCGACCATGTTCGAACACGTCGACGCCTACGCTGGCGATCCCATCCTCACGCTCAACGAAAATTTCCAGAAGGATCCCCGCCAGGACAAGATCAACCTGTCCATCGGGATCTACTTCGACGACGCCGGACGTCTGCCGGTGATGCAGGCCGTGCAGCAGGCTGAGCGGGCCATGCTCCAGTCCATCGGGCCCCGCGGCTACCTGCCGATGACCGGATCGGCGCGGCTGCGCGAGCAGATCCAGCATCTGCTGTTTGGTGCGTCGCATGAAGTCGTGGGCTCCGGGCGCGCGGTGACGATCCAGTCGCTGGGGGGGTCTGGCGCCCTGAAGGTCGGCGCCGACTTCCTGCGCAAGTACTTTCCGTCGTCGGGGGTGTGGGTCAGTGATCCGACCTGGGACAACCACCGCGCCATCTTCGAGGGGGCTGGTTTCCAGGTGTCGACGTACCCGTACTACGACCCGCAGACCGGTGGGCTGCGGTTGGCCGACATGCTGGAGACGCTGCGCGGACTGCCCCGGCGGAGCATCGTGCTGCTGCACGCCTGCTGCCACAACCCGACCGGCGTGGACCTGAGTGCCGCGCAGTGGGCGGAACTCATTCCCGTTCTGGCCGAGCGCGAGCTGATCCCTTTTGTGGACATCGCATACCAGGGGTTTGGCGTTGGTGTGCCTGAGGATGCCTTTGCGCTTCGGGCATTGGCCGATGCGGGCCTGGCTTTCCTGGTGGCGAACAGTTTCTCGAAGAGCTTTTCCCTGTATGGCGAGCGTGTCGGCGGCCTGACGGTGGTCAGCCCGACGGTGGCCGAAGCCGTGCTGGTGGTGGGCCAGCTGCAGGTGGCGGTGCGCAAGAACTACTCGAGTCCGCCCACTCACGGTGGCGAACTGGTGGCGCAGGTCCTGGCCGATCCGGCCCTGCATGCCTCATGGGAGGCGGAGCTCGGAGGCATGCGCGAGCGCATTCGCCAGATGCGGCAGCGCTTGCACGATGTGCTGGTGTCGCGGATGCCCGATCGGGACTTTGGCTACTTCGTGTCCCAGCGCGGCATGTTCAGCTACACGGGGCTCTCCCCGGCCCAGGTCGACGAACTGCGTGACGTTCACGGCGTGTATCTGGTGCGCTCGGGGCGCATGTGCGTGGCCGGGCTCAACAATGGCAACGTCGAAGCGACCGCCCAGGCCATTGCGGCGGTGCTTGGGAGGCCCTGACGAGAGTTCAGGGCTCGGTCGTGGTCCAGGCGAACGAGTGGCCTGTCGGAGGCTGCGCCTGAAATCGATCGGCGGGGCCGGCCTGATCTCAGGCGCGGCCCCAGTCCTCACTTCTTCAGGGCGTCGCGGATCTCACGAAGCAACACGACGTCTTCCGCCGGCGGCGCGGGCGGGGCCGGCGGGGCCTCGCGCTTCATGCGATTCATCTGGCGCACCATCATGAAGATCACGAACGCCAGGATGACGAAGTTGATCAGGATGGTGATGAAGTTGCCGTAAGCCAGGACGGGACCCGCCTTCTTGGCTTCCGCCAGCGTGGTGGCGGTCTGTCCGGCCAAAGGAATGAAGGAATTGGCGAAGTCAAGGCCTCCAAAAACCTTGCCCACGATCGGCATCACGATGTCGCCCACCAGGGAGTCGACGATCTTGCCGAATGCGCCGCCGATGATCACGCCGACGGCGAGGTCCATGACATTGCCCTTGAGGGCAAATTCCTTGAATTCAGAAGCGATACCCATGTAGGTTCTCCTTGAGGTTGTCAATTCGTGGGTGCCTGCGAAAGTGGCTTCCCAGTCGCAGTATTCCCGCAATTTGTTACATGTCAAGTCGGGGTGCATGTTGTATCCCTGCCTCGCGCTGGGGCGGGAGTGCCCCACCGGCGTGCGCAAGAACAAGAAACCACACAAGCTGTCGGCTAAAATCTTCGGTTGCCTAGTTTTATGACCGGAATCATCTTTTCCCGAGGATTCACATGAGTGACCAGCAAGTCGATCAGGCGAAGCGGACGTGGCTGATCGCGTCGGGCTGCGCCGGCGGGGTCGTCGGCGTTGCCGCCGCCGTGCCCTTTGTCAGCACCTTCACGCCTTCTGAACGCGCCAAAGCCGCCGGTGCCGCGGTGGAAGTGGATCTCAGCGGCATCAAGCCGGGTGAGAAGATCACCGTCGAATGGCGCGGCAAGCCGGTCTGGATCGTGCGCCGCACGCCCGAGATGCTGGCCTCGCTCAAGAAGACCGAGCCCGAGGTGGTCGATCCGAAGTCGGTCCGCACCGCCTACCCGACCCCCGAGTACGCCAAGAACGACTACCGCTCCATCAAGCCGGAATACCTGGTCGTGCTGGGCATCTGCACCCACCTTGGATGCTCTCCGTCGGATAAGTTCCAGCCGGGCGCCCAGCCGTCGCTGCCGCCGGACTGGCAGGGCGGCTTCCTGTGCCCCTGCCACGGTTCGACCTTCGACATCGCCGGACGCGTGTTCAAGAACAAGCCCGCTCCGGACAACCTCGAAGTCCCGCCGCACATGTATCTCAGCGACACCAAGCTGCTGATCGGTGAAGACAAGAAGGCCTGAGGCCTGCGCAGCACACACGAAAGGCAATCATGGCTGAATTCAAAGTCGCGCCGGCCGATGCGCCGGTCGCAGAAAAGCTCATGACCTGGGTGGACAACCGGTTCCCGGCCACCAAGATGTACAAGGAGCACATGTCGGAGTACTACGCTCCGAAGAACTTCAACTGGTGGTACATCTTCGGTTCGCTGGCCATGCTGGTCTTGGTGATCCAGATCGTCACCGGCATCTTCCTGGTCATGCACTACAAGCCGGACGCGGCCGTCGCGTTCGCCTCGGTCGAGTACATCATGCGTGATGTGCCCTGGGGCTGGCTGATCCGCTACATGCACTCGACCGGTGCCTCGGCGTTCTTCGTCGTGGTCTACCTGCACATGTACCGCGGCCTGATCTACGGTTCTTACCGCAAGCCGCGCGAGCTGGTGTGGATCTTCGGTTGCGCCATCTTCCTGGCGCTGATGGCCGAAGCCTTCATGGGCTACCTGCTGCCGTGGGGCCAGATGTCGTTCTGGGGCGCTCAGGTGATCGTGAACCTGTTCGCTGCCGTGCCGTTTGTCGGTCCGGACCTGGCGCTGCTGATCCGTGGCGACTATGTGGTGTCCGATGCCACCCTGAACCGCTTCTTCAGCTTCCACGTCATCGCCGTGCCGCTGATCCTGATCGGTTTGGTCGTGGCCCACATCATCGCGCTGCACGAAGTGGGTTCGAACAACCCCGACGGTGTCGAGATCAAGGGCCCGAAGGCCCCCAAGGATGCCAACGGCAAGCCCCTGGACGGCGTTCCGTTCCACCCGTACTACTCGGTGCACGACATCTTCGGCGTCTCGCTGTTCCTGATCGTGTTCTCGGCCGTGGTGTTCTTCGCGCCCGAAGCCGGCGGCTACTTCCTGGAGTTCAACAACTTCATCCCGGCCGATCCGCTCAAGACCCCGCTGCACATCGCTCCGGTCTGGTACTTCACGCCGTTCTACTCGATGCTGCGTGCGACCACCGACGTGATGATCAACGTGCTGTCGGTGATCATCGGGCTGGCTGCCGTGCTGGTGTTCCTGAAGGGCAAGCTGCCTTCCAAGGCCAAGCTGGCCGTGCTGATCGGTGCCGTCGTGGCCGTGGGCCTGCTCAAGACGTTCGACGCGAAGTTCTGGGGTGTGGTCGTGATGGGTGGTGCAGTCGTGCTGCTGTTCTTCCTGCCTTGGCTCGACATGAGCCCGGTCAAGTCGATCCGCTACCGCCCGACCTGGCACAAGGCGCTGTACGCCGTGTTTGTGGTGTTCTTCGTCGTCCTGGGTTATTTGGGCATCCAGCCGCCGTCGGACATGGGCACCCTGATCGCTCAGGTCGGCACGCTGTTCTATTTCGGCTTCTTCCTGCTGATGCCCATCTGGACGCCGCTGGGTGAGTTCAAGCCGGTGCCGGACCGCGTGACCTTCAAGCCGCACTGATGCCAGCGCACGGACACGGAGCTTCATTCATCATGAAAAAGACCATTGCCTCCCTGCTCGTCGCCGCCTCGGCCGGACTGGCGTTCATCGCCCCGGCCCAGGCTTCCGACGCCGGCATTCCGTGGGACAAGTTCCCCACGGAAAAGGCCAGTGACCAGGCTGCTCTGCAGCGTGGCGCCAAGCTGTTCGTCAACTACTGCCTGAACTGCCACTCGGCGGCCTTCATGC